>NZ_LIPN01000162.1 GCF_001418325.1 Streptomyces atriruber | reverse complement strand
CCGGAGCCCCGGCCCCCGAACCCATCGCCGCCCGCCGGGCCCTGCGCACCGCCTTCCACCGCGTCACCGTCCCCATGACGAAGACCGTCATCACGATGAGGACCATCAGCTGGCCGATGAACAGGCCCCAGAACAGCCCGTACCCCGAGAGCTGGTCCGCCGGGGTCTCCGGCCACGCGCCCGCCACGTCCTGCGGATTGCCCACCAGGTGGCGCACCGCGGGCGGCGTATGACCGAACGACACCTTCTCCGGCCAGGCGCCCTGCGCGAACCGGCCGGCGAGGTTCGTCGCCGACCAGACCAGGACCGTCGCCCCGATCAGGAAGCCCAGGAACGCGACCAAGAGCCCGTCGGGAACGCCGCGTTCGGGGCGTCCGCCCCGGTCGGGACCGCGTCCGCGAGGAGACCGGTCCCGCTCCCACTCATCCCGCATGCTGCTCCATGTAAGCCGCCCGTTCCTCCGCCTCCAGCTCCGCCGCCCGCAGCGCTTCGTCGGACGGCGCGTCCTCGGGGAGGTCGGCCGACGATTCGGTCATGGCGCGGTCGGTGAAGACCAGCGGCCGTTCCGTCTCGGTGATCAGGTGCTTGACCACCTGTACGTTGCCGTTCACGTCCCACACCGCGATGCCGGGCGTGAGCGTCGGGATGATCTCCACCGCCCACCTCGGCAGCCCGAGGACCCGTCCCGTCGCCCGCGCCTCGTCGGCCTTCTGGGCATAGATGGTCCGGGTGGACGCCATCTTCAGGATCGCGGCCGCCTCCTTGGCCGCCGCCCCGTCCACGACGTCGCTCAGGTGGTGGACCACCGCCACGAAGGACAGGCCGAGCCGCCGCCCGAACTTGAGGAGCCGCTGGAACAGCTGCGCCACGAAGGGCGAGTTGATGATGTGCCACGCCTCCTCCACCAGGAAGATGCGCTTCTTGCGGTCCGGGCGGATCCAGGTGTGCTCCAGCCACACGCCCACGATCGCCATCAGGATCGGCATGGCGATCGAGTTGCGGTCGATGTGGGAGAGGTCGAAGACGATCAGCGGGGCGTCGAGGTCGATGCCGACCGTCGTCGGGCCGTCGAACATGCCGCGCAGGTCGCCGTCGACGAGGCGGTCGATGACCAGCGCCACGTCCAGGCCCCACGCCCGCACGTCGTCTATGGCCACGTTCATGGCCTCGGCCGACTCGGGCTCGGGGTGGCGCAGCTGCTCGACGATGTCGGTCAGGACCGGCTGCCGCTCGACGATGGTCTCGTTCACGTACGCGTGCGCGACCTTCAGCGCGAAGCCCGACCGCTCGTCCAGGCCGTGCCCCATCGCGACCTCGATGATGGTGCGGAGCAGGGCGAGCTGCCCGGTGGTCGTGATCGCCGGGTCCAGCGGATTGAGCCGGATCCCCATGTCCAGGGCGGCCGTCGGGTCGAGCCGGATGGGGGTTATCCCCAGCTCCTCGGCGATGAGGTTCCACTCGCCGACGCCGTCCTCGCCCTGCGCGTCCAGGACGACGACCTGCCGGTCCTTGAACCGGAGCTGCCGCAGTACGTACGTCTTCTCCAGCGCCGACTTGCCGTTGCCGGACTCGCCGAGCACCAGCCAGTGCGGTGCGGGCAGCTGCTGCCCGTACAGCTGGAAGGGGTCGTAGATGTATCCCTTGCCGGAGTACACCTCTCGACCGATGATCACGCCCGAGTCGCCGAGGCCGGGCGCGGCCGTCGGGAGGTAGACCGCCTGGGCCTGCCCCGTCGACGTACGCACCGGAAGCCTCGTCGTCTCGACCTTCCCGAACAGGAAGGCGGTGAAGGCGTCCGTGAGGACGGTCAGCGGATCCCGCATCTCAACAGCCTGCCTCTACGTCGATACCGTCTAGCGCTCTCACGCGCTCTAGCGTCGGATGCCGGTCGCGAACGGCAGCGTGTTGACGAAGGCCCTGTGGTGCTCGCGGTCGCACCACTCCAGCTTCAGATACGACTTGCCGGCGGAGGCGCGGATCGTGCGCTTGTCGCGCGCGAGCGCCTCCGGGGAACGGGACGAGACCGTGATGTACCCGACGAGGTTCACCCCTGCCGCGCCGCTCGCCAGGTCCTCGCCGCGCTGGTCCAGGCGGGAGTGCGAGGCGATGTCGCGGGGGTCGACCGTGCGGTTCATCTTGGCCTGGCGGCTGGCTTCCGCCTCGTCGTTCGTCTTCTCGGTGAGCATCCGCTCGATGGCGATCTCGGTGGGTTCGAGGTCCATCGTCACGGCCACCGTCCTGATGACGTCCGGGGTGTGGACGAGCAGGGGCGCGAGGAAGTTGACGCCGACGGGCGTCATCGGCCACTCCTTCACCCAGGCCGTCGCGTGGCACCACGGGGCGCGGGTGGAGGACTCGCGGGTCTTCGCCTGGAGGTAGGTGGGCTCCATGGCGTCGAGCTCGGCGGGCCAGGCGTTGCGCTTCGTCATCGCCTGGATGTGGTCGATGGGGTGGTCCGGGTCGTACATGGAGTGCACGAGGGAGGCGAGCCGTCCCTGACCGAGCGGCTGCCGTACGCGGATGTCGGCTTCCTGCAGCCGGGAGCAGATGTCGGTGAGCTCGCGCGCCATGACGACCGCGAGACCGGCGTCCTTGTCGAGCTTCCTGCCCCCGGCCGGGCGGGCCGCGCGGGCCATCGCCTGGGCCTCGGCGGCCAGGTCGCGGGAGTAGTGCATGCAGGCGACGAGGTAGGCGCGGTGCTGCTCGCTGCTGGTCGACACCATCGACTGCAGCTGGTCGTACGACTGCTGGAGCCAGGGCAGGGCCCGGGAGTCGCCGCGCACGCTGACGTCCTTGGCGTGCGCGTCCGGGTCGGCGGGCAGCGTACGGGCGAGCATCTGGAGGCGGGTGACGAACCCGTCCCCGTTGGCGACGTGCTTGAGGAGCGTCCCGAACCGGTCGACCAGGGCCTCCTGGTCCTCGCTGTCGCGCAGCCCGACGCCGGGGCCCTCGATCTCGATCGCGGCGGTGACGGTCCGCCGGTCCGCGTGGAGCAGCACGGCGATCTCGTCCGGGCCGAAGGGCGCGGCCAGCCAGCTGATGCGGCCGATGCCGGGCGGCGGGCCGATCTCGACCTCGCGGCCGTCGAGCCGGATGCCCGACTCGGGCGCGGCGGAGCGGTAGGCGGTGCCGCGCTTCAGGGAGCGCTTGTAACTCCGGTTGATCTCGAACCACTTGAAGAAGGTGCGGCCCTTGTACGGGACGTACACGGCCGCGATGGCGAGCATCGGGAGGCCGGTGAGCAGCACGATGCGCAGGGAGAGGACGGGGACGAGGAGCCCGCACATCATGCCGAGGAAGGCGCCCACGATGATCAGGGCGATTTCCCCGGTCTCGCGGTTCTTGCCGACGATGGCGTTCGGCCGGGCGCGGCCGATCAGATATGTGCGGCGGGGCGCGACCGGCTGGGACACGTGGGACTGGGTCGTCAACGCCCTTCACCTCCCGTGCGGTTGGTACTGCTCTTGCCTGAACCGCCGCGATGGCCCGCGTGCGGGGTGTTCGTCGCGCCGCTGCGCGGCGGGGGTGCGGCGGAGGGGACAGATCCGCCGCCGTTGGAGGAGCCGCCGCCGGAGGACCCGCGGCTGCTGTGTGCGGCGACGCCGCCGCTTGCGGGGTTGGCGGGCCTGGCCTGGCTGTTCCCGCCCCCGCCTCCGCCGCCGCTGTTCCCGTTGCCGCGGGCGCTGTGGGTCTTGATGCCCTGCGAGACGAGGGAGGCGGGGGAGCTGATCACGGCGGCGGCCTTGTTCTCGGCGCCGCGCATGATGCGGTTGTTGCGGGAGTTCGCGATCTCGTCGCCGAAGCCCGGCACGAAGCGGTAGATCATGGCGCTCGCGAAGATGGCGAGCAGGATGATCGAGAGCCCGGAGACGACCGCGGAGAAGGAGTCGGGACCGTCGTCGGCGGAGAGCGCTCCGGCGAGGCCCAGCACGATCACGATGATCGGTTTGACGAGGATGACGGCGATCATGATGCCCGCCCAGCGGCGGACGTGCGTCCACAGGTTCTTGTCGACGAGGCCTGCGTAGACGACGGTGCCGAGGAGCGCTCCTACGTAGAGGAGTGCGGCCCTGATGACCAGCTCCAGCCAGAGCACGCCCGCGGCGAGGATCGACACGAGCGAGACGACGATCAGCATGATCGGCCCGCCCCCGATGTCCTCGCCCTTCTTCAGCGCGCCCGAGAACGTCCCGAAGAACGTGTCCGTCTGACCACCTGTCGCTTTCGCGATGACGTCCGTGACGCCGTCCGTCGCGGAGACGACGGTGTACAGGATCAGGGGGGTGAAGGCGGAGGCGAGGACGGTGAGCCAGAGGAAGCCGATGGCTTCGGACAGGGCGGTGGTGAGCGGGACGCCCCGCACCGCCCTCTTCGCCACGGCCAGCAGCCACAGGAGCAGCGTCAGGACGGTCGACGCGGCGAAGACGACGGCGTACTGCTGCAGGAACTCGGGGTTCGTGAAGTCGACGTTCGCGGTCTCCTTCACGGCGTCCGACAGCTTGTCGACGGTCCAGGAGGCGGCGTCGGCACAGCCCTTTGCCAGGGAGCTGAGGGGGTCGAGGGTGTCCCCCAGCGGGGGATCGGTGGGGTACTTGCCGCCACCGCTGCTGCCTTCTTGGCCTTTTTCGCAGTACTTCTTGGCGGGGCCGACGATGAGGTCACACCGCTCGTCCTTGGGTTCCGGCGCGGCGTAGGCACGCGAGGCCAGCAGGACCACAGCGACCGGGACGGCAGAGACAGCAGCCGTGAGCTTCACCGCGTGACTGCTAACGGGCATACGTGAACCCTCCGTACTCCTGGACGGCCTTGGCGATCTCATCGGCGGTGGAGATCTTGTTGTCGCCGTTCACGGGAGCGGGGCCGTCCTTCGACTGAAAGCTCTCGACCTTCCAGTCGTTGTCTACCCACCGCAGCTTGAGCGTCAGCGTGAACCAGTCGTTGCTGACCGGATTGGTCGTGTCCTGGCCGGCTGTGCCGAAGGCGCCCGTGCACCAGACCTCTACGGTTGCCGCGCTGTCCGAGTACGCCGTCGCTTTGGTGCCCACCGGCGCGGTGCGCGACACATACGTTTGTCCGGGGGCGGGGTTGCCCTTGTCGTCCAGGCCGATCTTGTCCAGGAACTCCTTGGAATACGTCTTGTCGAACTTCTCCTGCAGCGCGTTCACCTTGTCGGAGACGAAGAGCTGTCTGACGATCTCAGCCCGGCGGTCGGGCTTGAGGATGTCGGCCGAGACCAGGGACACCGCATAGTTGGACGCCGCGCTCTGCGCCCCCTGCTCGTCGTGCGCGAAGCCGGAGGGAATCCCCCCGTTCTTGCCCCGGACAGGCTTCTCCCCCGTCGCCGCCGTCGACGACGCATCCGGCTTCTTGCCGTCGCCGTCGGCCGAAGAGGAGTCGTCCCCTCCACGGTTCGCGAACGCGATCGCCGCGATCAGGAGGACCACGACGCCCACGACCGTGACGAGGCTGCGGGAGGAGCCGCGGCCGGGTCGGGTGGATCTGCGGGCGCCGTAGACGTCGTCCCCGCCCTCCCCCTCGGGAAGCCGCGTCCGGGTCTCTCCAGAGCCGCCGAAGAGGCCGTCGTTCCGGTCGTCGTCGGGACTCATGCCGCGTACGCCCCCTCAACCTCTCGCTGGACCGTCTCGTAGGACACGTATGACGGTAGCCCTGCTGGTTCCCGCGCGGGCGCGGTGTGGTGACTCGACATCAGGGAGTTGCAACCTCAGCCGGTGGGCACGACGGACGGGTGGGGGAGAGGGGGGACAG
>NZ_LIPN01000161.1 GCF_001418325.1 Streptomyces atriruber | reverse complement strand
GTCGGTGAGGACGACGCGGTCGTGCCGGCCGAGCATCACGTTGTCCGGCTTCACGTCGCGGTGCAGGATGCCCGCCTGGTGTGCGGCGTCGAGGGCGTTCAGGACGTCGAGGCCGATCCGCGCGGCCTCGCGGGCGCCGAGCGTGCCCTCCTGGAGCGCGGCGCCGAGGGAACGTCCCTGGACGAGCTCCATCACGATCCACGGCTGGCCGTCCTCGACCGCCACGTCATGGACGTTGACCACGGCCGGGTGGTCGAGACGGGCGGCGGCGCGCGCCTCGCGGCGCATCCGCTCGAAGGCGTTGGCCCGCTCGCGCTCCGGCAGGTGGTCGGGGACGCGTGGCTCCTTCACGGCGACCTCGCGGTCCACCGTCTCGTCCTTGGCGCGCCACACGGTGCCCATGCCGCCGTGGCCGAGCTTGGCGAGCAGCCGGTAGCGGTTCGCGACCAGGCGGCCCGCGCCGGGCTCGGGCTCGGGCGACTGGTTCGGCACGACCTGGGTCGGCTGGGGCTGGGACTGAGGCTGCGGCTGCGGCTGCGGCTGCGCGTAGGGGTTGTCGGGGTGGGCCGCAGCACTCGGGCCGGACTGTCCCGGTACGCCCGGCTGTTGTGGTGGCTGGAGGCCGAAACTGGTGGGTTCGTACGGCCCGTAGGAGGCTCCCCCGTCATTACTCATGCCACATGACTACCTTGCCGGGCACCTCGGATTCCAGCCAGGTCCTTCATTGTGACCGGGGTGATGCACGTGGCCGGGGCGATGCGCACGGCCGGGGCGATGCGCACGGCCACGCGTCATCGACGTACGAACGTGTCGACCGCCGCGTCGAAGTACCGCCGCGCCTGCGACGCCTCCCCGACCGGCCCCGAGACCCACACCTCAAGCATCCGGCCGCTCTCCTCCCAGCACAGGTCGAACGTGCGTCGGGCGCCGCGTTCCTGGCCGAGACCGTCCCGGGAGAACTCCCGCAGGGCGGCCGGTCTGCCGTTGCGCGTGGTCTCGGTGACCCTGCTGTCGCGGTAACCGGGTTGGCCCTGCGGGCCCTTCGCGTCGGCGCGGCGCTGCGCGGCGAGCGGGCCGCCCGGTTCGGCCGCCGTCTCCTCGATGCCGATGCGGTACGTGCCATCGGGCGAGGCGTAGGAGACGCGGGGCCCCTCCGCCTGGCGCCGGAACCCTTCGGGGACGGCGAGCGCGAAGCCCTTGGGGTCCTTCGCGATGCGGTAGCCCTGGGGCGCTTCGGGTGACGACGGCGTCGGCGTGCGGCTCGTCACGGTGACCGTCGGCGTCGGTGAGCCGTGCGACGACGTGGCGGAGGACGGTGCGGGCGTGCCGCCGCCGTCGCCGCCCCTGCTCAACAGGAGCGCGGCGGAGACCCCCGCGCCCGCCAGGGCGGCCACCAGAGCCGCCGCGATCATGAAGGTCCGGCCGTGCTTCTCGGGCTGCACGAGCCCCGCGGCGGCCTGGGCGGCGAGGAGTTCCCGCTCGGCCGGCGTGGGGCCGCCCCGGCCCGGCCGCCCCGGAAACCCCGGAAGTCCGGGCAGCCCACGCCCCGGAAGGCCCGGCAGCCCACGCCCCGGCGACCCGGGCCCCGGTCTCTCCCGCACCACCGCGGGCATCCGCCCCGTCTCGACATACACCCGCAGCAGCCCCTCCGCCTCCGCCGCGCCGAGCCGCCGCGCCGGATCGCGGTCGAGGAGGCCGAGCACCACGGGCAGCAGCGGGGCGACGGCCGGGGGTGGCCGGATCTCGTCGAAGACGACCGCGTGCAGGACGCCGCCGATGGAGTCCCGGCGGAACGGCGACTCGCCGGCCAGCGCGGTGGCCAGCAACGCGCCCAGCGACCACAGATCGGACTCGGGCCCCGTCCGCTCCCCCGCCATCCGCTCCGGCGCGGTGTACTCGGGCGAGCCCACGAACGACCCGACCTCCGTGAGCGTCGTCGCGCCCGTGAGCTGCGCGATGCCGAAGTCGGTGAGCATCGGGTGCATGCCCTGGGCGTCCTGCTTGAGGAGGACGTTCGCGGGCTTCAGGTCGCGGTGCACGACGCCGTCGGCGTGGCTGGCGGCGAGCGCGTCGGCGATCTGGGCGGTCAGCAGGGCCGCCGCGACCGGCGTGAACGGGCCGTTCTCGCGCAGGTAGCGGTGCAGGTCGGGGCCCTCGACGAGGTCCATGACCAGAGCGAGGAGATCGCCCTCGACGACCAGGTCGCGCGTGCGGACGATGTTCTCGTGCGTGAGCCTGAGCAGGACGGACCGCTCTCTGAGGAAGCGCATCACGACGTCCGCGTCGTTGGCGAGCTCTTCCTTGAGGACCTTGATCGCGACGGTCTCGCCGGGCTGGCCGGGGACGGCCGCCTCGGCACCCGCGGTCTCCCGCTGGCGGGCTCGCCAGACGGTGCCCGTGGCGCCGCGCCCGAGCGGCTCCTCGAGCAGGTACTTGCTGCCTACCGGCCGCACGTCATGCGCTCCCTGCTGGTCTGGCTGGTCCCATCCGGACGCTGGTCCTGTCCGGGGGTCTGTCCGAAGGTGTTCCGACCTACTGTAGTGCCGTCGAACATGGCACCGGCCGGTCGGATTCCGCCCGGCCATTTCTTTCCGGCGCGTTCCGGATCGTTGTTCGGTGGAAAGACGCTCGCCCGTGGCCATTGGTTGCCGAGTGGTCCCGAATTGACCTTTGCTCGAGAACGCCCGGAGATATCCGCAACGGTCCAAGCAGGCACTTTTCCGAGCAGAGCCGACCAATCAAGATCACTTACAGGTGGCCGCCGGGCGTGTTGTCAGTGGCAGGTGCGAGGATGCCTCCAGTACTGGCCGACGTGCCCGTGTGCGGTGGGGGGAATCACAGCGCGTGCCCCCGTGCCGGGCGCCCAGCGCAGAAGGGACCGCTGACGGCGATGCAGATCCGGCTGACCGTCCTCGGGCCGCGCAGCGGCCAGACCGAGCAGCAAGACCGCCCCACGGCGGCGACCGGGGCCCACGGCGTCTGTGACGTCCTGGTGACCGCCCCCGCCGGGACCGCGCTCGCCGCGGTGGCGTCCGGCCTCGCCACGACCGTGGCGGGCAGCGAGGCCCCCCTCGTGCTGTACGCGGGCCCGGAGCGCCTCGACGCCCAGCGCTGCACCCTCGGCGAACCCCCCTTGATCGACGGAGCGGTGCTCTCGCTGGGCACCCCCGCCGAGCCCGGTCCCGAACTGGCCGGGGCGGCCGCCCAGTTGCACGTGGTGGCGGGCCCGGACGCGGGCGGTGTCCATCTGCTGCACGGCGGCCGGATCCAGGTCGGCCGCTCCGCCGACGCGGACGTCCCGCTGGACGACCCGGACGTCTCCCGCATGCACTGCTCGGTCACGCTCACCGCGGACGGCCGCGTCACGGTCACGGACCTGGGGTCGACGAACGGCACGGCGGTGGACGGCAGGGAGATCACCGACCGCCCGGTGCGGCTCTCCCCCGGTTCCCTGCTGCGCATCGGCGAGTCCGCGCTCCGTCTGACGGACGGCGGGGGCGGCCCCGTGTCCGGCCCGGGCACGGCGCTCGCGACGGCGCCGGACGGCGAGGGCCACGTGCGCGTGCGGACCGCCGGATCGGCGCCGCCCACCCTCATGGAGGCGGCCCCGGCAGGCCCCGCGGCCCACCATGCGTACGGCTCGGGCGGCTGGGGCGCCGCGGGCGGCACCGGCGGAGGGGGGACGTACGACATCCCGCCGCAGACCACGTCCGCCCCACACGCGCACGGCGGGCAGGGCGCGTCCGGCCCGAAGGATGCACACGGCTCGCAGGGGGCGCCCGGGAGCGGCCCCGCGCCGGTCGGACACGACGCGCACGGGGCGTATCCCCCGCACGGCACGCACGGCGGCCCCACCGGCGCCGAGACCCCCGTGGTGCCGCACCAGGGCAGCGCCCCCGACGCCGAGCGGACCCGCACCGGGACGCCCGCGCGCGGCACCACCGTGCCCCGTGGCCTGCGCAAGCGCGGCGGGCTCTCGGCCTGGGCCCGGCGGCTGACCGGCGGCCGGGACGGCGCCCAGGCCCACGATCCGTACGACGGCCCGGACGGCCCGGACGCCTTCGAGGAGTACGGCGGCTATGAGGGCCACGAAGGACAGGGCGGGTACGGAGAACACGAAGGGCAGCACGAGGCATTCGCGGGACACCCGGGACACCCGGACGGCGGCCCCGCGGGCGACCGCGGGCGCGGACCGGCGGCGCCCTCCCCGGAGGACCTCGCCATAACCGCCGCGTCCCGCACGCCCGAGGCGTGGCCGGATCCCGCCGCCCTGCTGCTCACCGCGCTCGGCCCGGGCCCCCGCCTCTGGGAGCGCGGGCCCGGCCACCCCGAGGCACTCGCGGTGCGGCTCGGCACGGTCGACCGCGCCCTGCCCGCCGCCGACGGGCGGGAGGGGCTGCTGCCCGCCGTCCCCGTCACGGTCGGGCTGCGCGAGGCCGGTTCGCTGGGCCTCGCCGGGCCCCGGGACCGGCTCACCGGCCTGGCCAGGGCCGTCGTCGCCCAGCTCGCCGCGCTGCACTCCCCCGACGCCCTGGAGATCGTGCTGATCAGCACGGACCGCGCGCGCCCGGTGGCCGAGCGCACCGCCGAGTGGGCCTGGCTCGGCTGGCTCCCCCATCTGCGGCCCACCCACGGCCAGGACTGCCGCCTCCTCCTCGCCTACGACCGCGACCAGGCGGCGGCGCGCACGGACGAGCTGATCCGGCGCCTCGACGACCACATCGCCGACGGCGGCGCGCACGGCACGGGCACCGCCGTGACCGGCGCCCGCACGGTCGTCGTCGTGGACGGCGACCCCGGGTCCGCCGGGCTGCGCGAGTCCGCCGTCCGGCTCGCGGGCGAGGGCGCGCGGGCCGGGATCCACGTCGTGTGCCTGGCCGAGACCGCCGCCGCCTCGCCCGCCTCCCCGGTCCTCGACACGTACGAGGCGGCTTGTTCGGTGTCACCGGCCTTCCGCGCGTGCGGTGCGGCCGCGCTGCTCAGCGGCGATGTGGCGACCGCGCTGCGGCTGATGCGGACGGCGGGCGGGCGGCCCGCGGGCCACGGCACCGTCGCCGCCGTGGACGCCGTGTCGGCGGCCTGGGCCGAGCGGTTCGCGCGGGCGCTCGCGCCGCTGCGGACGGACGGCACGGCAGGCGAGGGGCACACCCGCGTCTCCGCGCCACTGCCCCAGTCGGCCCGGCTGCTCGACGAGCTGGGGCTCGCCAGGGCCACGCCCGCCTCGCTGATGGCGCGGTGGGCGGCGGCCGCCGACGACCCCGAGGCCCTCGGCGGGCGCGCCGCGGCGGTGCTCGGCGCGGGACCGCGCGGGCCGGTCGTCGCCGACCTCGGCGCCGACGGACCGCATCTGCTCGCCGAAGGCCCCGCGGGCAGCGGGCGTACGGAACTGCTGCGTTCCGTCGCCGCCTCCCTCGCCGCCGCCGAGCGCCCCGACCGGCTCGGCATCGTGCTCGTCGACGGGCGGGACGGTGTCGGCGCGGGCGGCGCCGCCGGACGGCAGGGGGCGGGTCTCGGTGTCTGTACGGACCTGCCGCACGTCACCACCCACCTCGTGGCCAACGACCCGGTGCGGATGCGGGAGTTCGCGCAGTCCCTGGCCGCGGAGCTGAAGCGGCGGGCCGAGCTGCTCGGCAGGCTCGGGTTCGCCGAGTGGCACACGCAGCGTGCGGTGTCGGGGCGGATGGTGACGCAGCGTTCGCAGTCGTCCGCACCGTCCACGGCCTCGACGACGTCCGCAGCCTCGGGAACATCCGCGCCCTCCACGACCTCCGCGACCTCGGCACTCTCCGACGCACCCCTCTCCTCGCCCTCATCGCCCTCATCGCCCGTGACCGCACAGGGGCTCGACGGGGACCTCGATCCGCCGCCCAGCGCCACGATGCGGCTGCGGCCCGCCGCGGCGCGGCAGCGGGTGGAGCCGGGCCCGCCGCTGCCCCGCCTCGTCGTCCTCGTCGACGACTTCGACGCACTGCTGTCGCCCGCGCTCGGGTCCCCCGGGCGGCCCGCGGCCGGTTCGGTCGTCCGCGCGCTGGAGGCGGTCGCGCGGGACGGGGAGCGGCTCGGGGTGCACCTCGTGGCGGCCACGGGGCGCAGCGAGCGGGTCCTGGAGACCGAGCTGGGCCAGCGGGCGTCGCTCCGCGTGGTGCTGGATGCGGTGGCCTCCGGGCCGGAGGAGCCCGCGCCCGGCCGGGGCGAGCTCCGCTCCCCCGACGGGCGGGCCACCGCCTTCCAGGCGGGCCGGGTCACGGGACGCATTCCGCGTACGGCGACGCTGCGGCCCACGGTGGTCCCCCTGGAGTGGGAGCGGATGGGCGATCCGCCGGCCCGTCGGCCGGTGCGCGAGCTCGGCAACGGACCGACCGACCTGGCCCTGCTCGCCAGCGCGCTGGAGCGGGCGGCCCGCTCCGTCTCCGCGGACCAGGTGCCGTCCTTGCTGTGACCGTGCGCCCCTCTGACAGCCCACTTGCGCACAGTCCGTGCAGCTCACCCCAAACCCCATGACGCCACGTCACAACGCCATCACGATCAGCGAGTTGACAGCGCAGGCCATCTTGCCGCCGCTCCCCGCGCGGGCGTAGACCAGACCGCACGGGACTCGCCAGGGAAGAGAACGGGGCAGTGATGCGCAGCACTCTTCGTACACGCAGGGCACCGCTACATCGGCGTACCACAGCCAAGATCGCCTCAGCCGTCGTCGCGAGCGCGCTCGCGTTCACCGTCACCGCGTGCGGCGGCGACGACAACGACGACGGGGACAAGGGGAACAATGGCTCGGACAACGACACCGGATCCGCGCTCCAACTGCCGCAGCTGGACGGGGAGAACGTGTCCGTGGCCGCCGTCTGGGGCGGCGCGGAGCGCAAGGTGTTCCTGAAGGTTCTGGACGAGTTCGAGAAGAGGACCGGCGCCCAGGTCTCCTTCGTACCCGCCCAGGACCCCATCATCAGCTTCCTGGAGTCGAAGGTGGCGGGCGGCCAGCCGCCGGACGTGGCGATGCTGCCGCAGGTCGGTGCGATCGAGCAGGCCGTGGCGAACAAGTGGGCCAAGCCGGTCGGGGCCGAGGCGCAGAAGCAGCTCGACAAGAACTACGCCACGGGCTGGAAGCGGCTCGGGGTCGTCGACGGCAAGCAGTACGGCGTGTACTTCAAGGCCGCCAACAAGTCGCTGGTCTGGTACAACACCAAGGTCTTCGAGAACGCGGGCGTCAAGGCACCCAAGAGCTGGGCCGAGTTCAAGAAGACCATGCAGACCGTCTACGACTCCGGCGTGCCGCCGATGTCCGTGGCGGGCGCCGACGCGTGGACCCTCACCGACTGGTTCGAGAACATCTACCTCTCGCAGGCGGGCCCGGAGAAGTACGACCAGCTCGCCCAGCACAAGATCAAGTGGACGGATCCGTCCGTCGAGAAGGCGCTGACGACGCTCGGCGAGGTCTTCGGCACGAAGGGCTTCGTGGCGGGCGGCTCGAAGGGCGCGCTGCAGACCGAGTTCCCCGCCTCCGTGAAGCAGACCTTCACCGGCGGCGACCAGCCCAAGGCGGGCATGGTCTTCGAGGGCGACATGGTCTCGCTGGCCATCTCGGAGACCAAGGCCGAGGTGGGGACGGACGCCAAGGTGTTCCCCTTCCCCGTGGTCGGCCAGTCCTCCCCCGCCGTGGTCGGCGGTGACGCGGCCGTCGCGCTGAAGAACACCAAGGGCGCGCAGGCGCTGCTGACGTTCCTCGGCTCGCCGGACTCGGCGAAGATCTGGGCGGAGGCGGGCGGCTTCATCTCGCCGAACAAGAACCTGCCCATGTCCGCGTACCCGAACGACGTGCAGCGGAACATCGCCAAGGCCATGATCGCGGCCGGTGACGACATCCGCTTCGACATGTCCGACCAGGCCCCGCAGTCCTTCGGCGGCACGCCGGGCAAGGGCGAGTGGAAGGCGCTGCAGGACTTCCTGGCGAACCCCAAGGACGTCGCGGGCACGCAGAAGGCGCTGGAGACCGCCGCGGCCAAGGCGTACAAGGACTGACGCGGTGGCGTCCGCGAACGCCGGGGGTGCGCCAGAGGTGGCGCCGCCCCCGGCCCCGACCCCGCGCAAGAGCGTGACCGGCACCCGCAAGACCATGGCGGCGCTCTTCCTGCTGCCCGCCCTGGTGCTGCTCGGCGCGCTCGTCCTGTACCCCATCGGGTACTCGTTCTTCCGCAGCTTCTTCGACGACTCGGGCGACTTCACCGCGTTCGGCAACTACGAGACGCTCTTCACGGACGACAGCATCCGGACCGCCATCAAGAACAACGCGATCTGGGTGGTCGTCGCGCCCACGGTCGCCACGATCCTCGGCCTGATCTTCGCCGTCCTCACCGAACGGGTGCGCTGGGGGACGGCGTTCAAGCTCGTCATCTTCATGCCGATGGCGATCTCGATGCTGGCCGCGGGCATCATCTTCCGGCTCGTGTACGAGTCCGACCCCGACCGCGGTGTCGCCAATGCCGTCATGGTGAGCGTGCACGACACGTTCTCCGAGTCGTCGGCGTTCCCGCAGGCGCATCCGAGCACCGCGTCGCCGCTGAAGAACGCGGGCGGCGGCGCCTTCATCACCAAGGAGCCGGTGCGGGCGGGCACGCCCGTGGTGCTCCCGCTGACGGGCGTGCCGCCGGAGAACATGCCGGACGGCGCGAAGGCGGCGCGGCCCGCGCAGGCCGACCCGGGGCAGGTCACCGGCACCGCCTGGCAGGACTTCACGCGCGGCAAGGGGCGGGGCAGGGCGAACGCCCCCGACAGCGCGGAGTTCGGCTATCCCGGCATCAAGATCGAGGCGGTCAAGGGCGGCAAGGTGGTGGCGTCCACCGAGGCGGCGGCCGACGGCACCTTCGCGCTGCCGAAGGAGGCCGACGGCGCCCAACTCCGCTATCCCGCATCGAACTTCCGGGAGGCGTACAACGGCATCGACTGGCTCGGCCCCACCCTGATCACGCCCTCGATCATCGGTTCGTACCTGTGGATGTGGGCGGGCTTCGCGATGGTCCTGATCGCGGCGGGCCTCGCGAGCGTGCCGCGTGAGCTGCTGGAGGCGGCGCGGGTGGACGGCGCCAACGAGTGGCAGGTGTTCCGTCGGGTGACAGTGCCGCTGCTCGCCCCGGTCCTGGCGGTGGTCCTGGTCACGCTCATGATCAACGTACTGAAGATCTTCGACCTGGTCTTCGTGATCCCGCCGGGGTCCTCGAAGGACGAGGCGAACGTGCTCGCGGTCCAGCTGTACAACTCGGCGTTCCTCGACAAGGACTCGGGAGTGGCCAGCGCCATCGCGATGCTGCTCTTCCTGCTCGTGATCCCCGTGATGCTGTTCAACATTCGGCGGATGAGGCGGGAGGCGCGACGGTGACCGCTCAGACCGAGATCGTGAAGGCGAAGCAGTCGCTCGGGGGGCGCATCGCGTCCCTGCTCGGCAGCACCGCGCTGCGCGTGTTCCTGGTGCTGGTGGGCCTGTTCTGGCTGGTGCCGACGATCGGCCTGCTCATCGGCTCGTTCCGCACGCCGGAGGACATGAGCGAGAGCGGCTGGTGGAAGGCGTTCAGCGCGCCTTCGCAGTTGACCTTCGACAACTACTCCACGCTCCTCAAGGACGAGACGATCACCGACTCGATCCTGTCGAGCGTCATGATCACCGTCCCGGCGACGCTGCTCGTCGTGGTCATCGGTTCGCTCGCCGGATACGCGTTCGCGTGGATGGACTTCCCGGGCCGCGACTGGTGGTTCATCGGTGTGGTCGCGCTGCTCGTCGTCCCGGTGCAGGTGGCACTCGTGCCGATCGCCGATCTCTTCGGCAAGATCGGCATCTTCGAGACCACGATCGGCGTGATCATCTTCCATGTGGCCTTCGGCCTGCCGTTCGCGATCTTCCTGCTGCGGAACTTCTTCGCGGAGATCCCCCGTGAACTCCTGGAGGCGGCGCGGCTCGACGGCGCGGGCGAGCTGCGTCTCTTCCTGCGCGTCGTGATGCCGCTCGGGGCGCCCGCGATCGCCTCGCTCGGCATCTTCCAGTTCCTGTGGGTCTGGAACGACATGCTGATCGCGCTGATCTTCGCCGACTCGAAGAACCCGCCGATCACCGTCGCGCTCCAGCAGCAGGTGCGGTTCTTCGGCGACAACGTGCAGATCCTGGCGCCCGGCGCGTTCATCTCGATGGTGATTCCGCTGGCCGTCTTCTTCGCGTTCCAGCGGCAGTTCGTGTCCGGCGTGATGGCGGGCGCGGTGAAGTAGCGGCACGCCACGCGCGATCAGCGCGGCAGGCGCGATCAAGCGACAGGCGCGATCAAGAGGGAGGCGGTCCCGGTCGGCTCGACCGGGCCGCCTCCCGCCGCTTAACCGGGGCGTCTCCTCGCGTCCATCCCCCGGATGCCACATCCGGCGTAACTCGCTCACTCTTCAGGCGTTTTCGGGCAGTATGCCCGCGCCGACCCATGGATGTGCCTTGCCCCGGTTCAGTGTCATCGTCCCCGCGTACAAGGTGCAGGCATATCTCCACGAGTGCCTGGAGTCCGTGCTGGAGCAGTCCTTCACCGACCTGGAGCTGATCGCGGTCGACGACTGCTCACCGGACGCGAGCGGCGCGATCATCGACGAGTTCGCCGCCCTGGACGCGCGGGTACGAGCCGTCCACCTCAAGGAGAACGTCGGTCTCGGCAGGGCCCGCAACGCCGGCATGGAGCGCGCCACCGGCGACTATCTGATCTTCCTGGACAGCGACGACACCCTCACCCCCGGCTCGCTGCACGCGATCTCCGACCGCATCAAGGAGACCTCCGAGCCGGACGTCCTGATCTACGACTACGCGCGCACCTTCTGGTCCGGCGAGGCCGTCCGCAACCAGTTCGCGGCCCACCTCACCGAGGAGGGCGACGCCCCCTTCCGGCTCGCCGACCGGCCCGGCCTCCTGAAGGTCCTCATGGTCGCCTGGAACAAGGCGCACCGCCGCGACTTCATCGAGCGCGAGGGCTTCACCTTCCCGCCCGGGTACTACGAGGACACCCCCTGGACGTACCCGATCCTGATGACGGCGGACACCCTCGCCTGTCTCGACCGGGTCTGCGTGCACTACCGCCAGCGCCGCCAGGGCAACATCCTGGGCACCACGAGCCGCAAGCACTTCGACATCTTCGACCAGTACGACCGGGTCTTCACGTTCCTCGACGAGCACCCGGAACTCTCCGCGGCGTGGCGGCCCGTGCTGTTCCGGCGCATGGTCGACCACCTCTCGACGATCTTCACCAAGCGGGGCAGGCTGCCGCGCGGCTCCCGGGCCGAGTTCCTGCGCAAGGCCCGCTCCCACTACCGCCGTCACCGCGCGCCGGGCGTCCGCGTGCCCGCCCGCACCCGGCTGCGGCACGGCCTGGTGCGGCTCGGTTCGCACCGCACGTACCGCGGCCTGTGGGCGGCGCTGCGGCTGCGCTCGCGCGCCGAGCGGTACGCGACCCACACGGCCCGTCGCGCGAAGGGCGCCCTGCTCCAGCTGCACTACCGCGTCCAGCTGTGGCTGCCCGTGCGCGACCACTGCGCCGTCTTCTCCTCGTACTGGGGGCGGGGCTACGGCTGCAACCCCGGCGCGCTGGAGGCCGCGATGCGCGAGCTCGTGCCCGGGGTCAGCACGGCGTGGATCGCCCATCCGCGGCACCACCACACGATCCCCTCGGGGACGCGCAGGCTGCGGCCCGGCACGGCCGCGTACTGGACGGCGCTCGCCCGCTCCAAGTACCTCGTGAACAACGTCAACTTCGACCGAAGACTGGTCAAGCGCCCCCAGCAGGTCCTCGTCCAGACCCAGCACGGCACGCCCCTCAAGCACATGGGCCTCGACCTCCAGGAGCGCCCGGCGGCCGCGCGCTCCACGGACTTCGCCGCCCTCCTGCGGAACGTCGACAAGTGGGACTACGTCCTTTCGTCGAACCGGCACTCGACGCTCGTGTGGGAGCGGGTGTTCCCCGCCGGGTACACGACGCTCGAATACGGCTATCCGCGCAACGACCGCTTCCAGCGGGCGACTTCCGCCGAGGTCGCCCGGCTGCGGGAGTGCCTGGGCATCCCGCACGGCGCGGTCGCCGTCCTGTACGCCCCGACCCACCGCGACTACCGCCGCAGCCAGCTCCGCGCCCTCGACCTGGAGCGGATGCTGCACGCGCTGGGCCCGCGGTTCGTGATCCTGACCCGCGCGCACCACTTCTACGGGGCGCCGCTGGCCTGCGGCGGCGAGCAGCCGTCCGGGCGGCTCATCGACGTGTCGGACCATCCGAGCGTCGAGTCGCTCTGCCTCGCCTCCGACGCGCTGGTCACCGACTACTCGTCCCTGATGTTCGACTACGCCAACCTCGACCGGCCCATCGTGCTGCACGCCGACGACTGGGAGGCCTACGAGGCGGCCCGCGGCACCTACTTCGACGTGCGGGCGTTCCCGCCGGGCGCGGTCGCGCGCAGCGAGGACGAGCTCACCGACATCTTCGCCACCGGCCACTGGGCGGGCTCGCGCTCGGCGCAGCTGCGGCGGGCGTTCCGCGAGCGGTTCTGCGGATACGACGACGGGCGCGCCGCGGAGCGCGTGGTGCGCCACGTCGTGCTCGGCGAGCGGGGCGGGCTGCCGTCCGTGGTGCCCCTGGCGGAGCGACGCCCGGTGCCGGGGGGTGCTCCACGGCCGGACCGGGTGCCGTTCTCGGGCCTCCAGCGCTCCCCGCAGCCGTGATCCGCGTCGTGTGAACCACCATCGAGAGAGGCCGTCTTGTCGCGCTTCAGCATCATCGTCCCCACCCATGACGTACCGGGGCGGCTCGCCGACTGCCTCGCCTCGGTCCTCGGCCAGTCCTTCGCCGACTTCGAGGTGATCGCGGTCGTCGACTCCCTCGACGCGGCGGCGGGCCCTAGTCCGGCGATCGCGGCCGAGCACGCCGCGCGCGATCCACGGGTGCGCCGCACGCAGTCCCCGCCCGACGCGGGCCTGCCGGGGGCGCGGAACGCGGGGGCGGGCACGGCGACCGGCGACTACCTGCTGTTCCTCGACGGCGACGACACCCTCACGCCCGGCACCCTCGCGGCGCTCGACGCCAGGCTCACCGAGTGCGACGACCCCGACCTGCTGCTCTTCGACCACGAGCGCGTGCACTGGTTCGAGGGCAGCCAGGGCCCGGCCCTCGAACGGCTGTGGGCGGACGCTCCCGCGGGCACCTTCACCGTGGCCGACCATCCGGCGCTGCCCGACCCGCTGGTCCCGGCCTTCGCCGCCGCCCACCGGCGCGCCTTCGTGGCCGAGCACGGCCTCGTCTTCGCGCCCGGCATGTTCACGGACGCGGTGTGGGGCCTGCAGACCGTGCTGCGGGCCGAGCGGATCGCCGTGCTCGACCGCGTGTGCGTACGTCATCTGCTGCGCCGCAGGGGGGCGCGGCACCGCGCCCCCGGTGACCACCACATGGACCTGCTCGCCCAGTTCGAGCGCGCGATGGCCGGTGCCGTCGCGCTCGACGTGCCCGCGCCCGTCCTCGCGCGGGTCTTCCGCAGGTTCACGCACGAGGTGCTCAAGACGGCGTCGACGCCCTCGCGGCTGCCCTCGGCGCGGCTGCGGCGGCGCTTCTTCCGGCAGGCCACGCGGCTGTACCGGCTGCACAGGCCGGCCGGGTTCCGGCCGCCGCCGGGGAGCCTCGGGATGCAGCACCGGCTGCTCGGGGCGGGGGCGTACGGCGCCTTCTGCGCGCTGCGCGGCATCAAGTCACGGGTGGCCGGGGCGCTCTCGCTGCTGCGGGAGGTGTGGGCGAAGGCGGAGCGGCGGCTGCCCGGACGCAATGCGTACGCCGCCTTCCTGAAGCGGCCCGTCGACGAGGACCTCGCCGTGTTCTCGTCGTACTGGGGGCGCGGCTACTCCTGCAACCCGGCCGCGATCCACGCCAAGGCGCGGGAGCTGGCCCCGCACATCAAGACGGTGTTCCTGGTCTCCGACGCGGCGGCGCGCGCCGGTCTCCCGGAGGGCGTCGAGGGCGTCGAGATCGGCAGCCGCCGCTACTGGGAGGTCATGGCCACGGCCAAGTACACCTTCAACAACGTCAACTTCGAGATGGCCGTGAAGAAGCGCCCCGGCACCGTCCACGTGCAGACCCAGCACGGCACCCCGCTCAAGCGGATGGGCGTGGACCAGGTGGACCACCCGGCCGCCGCCGCTGCCGCGGGGCCCTTGGGCAAGCTCCTGCAGCGCGTGGACCGCTGGGACTTCAACGTGTCCTCCAACCGGCACTCGACGGAGGTGTGGGAGCGGGCGTATCCCGGCGCGTACGAGAGCCTCGACGTCGGCTATCCGCGCAACGACGCCTTCTACCGCGCGTCGGCCGACGACGTGACCGCGATCCGCGCGCGGCTCGGTGTCCCCGAGGGCAGGATCGCCGTGCTGTACGCGCCGACCCACCGCGACTACCGCACGGACTTCGCCGTCCAGCTCGACCTGCCCGCGTTCTGCGACGCGCTCGGCGAGCGGTTCGTGGTGCTGATGCGCGCCCACCACTTCTACGAGGGCTCGGCGGGGCTCGAAGAGGTGGTGCGCTCCGGCAAGTTGATCGACGTGACGGAGCACCGCTCCCCCGAGGAGGTGTGCCTGGCCGCGGACGCCCTGGTCACGGACTACTCGTCGATCATGTTCGACTACGCCAACCTCGACCGGCCGATCGTCGTGTACGCCGACGACTGGGACGTCTACCGCGAGACGCGTGGCGTCTACTTCGACCTCCTCGCCGAGCCGCCGGGCGTGGTGGCCCGCACCCCCGACGAGCTGACGGCGGCGTTCCGGTCCGGCGCGTGGGACGGCGGGCGGGCGAGAGCGCTGCGGGCGGCGTTCCGCGAGCGGTTCTGCGACCTCGACGACGGGCTGGCCGCGGAGCGGGTGGTGCGACGGGTGCTGCTCGGCGAGTCCGTGGCGGAGCTGCCCCCGGTCGTACCGCTGTGCGAGCGCGTGCCGGCACCCGCCGCGCCCCGCGTCCCCCAGCACTGACCCGGCACTGAACCGGCACCGGCCCGTCTCTGCGCCTCCGTGCCTTCCCGTACCCGCGTCCCCGCGTCCCTCCGCCCCTCCGTCCCGAGGAAGATCCCATGCCTCGTTTCAGCATCATCGTCCCCGTCTTCAAGGTGCGGGGCTTCCTGCGCGAGTGCCTCGACTCGGTCCTGACGCAGTCGTTCACCGACGTCGAGGTCATCGCGGTCGACGACTGCTCGCCCGACCACTGCGGCGCGATCATCGACGAGTACGCCGCGGCCGACCCCCGGGTCCACGCGGTCCATCTGCCCGAGAACGCCGGACTCGGCGGGGCGCGCAACGCCGGTGTCACCCACGCCACCGGCGACTACCTCCTGTTCCTGGACAGCGACGACAGCTACACACCGGGCGCGCTCGCCGCGATCGACGAGCGGCTCCGCCTCACCTCGGACCCGGACGTGCTGGTCTTCGACCACGTCCGCACGCACTGGTGGGGCTCCGGCGGCCGGAGCATGACGGCGGACCTGCTGGCCTCGGCGGGCACGGACACGTTCGACGTCCTGGGCAGCCCGCAGTACCTGCACCTGTTCCTGGTCGCCTGGAACAAGGCCTACCGGCGCGACTTCTTCACCGGCCACGGATTCACGTACCGCAAGGGGTTGTACGAGGACGCCCCCGTCACCTATCAGGCCCTGGTCTCCGCGCGCCGCATCGGCTGTCTGGACCGGGTGTGCGTGGAGTACCGCCAGCGCAGGCAGGGCGCCATCACCCGCACCCCGGGGCGCAAGCACTTCGACATCTTCCCGCAGTACGCGGGGATCTTCGCGTTCCTCGACGAGCATCCGGAGCTGGACGCCGCCCGGCCGCTGCTCTTCGAGCGGATGATCAACCACTTCCTGACGACGCTGCCGAACACCGAGCGCGTCCCCGCCGAGGACCGCGGCGACTTCTACCGCACCGTCGTGGAGTTCCACCGGCGCTACAAACCGGCCGGGTTCACCCCGCCGTACGACCGCTACCGCCTCCAGTGGCGGCTCACGGCGAGCAGTCCGTACGCCGTGTTCCGGGCCGTCTCGGCGCTTCAGTCGGTGGGCACGGCCGCGCTGCGGAAGAAGCAGCGGCTGCGCAAGACGGTCGCCAGGAAGGCGAAGCGGACCTTCACGCGGGTCCAGCGCACCCGGCCGCTGGACCCGAACCTCGCGGTGTACTCGGCCTTCTCGCACCGCGGCCCGCTCGGCGATCCGGCCGCCGTCCACCAGGCCGCGGGGGTCGTCGCCCCGCACGTCAGGCCGGTGTGGGTGGTGCACCCCGGCTTCGCCGACCGGATGCCGGAGGGCGTCGACTTCGTCCTGCCCGACACCCCGGCCTACCACCGGGTGATGAGCCGGGCGACGTACTTCTTCAACAACGTCAACTGGGCGCCCGGCCTGGTGAAGCGCGAGGGGCAGATCCACGTGCAGACCCACCGGGGCACCCCGCTCAAGCACATGGGCCTCGACCTCCTCGGCCGCCCCGCCGCGCTGCACCACCTCAACGTCCGCGCCCAGCTGTGGCGTTCGGACCGCTGGGACTACAGCCTGGTGTCGGGCCGCCACGCGGAACGCGCCTGGGAGAGCGCCTACCCCTGCCACTTCACCTCGCTGCCGACCGGCGCCCCGCGCAACGACGTCCTCGTCACGGGCGACCCGCTGCGGGGGGTGGCGGTGCGCCGACGGCTCGGGATCCCCGACGGCCGCACCGTGGTCCTGTACGCGCCGACGCCCCGCGACCACCGCAAGTGGTACGACCCGCGCCTGGACTTCGAGCGGCTGACCCGCGCGACCGGTCCGGGGGTCACCCTCCTGGTGCGGCTGCACCCGCAGTACGCGCGGGCCGCCGTGCGCGGCCTCCAGCTGCGCGACCTGGAGCGGCGCGGGCTCCTCGTCGACGTCACCGACGAACCGTCCGTCGAGGACGTGATGCTCGCCTCCGACGCGCTGGTCACCGACTACTCGGCCCTGATGTTCGACTACGCCTGCCTGGACCGCCCGATCGTCGTCCACGCCGACGACTGGGAGGTCTTCCAGGTCACCCGCGGCACCTACTTCGACCTGCTCGCGACGCCCCCCGGCCACGTCACCACCAGCACCGCGCAGCTGGCGGACCTGCTCGTCTCCGGGACGTGGCGCGACGAACGCTCGGCCGCCCTGCGCGCCGCCTTCCGCGCCCGGTTCTGCGAGTACGACGACGGCAACGCGGCCGCCCGCGTGGTGTCCCTGGTCATGCTCGGCCAGGAGTATCCGCCGCCGCCCATCCCCCAGCAGGATCCCGGCCGCCTCCGGGACGCCGCGCCCTCCGGCCTCACGAAGAGCGCGCGATGAGCGGCACGACGACTCCGGTTCCGGAGATCCCGGGACAGTCGGCCCGCGCGGACGGCACGGGCACCGGCACCGACGCCCCGAAGAGCGCAGGCCCGTCCGCCTCCCCCTGGTGGGCCGACGCGGCGGCCGTCGTCGGGGGCGGCGCCCTCATCGCCCTGCACGGGTCGCGCCTGGGCCAGTGGGTGGTCGACGACGCGGCCATCACCTTCGCGTACGCACGCAGCATCGACGAAGGGCTCGGCCCGGTCCAGCAGGCGGGCGCCGCACCCGTCGAGGGCTACTCCAACCCCGCCTGGCTCGCCCTCCTCGTCGTGGGGAGACGGCTCGGCCTCTTCGACCACCGGGCCGTGTTCGGCGTCCCGGACCTGATCCTCTACCCCAAGGCCCTCGGCCTGCTGTGCGCCCTCGGGATCCTGGTCGCCGTCGCCTGCGCGGCCCGGCGCCTGGTGGCCCGCTCCTGGCTGGTCACGGCCGCCGCCGGGGTGCTGCTCGGCGCCAACGTCTCCTTCGTGGCCTGGACGTTCTCGGGCCTGGAGAATCCGCTGTACGCCTGTGTCGCCACGGTCCTCGCGGCCGTCCTCGTCCGGGCGGTCGCCGCGGGGAACCTGCTCGGCGGCGGGCCCGCCGCGGCCTCCGGGCTGCTCGCCCTGGTGGCCGCGCTGACCAGGCCGGACGGCGCGGTGCTCGCGGGCGTGTACCCGCTGCTGCTCCTGCTGACGGCGCGGGGCGGGCCGGTGGGGCCGCGGGTGCGGGCCGCGGCGCTCGGCACGGCCGCCTTCGCGGTGCCCTACGCGCTGTTCCTCGGCTGGCGCCTCGCGGTCTTCGGGCGCCTCGTGCCCAACACCGCGGTCGCCAAGGCGCAGGAGGTGCCGGACGCCGAGCTGTTCACCCGGACCACCGGCGAGCTCCTCACCTTCGCGGGCTGGCCCGCGGTGCTCGTGGCCACCGCGCTCGTCGCCGTCGCGCTCACCCGGCGCGGCATGCCGCGTACGGCGCTCGCGGCCGTCGTCCTGCCGCTCGCCCTGACGCTGTGCGCGTACGGCGTCCTGGAGCCGGACTGGATGGGGATGCACCGGTTCGCGACCCCGGTGTGGCCGCTGGGGGCACTCGCCCTCACCCTCGCCGCCGTGGGCCTGGCCGAGCGCGGCGGGCCGCGCCCCCGGGCCGCCGTCGCGGTGGCGCTGAGCGCGACGCTGCTCCTGTCGTGGTCCGCTCAGCGCGAGGCGGCGGCCGCGTTCCGTGCGAAGCCCACGCTGCCGATGTGTCTCGTCGTCAACCGGGACGGGGTCGTCTTCAACGAGTACGCGGACCGCCTCGGCATCGAGGACGGCTCCGTCCTCCTGCCCAGCCTCGGCGGCACGCTGCTCACCAGCGGCCTGACGGTGTACGACCTCGCGGGCCTCACCGAGCCGCGGATCGCGGACGCGCTGGCCGCGGGCGACGCCGAGGGCCTGCGGACGTACGCCTTCCGGGAGTTGCGCCCCACCTTCGTCCACGCCGTCGGCGTCTGGGCGGACAAGACCGGCATGAAGGCACCCCGGCTGACGGCGGAGGGCTATCTGCCGCTGTACCGCACGGCCGACGGCGGAGGCGACTGGGTGCGGGCGGACGCCGTGCGCCGTCCCGAGCGGCTCGGGCCCCTGCGTGCCTGGGCCGACCGCGTCGTCCCGGCGGCGTACGAGAGCGGACGTCACCGCTGCGGTGACGTACTGCGGCCCGGCCAATCAATCGACCGACCGATCGACCACCCCTGATGGAGGCCCCCTCATGACGACGAGCAACAGCGAAGCCACCGCCGGCCCGGACGCGGCGGAGGACCTGCCCCGCCCGACCACCCTGGAGGACGTACCGGGCTGGTTCTGGCCCCTGGACCAGCGCCTGTTCGCCTGGTTCCTCGGCGAAGGCGCCGCCGGCACCCCGCCGGGCGACCTCCTGGAGATGGGCTGTTACCTCGGCAAGAGCACGGTCGTGATGGGCCAGTTCCTGCGGCCCGAGGAGAAGATGACCGTCTGCGACCTCTTCGGGGCCGACGACGGCTACACCAAGGAGGCCACCAGGACCTTCTACCAGAAGTCCCTGACCCGGCAGGCCTTCGAGGCCAACTACACGGCCTTCCACGACGTGCTGCCCGAGCTCGTCGAGGGCCGCACCGACATGCTGCCGGAGCTGATCGACGACGGCTCGTGCCGGTTCGTCCACATCGACGCCTCGCACATGTACGACGACGTGCGCGACGACATCCTCACGGCGCGGAACGCGCTGCGCGAGGACGGCGTCCTGGTCCTCGACGACTACCGCACCGAGCACACGCCGGGCGTCGCCGCCGCCTCCTGGGAAGCCGTGTTCCGCCACGGCCTGCGCCCCGTCATGCTCTCCTCCAACAAGCTGTACGGCACGTGGGGCGACCCGGCGCCGCTGCGCGAGGCGCTCCTCGAGGAGCTGCACGCGATGCCGAACTGCGCACCGGAGATCCAGCACATCGACGGGCTCGACGTGCTGCGCGCCTCGCGGGCGAAGATCCCCGCGCCGCACCTGGTGACCTCCCGCCACCAGCCGCGCCCCGCCAAGCGCCCGGCC
>NZ_LIPN01000160.1 GCF_001418325.1 Streptomyces atriruber | reverse complement strand
ACCCCCTCGCCACCGCACTCGCCCGCGAGGGCACCCCCGTCGGCACCATCGCCCTCGACCCGCGCACCCGGCGCCGCATGCGCCTGAACGGCCTGTCCCGCCCCACGCCCCGCGGCCTGGCGATCGAGGCCGACCAGGTCTTCGCCAACTGCCCGAAGTACCTGCAAAAACGCGAGCTGCACGAGGGGCGGCGGCCCGAACGCCCCGGCACGCCCCTGCGCCGCACCCGGCTCACCGACGACCAGCGGGCGTTCATCGCCGCCGCCGACACCTTCTTCCTCGCCACGGTCCACGCGCGCGGCGCCGACGCGAGCCACCGCGGCGGCAACCCCGGCTTCGTGCGCGTCCCGTCCCCCTCAACCCTGGAGTGGGACGACTTCCCGGGCAACGCCATGTTCCTGAGCCTCGGCAACCTCACCGCCGACCCCCGCGCCGGGCTCCTCTTCCCCGACTGGACGACCGGCACGGCCCTCCAGCTCACCGGCACGGCCCGCACCTCCTTCGACGGGGCCTCCCGCACGGTCCGCTTCACCCTCACGGAGGCGCTGGAGACACCGTCCGCGAGCCCGTGGCGCTGGACCGACCCCGAGTTCTCCCCTGCCAACCCGAGGAACGGCGACTAGCGTCGGTCCGTGCACAAAGAACTCCGGGTGGCGGCCTACGCCGTATGCGTACGCGACGGACAGGTGTTGCTCGCCCGCTGGGTCGCCGGCGACGGCAGCAAGCGCTGGACGCTGCCCGGCGGCGGCATGGACCACGGCGAGGACCCCTACGACACCGTGATCCGGGAGGCCGACGAGGAGACCGGGTACGTCGTCGAGCCCGTCGCCCTGCTCGGCGTCGACTCCCTGCGCCGCCGCTATCCGCGCAGGCTCGGCGCCGTCGCCGACTTCCACGGGCTGCGGATCGTGTACGAGGGACGCGTCACCGGTGGCGCACTGCGCCACGAGACCGACGGGTCCACCGACCTCGCGGCCTGGCACCCCCTGGACGACGTGCCGGACCTCGACCGCGTCGGGCTCGTCGACATCGGCCTCGACCTGTGGCGCACCCGCCCGGCCGACGGACACGGCCACGCCACGGGACCGGCGCACTGACCGCGCCCACCGCCCTCCCTTCCCCGAAAGGTGAACGTGGAGTGACCGCTTCCTCTCCGCCGGAGGAGGGGCGCGTGACGGCGCAGGGTGCCGGGTGATCCACGTACGGTGATCGGCGCTGCACGTTGCCGTCTCGTTCACGCGCAGGCCACTCCCGATGCCAACGATCCAGTACGAGCGGGAAGTCCGCAGGCCGCAGTCGGGCCCGGGCCTCCCGCGACCACTGCCGAAGCGTTCGCACTCGGGGAGACCGCGCCATGCCGCGCATACGCTCTGTCGCTACCGCAACCGCCGGACTCGACCGCCGTGCCCTCCTGGCCGCCACCGGAGCGGTCACCCTCTCCGCCGGCATCGGCTACGCGCTGGGCCCCGGCGCGGGCTCGGGGAACGCCGCCCCCGCGGGCCGCGCCACCGTCCCGCACTCCCGCCCGGCGCCCGCCGCGCCCCTCATGCCCTACAAGAACGGCACCACCCTGCTCACCGTCGCCGCCCCGCAGGGCGCCACCGGCTACCGGCGGCTCGGCGACGGACCGGCCTGGCCGCGCGTCGTCCGCGGCGACCTCGCGGCGGCCCGCCCCGGCCGCGAGGGACGGCGGACCGCGCTCGCCGCCTTCGTGCAATTCACCGACCTGCACCTCGTCGACGTACAGCACCCGCTGCGGTACGAGTACCTGCGCGCGCAGACCGCGAGCGCCTGGCGGCCCCACGAGTCCCTCTCCGTGGCCGGTGCCGTCGCCCTCGTCGAACGGGTCAACGCCCTGCGCGGCGCGCCCGCCACCGGCGCGCCCCTGCACTGCGTCGTGACGACCGGCGACAACACCGACAACAACTCCCGGGCCGAACTCGACTGGTTCCTCAAGGTGATGAGCGGCGGCCGCATCACCCCCAACACCGGCGACCCGCGCCGCTACGAAGGCGTGCAGGCCAGCGGCCTCGGGCTGTACTGGCACCCGGACGACGCCCTGCGCGACGCCGACAAACGGCTCGGCTTCCCGCGCCTGCACGGTTTCCTCGACGCCGCGATCCGCGAGGTCAACAGTCCCGGCCTCGGCCTGCCCTGGTACTCCACGGTCGGCAACCACGACGCTCTGCCGGGCGGCTGCTGGGCGCCCCGCGACCCGTACTTCACCGAGTTCGCCACGGGCGGCAAGAAGCTGATGTCCCTGGACGAGCGGCGCGGCGCGGCCCTCTGGAAGGCGGTCAAGAAGGGCCGCGACCCCAAGGGCGCCCACTTCAAGGAGCTCCTCCAGGGCGAGAAGCGCCGCATGCGGTCCGTCACCCCGGACGCCTCCCGGGCCCCCTTCACCCCCGCCGAGTACGTCCAGGCGCACCTCGACCCCGCCCACGCGGGCCCCGGCCCCGTCGGCCACGGCTACACCCAGGAGAACCTCGCCACTGCCACCCAGTACTACTCCTTCCGCATCAGCGACGACGTGCTCGGCATCAGCCTGGACAGCACCGACCCCGGCGGCCACTACGAAGGCTCGCTCGGCACCGCCCAACTCCGCTGGCTGGAGCGCGAGCTGAAGGCCAACGAGCGGCGCGACGGCGGACCCTCGTACGTCGTGGTCCTCAGCCACCACACCAGCAGGACCATGCGCAACCTCCGCCACGACCCGACGCACCCCGGCGAGGCCCGGCACGGCGGCGACGAGATCGTGTCGCTGCTCGGCCGGTACCCCTCGGTCCTCGCCTGGGTCAACGGCCACAGCCACAAGAACGCCATCACCCCGCACCGCACCCCGCACGGCTCCTTCTGGGAGGTCTCCACCGCGTCGCACATCGACCACCCCCAGCTCGCGCGGGTGGTCGAGCTCACCGACAACCACGACGGAACGATTTCCCTCTTCACCACGCTCATCGAGTCCGCCGCCCCGCACCGCACGGATTTCGCCGATCTCTCACAGACCGGCCTGGCCGCGCTCTACCGCGAACTGTCCTTCAACGCGCCCGGCGCGAAGCCCGCGCTGGGCGGGGAGGCGGGCGACCGCAACACGGAGCTCTTGCTGCGGAAGGGCTGAATCGAGCCCAACCCCGATGTGCCGCTCAACCTCCGGCACCGGGCCCCGGGTCCCCTCGGCCGACAGCACGGAACGGAAGCCGGGAGGGGCAGCAGATGGCAGCAGGCAGAGGACGGACGGGGCGCGCAGGGCGGGCAGGAGCGACGGCGGCGCTGGCCGTGACGGTGACGGCAGGCGCGCTCGCGGCCCCCGCGCTCGCCGCGACGCCCGGGGCGGGGGACGGACACCGCGCGACGCTGCGCGCGATGCGGGCCGCCCTGAACGAGGACGCCCCCGGCGTCACCGCGCAGGCCAAGGACCGGCACGGCACCTGGAACGCCGCCGCGGGCATCGGCGACCTCACCCGGCAGACCCCGCGCGGCGCCCACGACCACTACCGGGTCGGCAGCATCACCAAGACCTTCGTCTCGACGGTGGTCCTCCAACTGGTGGCCGAGGGGCGGCTGGATCTGGACGACAAGGTCGGGCAGTGGCTGCCGGGCGTCGTCGAGGGCAACGGCCACGACGGCGACCGGATCACGGTCCGCCAGATCCTCAACCACACCAGCGGAATCTTCGACGTGATGTCCGACGAGGGCGTCCAACGCAAGGCGTTCACCGAGGAGTTCCTCGACCACCGCTACGACACCTGGACCCCCGAACAGCACATCGCCATCGCCATGCGCCACAAGCCGGACTTCGCCCCCGGCACCGGCTGGCACTACTCCAACACCAACTACGTCATCGCCGGCCGGCTCATCGAGCGGATCACCGGCAAGCCGTACGCGCAGGAGATCAAGGAGCGCGTCATCGAGCCGCTGGGCCTGCACGAGACCTCGGTCCCCGCCACCGCACCGTCCTTGCCCGAGCCCGCCTCGCGGGCGTACACCAAGCTCTCCGACGCCCCCGGCGCCAAGAACCACGACGTGACGGAGCTCAACCCGTCCCTCGCGGGCGCGGCGGGCGGGATGATCTCCGACTCGGCGGACCTGAACCGCTTCTACACCGCGCTGCTGCGGGGCGAGCTGCTGCCCGCGAAGCAGCTCGCCGAGATGAAGACCACCGTCCCGAAGGGCGACGACAAGCCCGGCCAGCGGTACGGACTGGGCCTGGAGCCCTTCAGGACCACCTGCGGCCGGGTCGTCTGGGGACACGGCGGCGACATCCACGGCTCGGCGTCCGGCGCGGCCTCGACGGCGGACGGCCGCCATGCGCTGGCGCTCAACTTCAACGGCCCCGAGGGCGAGATGAAGACGGTGCTCGACGCGGAGTTCTGCGGGCAGCGCTAGCTGGGGAGCACCACCACGTACGCCGCGGGCTCGCGGTCGTTCGACGCCATCAGCGCCGTCCGCACCACGGTGGCCTGCTGCTCCAGCGAGTCCCTGAGCTTCCTCGGCGTGATGTGGACGACGGTGATGCCCAGCCGCTCCAGGTGCTCGCGCTTGCGGGCGTACTCGGACCACAGGGCGTCGTCGTCCTGCCTGAGGCCCTGCCGGGGCGCCCGCGTGTCCAGCTCCACGGCCACGGCCTGGTCGGGCCAGTAGGCGTCGACGCCGCCGAGGTGCGGGCCGCCGGGCAGGCGCAGGTCGACGTTCCACATCGGGTCGGGCAGGCCGTGCTCGGCGACCATCCGGTACAGCCGGTCCTCGGCGATGGCCCGCCCCTCGGCGATCAGCGAGTCGACGGCGTCCACCACGTGCGGGCGGGTCAGCAGCCGGGCCTGGTTCAACTCTCTGACGACGGCCGCCGGTTCGCAGTGCCCGCCGCGCACCGCCTCGGTGAGGAGCCGCCGCACGGCACCCGCGTCGGCGAGCTGCGCCACGGCGTCGGCGAGCGCACGGGGCACGGGGGCGACCGGAACTCCCGTGATCTGCTGGGGAGTCGGCATCGCGGGGCTGCGCACGAGCCGGGCGAAGCCCACGGAACGCAGCCGCCGGGTGCGGGGCACCAGGACGTCGATGCGGTCCAGGGAGAGCAGCGGGGGAGCGGAGGAGAAGCGGTGCAGGGCGAGCGCGGCGAGCCCGGTGATCATCGCGTCGGCGTAGGCGGCGTGCGGCTCGCCCGCGCGGGGCTGCGAGGGCACGGCCCTGGCCTGGCGTGCGGGCAGCCGTCCCGCGTACAACAGGGCGCCGTGCAGCCGCTCCTCGCTGGTCGGCGGGCCCGGGTGCAGCAGGCAGACGCCGGGCAGCAGCTGCTGCCAGGGCCCGCCGGGGCGGCAGTGCGCGCCGGCGTCCGCGGCGGAGACGCCGTGCTCGCCGAGCTGGGCCGTGCTCATGACGCGGAGCTGGGCGTCGGCGAGGTGCGCGAGGGGGAGGGGGGAGAGCGGGGTGTTGTGGTTCATGACCCGGTCGTTCCCGCGCCCCCTCGCCCCGCTAACCGCTGTTACAGGCCCGTCGACAAACCCGGACAAGCTCGCCCTAAAGCACGGGCGTTCGACGGCCGATGATCCCCCGCGCGGGGACAGCGCCTGACCTGCGCCGCCGCGGGGCGGCGGCGCAGGCGCGCCCTCGTCCCGCGCTAGGCCGACGCTCCCGCGTCGCACGCCTGTGCCCGCAGGGACCGCGCCAGGTCGTCGCGGGCCTCAAGGACCAGACGGCGCAGGGCCGGCGCGGACGACTCGTGGGCGGTGAGCCACTCGTCCGCCGCCGCCAGCGTCGCCGCGTCGCCCTGGAGGTGCGGGAACAGGCCCCGCACCACGTCCATGCCGATCTGGATGGACCGCTCGGTCCACACCCGCTCGATCGCCGCGAAGTACTTCGACACGTACGGCGCCGCGAGCTCCCGCTGCGACGGCTGCGCGAAGCCCGCGATCGTCGCCTCGACCAGCGCGTTGGACAGCTGGTCGGACTCCACCACGGAGGCCCACGCCTGCGCCTTGACCGCGGCCGAGGGCCGAGCGGCCAGGCACCGCACCTGGTGCCGCTTGCCGGAGGCCGTGTCGTCCCTGGCCAGTTCGGCGGCCAGCGCCTCCTCGTCGGCGGCGCCGTGCGCGGCCAGCGGGCTCAGGAACGCCCAGCGCAGCTCCTGGTCGACCTCAAGGCCGTCGATCTTGGCGGTGCCGTCCAGCAGGCCCTGCAGCAGCTGCAGATCGGCCGCCGACGACGCCACCGCGGCGAAGAACCGCGCCCACGTCAGCTGGTGCTGGCTGCCCGGCGCCGCGATCCGCAGCTCCCGCAGGGCGCCTTCGGCGAGCGCGCGGGCGCCCTCCTCGCGCCACTCGGGCGCGGCGTAGTGCGTGACGGCGGAGTTCGTCCACGCGTGCAGCATCTGCAGCACGCCGATGTCGCTCTCGCGTCCGGCGAAGCGGAGCACGAGCCCGATGAAGTCCCGCGCGGGCATGAGCCCGTCCCGCGTGAGGCTCCACAGCGCGGACCAGCACAGGGCGCGGGCCAGCGGGTCGGTGATGTCGCCGAGGTGGTCCCGCAGCGTCGCCAGGGAGTTCTCGTCGAAGCGGATCTTGCAGTACGTCAGGTCGTCGTCGTTGACCAGGACGAGCTCGGGCGCGGCCTCGCCGGCGAGCGCGGCCACGACCGTGCGCGGGCCGTCGACGTCGACCTCCGCGCGTGCGTACCGCTCCAGGTCGCCGCCCGCCGCGCGGCGGTAGAGGCCCACGGCCACGCGGTGCGGGCGCAGTTCGGGGTGGGACTCGGCGGCCTCCTGGAGGACGGAGAGCTCGGTGATCCGGCCCTCCGCGTTCAGGATGACCTGCGGGGTCAGGGAGTTGACCCCGGCCGTCTGGAGCCAGGCCCGCGACCAGGACGCCATGTCGCGCCCGGAGGTCTCCTCCAGGACCGAGAGCAGGTCGCCGAGGACCGTGTTGCCGTACGCATGCCGCTTGAAGTAGCGCCGGGCACCTTCCAGGAACGCGTCCCGGCCCACGTACGCCACGAGTTGCTTGAGGACCGAGGCGCCCTTGGCGTACGTGATCCCGTCGAAGTTGAGCTTGGCGTCCTCCAGGTCGCGGATGTCCGCCGTGACCGGGTGGGTGGAGGGCAGCTGGTCGGCGCGGTAGGCCCACGCCTTGCGGTTGTTGGCGAAGGTGATCCAGCCGTTGGTGAAGCGGGTCGCCTCCACCATCGAGAAGGAGCCCATGAAGTCGGCGAAGGACTCCTTGAGCCACAGGTCGTCCCACCACCGCATGGTGACCAGGTCGCCGAACCACATGTGCGCCATCTCGTGGAGGATGACGTTGGCCCGGCGCTCGTACGACGCCTGGGTCACCTTGCCGCGGAAGATGAACTCCTCGCGGAAGGTCACCAGGCCGGGGTTCTCCATCGCGCCGAGGTTGTACTCCGGCACGAACGCCTGGTCGTACTTCCCGAACGGGTACGGGTAGTCGAAGTTGTCGTGGAAGAAGTCCAGGCCCTGCTTGGTGACGAGGAAGACGTCGTCGGCGTCGAAGTGCGGGGCGAGGCCCTTGCGGCACATCGCGCCGAGGGGGATCTCCAGGCGGGAGCCGTCCTCCAGGGTGCGCGTGTACGAGTCCGTCACGTAGTGGTACGGGCCCGCGACGACCGCCGTGATGTACGTCGAGATGGGCTTCGTCTCGGCGAACCTCCATACGCCGTCGGTCAGCTCGCCCACGCCGTTGGACCACGCGGTCCATCCCTCGGGGGCCTGGACCGCGAAGCGGTAGGGCGCCTTCAGGTCGGGCTGCTCGAAGTTGGCGAAGACGCGGCGGGAGTCCGCGGGCTCGTACTGCGTGTAGAGATAGACCTCGCCGTCCTCCGGGTCGACGAAGCGGTGCATGCCCTCACCGGTGCGGCTGTAGGCACACTGGGCGTCCACCACCAGTTCGTTCTCCTCGGCCAGGTCTTCCAGCGCGATCCGGGTGCCGTCGAAGACTTCGGAGGGGTCCAGGTCCTTGCCGTTGAGCGACACCGCCGTGACGCTCGGCGCGATCAGGTCCGCGAAGGTCGCGGCGCCCGGCTCGGCGCTGCGGAACCGGATCGTGGTGACCGACCGGAACGTGCGCGGCTCCTGACCGCTCTCGCCGACCGCCGAACGCAGGTCGAGGAAGACCTCGTAACCGTCGACGGACAGCAGCGCGGCCCTCTCGTGGGCCTCGTCGCGGGACAGATTCTCACCGGGCACGGGCGGCACTCCCTTGTGACTCGCATGGCTGTGGCTCGCACGACGCACATGACGCGCGTCACTCGTACGAATGTCTACGATCCTCGCATGTGCCGTCAGCGGCCGACATCCGGGAATGCCCCGGTGCGCCACGGACGTTTTCCCGGCCAGATGTGAACGGATTCCCTAGGGAGAGACATGTCCGAGAACGGCAGCAAGACCCCCGTCGATTTCTGGTTCGACCCGCTGTGTCCCTGGGCCTGGATGACGTCCCGCTGGATGCTGGAGGTCGAGAAGGTCCGTGACGTGGAGGTCCGCTGGCATGTGATGAGCCTTGCCGTGCTGAACGAGGACAAGCTCGACGACCTCCCCGCGGAGTACCGCGAGATGCTGGAGACGAAGGCCTGGGGCCCCGTCCGTGTCGTCATCGCCGCCCAGCAGAAGTACGGCGACGAGATTCTCGGCAAGCTCTACACCGCGCTCGGCACCCGTTTCCACAACCGTGGCGAGGGCGTCACGCGCGAGGCGGTCGTCGGCGCCCTGGAGGACGCCGGGCTGCCCGCCGACCTCGTCGACCACATGGACTCGGACGCGTACGACAAGGAACTGCGTGCCTCCCACAAGGAGGGCATCGACAAGGTCGGCCAGGAGGTCGGCACGCCGGTCATCGCCGTGCCCGGCGCCGACGGCTCGCAGGTCGCCTTCTTCGGCCCGGTCGTGACCCCGGCCCCCAAGGGCGAGGCGGCGGCCAGGCTCTGGGACGGCACCCTCCTGGTGGCCTCGACCCCCGGCTTCTACGAGATCAAGCGGACCCGCACCCAGGGCCCCGTCTTCGACTGAGCGCCCGGCATGCCGAAAGGCCCCCGTGAGTCACGTCCTCACGGGGGCCTTTCCTTCATCCGCCTGCCTCGGCGAAAGTTGAGAAGACGATCACGAGGCAGGACGTTCTACGGGGTCAGCGGCCTCACGGGGCGAGCAGGAGGCTGTTCACCCGCTCCTTCGCGGACGCGTAGCGCTTGGCCACGTCCTGCCAGTTGACGACCTGCCACATGGCCTCGATGAAGTCGACCTTCTGGTTCTTGTACTGCAGGTAGAAGGCGTGCTCCCAGGCGTCGAAGACCAGGATCGGCGTCGAGCCCTGGCCGATGTTGCCCTGGTGGTCGTAGACCTGCTCGACGATGAGGCGGTTGCTGAGCGGCTCGTAGGCGAGCACGCCCCAGCCCGAGCCCTGCGTCGTCGCCGAGGCCTTGGTCAGCTGGGCCTTGAACTTGGCGAAGGAGCCGAACGACTCGGTGATCGCGTCCGCGAGGTCGCCCACGCCGTCCGCGGCCAGCGGCTCGCCGCCGCCACCGTCCTTCGGGCTGTTCATGTTGTGCCAGTAAATGCTGTGGAGGATGTGGCCGGAGAGGTGGAACGCGAGGTTCTTCTCCAGGCCGTTGATGGCGCCCCACGTCTCCTTGTCGCGCGCCTCCTCCAGCTGCTCAAGAGTGTCGTTCGCGCCCTTCACGTACGCCGCGTGGTGCTTGTCGTGGTGCAGCTCGATGATCTGCGGGTTGATGACAGGTTCGAGCGCCGCGTAGTCGTACGGAAGTTCAGGAAGCGTGTAAATGGCCATGATCCGAGCCCTCCGACTGCTGCTCTGCTGTGGTTCTCAAGTTATTGCAAGTCTGTCGCAAGTGCAGGCTAGCAGCAGCAAGTGCGAGAAGTTGATCAGCCCTTCGTCCTAGGTCCGTACGGGAATGTCCGCGGACACGAAGAAGCCCCGGACCACCAGGTCCGGGGCTTCTTCGTGCGTCTCGCGGCTGCTGCGGCTAAGCGGCGGCCGCCCGCTTCTCCGCGACCTTCTGCCGCACGATGCCGATCACGGCGAGCGCCAGCGTCAGCCCGCCCGTGGCGAGCAGCTGCTTGCGCGTGTCGGGCTGGTCGGTCATCAGGTAGAAGACGTACGCCATGGCGGCCAGCGCCACCCAGGTCAGGAACGGGAACGCCCACATCTTGATGACCAGCTTCTCCGGGGCCTCGCGCTCGGTCCTGCGGCGCAGGATCAGCTGCGAGACGGCGATGAAGATCCAGACCATCAGGATCATCGCGCCGATCATGTTGAGCAGCCAGGGGAAGACGTCGTCCGGACGCCAGTAGCTGAGCAGCACGCAGACGAAGCCGAAGACCGAGGAGGCGAGCACCGCGAGGCGCGGCACGCCGCCCGAGACCTTGCCGAGCGCCTTGGGGCCCTGGCCGCGCTCGATCAGGGAGTACGACATGCGCGAGGCGCCGTAGATGTTGGCGTTCATCGCGGAGAGCAGGGCGACCAGGACGATGACGTTCATGATCTCGCCGGCGCCGGGGATGCCCAGGTGGTCGAGCGTGGCGACGTAGGGGCCCTTGGCGACGACCTCCTTGTTGTCCCACGGCAGCAGCGTGACGACGACGAGCATCGAGCCGACGTAGAAGACGGCGATGCGCCACATCGCGGTGCGCACGGCCTTGGCGACGCTCTTGACCGGGTTCTCGGACTCGGCGGCGGCGATCGTGACGGTCTCCAGACCGCCGTACGCGAAGACGGAGGCGAGGAGGCCGATGATCAGGCCGTCCGTGCCGTTCGGCATGAAGCCGCCCTCGCCGGTGAGGTTCTCCATGCCGGGGGCCGAGGTGTCCGAGCCGGGCAGGATGCCGAGGATCGCGAGGGCGCCGATGCCGAGGAAGAGCGTGATGGCGCCGACCTTGAGGGCGGCGAACCAGAACTCGAACTCGCCGAAGTTCTTCACGGCCGTAAGGTTGGCGCCGCAGAAGACCAGCATGAAGAGGGCGACCCACGCCCACTCCGGGCTGTCGGGGAACCAGCCGACCATGATCTTGGCGGCGCCGATGCCTTCGAGGCCGACGGCGACGCAGAGCAGGAACCAGAAGCCCCAGCCCGCGGTGAAGCCCGCCCAGGGGCCGATGGCCCGCTCGGCGTGGACCGAGAAGGAGCCCGACGCGGGGTTCGCGGCCGACATCTCGCCCAGCATGCGCATCACGAGCATGACGAGCGCGCCGGATATCGCATAGGCGAGGACGATCGAGGGACCGGCCGCGGCGATGCCCGCTCCGGAGCCCACGAAGAGACCGGCGCCGATCACGCCACCGAGCGCGATCATGGAGAGATGCCGCTGCTTGAGGCCGTGGACCAGTGGGGAGTCGGCCTTCGGTGCTTCGTCGGGTGCTGCGTCCTGCGGGGTGGACGTCCGAGACATGGGCGTGCCCTGTTCAGTAGCCGAGACGGGGGAGCGAGCGGCCCACAGTCTGAGGTCCGGTACCGCTGACAGGGAACACTTGACCGCTATACGGACACGACGCTCACACGTTGTGAAGGAACACGCACATCAAGTTCATCTGTTGTTCATACGGGTCTCGCGCCACTCCCGCAGCCCCGCGACCACCAGGACCAGCGCCGTCGCCCCCGCCGACCACAGCAGCTGCGGCCGCGCGGCCTCGTCCGTCAGCATCAGACCGAGCACGGCGGCCATCGCGGCCAGCGCCGCCCACGTCAGAAAGGGGAACGCCCACATCCGCAGCACGAGCCGCTCCGGCGCCTCGCGCTCGATGCGCCGGCGCAGCCGCAGCTGCGAGACCGCGATCAGCGCCCAGACGAAGAGCAGCACCGCCCCGACGGAGTTGAGCATGTAGAGGAAGACGGAGTCCGGCCACTTCAGATTGAGGAGCACGGACACGAAGCCGAAGGCGACGGACGCGAGGACCGCGCGGCGCGGCACCCCGCCGCCGGACACCTTCAGCAGGCCCCCCGGCGCCTCACCGCGCTCGGCCAGCGAGAAGACCATCCGGGAGGACCCGTAGAGGTTGGCGTTCAGGGCGGAGAGCAGCGCCACGAACACCACGATGTTCATGATCGTCCCGGCGGACGGCACCCCGATCGAGTCGAGGACCGTGACGTACGGGCTCACTCCCGCCTTCTGTGCCGTCCAGGGCAGCACCGTCACGATGACCAGCATCGACCCGACGTAGAAGAAGAGGATCCGATAGACCGCGCTGCGCACCGCGCGGGCGACCGAGCGCACCGGGTCGTCCGACTCGGCGGCCGCGATCGTCACGACCTCCAGGCCGCCGAACGCGAAGACGACGGCGAGGACGCCCGAGACGACACCGTCCCAGCCGTGCGGCAGGAAGCCGCCCTGCCCGGTCAGGTTCGTCAGCCCCACCGGGTCCGTGTCCGGCAGCACCCCGAAGACCGCCAGCAGACCGAGGACGAGGAACGCGACGATCGCGAAGACCTTCAGCGTCGCGAACCAGAACTCGAACTCGCCGAAGTTCTTCACCGACGCGAGGTTGGCCGCGGTGAAGACCAGCATGAAGACCAGCACCCAGGCCCACTGCGGCACCCCGGGCACCCAGCCGTTGGCGATCTGCGCGGCGCCGGTCGCCTCCACGGCGAGCACCACCACCAGCAGGAACCAGTAGAGCCAGCCGACGCTGAACCCCGCCCAGCGGCCGAGCGCGCGCTCCGCGTGGACGGAGAAGGAGCCCGATGCGGGCATCGCTGCCGACATCTCGCCGAGCATCCGCATCACACACATCGCGAGCGCGCCCGCGATCAGATACGACACGACGATGCCGGGCCCCGCCACCGAGATCCCGGCCCCCGACCCCACGAAGAGCCCGGCACCGATGACCCCGCCGAGCCCCAGCATGGTGAGGTGACGCTGCTTGAGACCACCACCGAGGGGCTCCGGTCCGGACCCCGGCACGGGCGGGCTGTCCGATGGTGCGTCGTGCATGGTGCTCAGGCTGCTCTCGGGGGTCACAAGACTTTGGTGGGACTCCACAGTCTCCCCGCGGAGCGGCCCCTCGCGCAAAACGGGGCACCCACCCGCCGACCTCAGTGACGAGCATCACGCCGCCCGAGGTGTACACGAATCCCTTTGTACGGAGCCCACCAAGGGCCCGCCCCCGGGTTGTCGGCCGATGACCGTGTTGCCGCCGTGCCCCCTGGGATAGCGTCGACGCGTTCCCACCTGCCCACGTCCCCCGCGGAGTCCCGATGAGTATCGCCGCTGCCACCACCCGCCCCGGCCAGGTCCTCGCCGACCTGCTGCCCGCGTCC
>NZ_LIPN01000016.1 GCF_001418325.1 Streptomyces atriruber | reverse complement strand
CCGCTGCCCGAGATCGTCGAGCACCTCCGCCTCGACGATCTCGGGCAGCGGCACCTGACGGACGAGGACTTCCTGCCCGCTGTACGTGTCGAAGGCGCGCGACTCGGCGAACTCGTACACGTCGGAGGGCGGCAGCGGCAGGCGGTAGCGGTCGGCGAGCACCCGTCCCGCGTAGTCGTCCACGATGCCTTCCCCGTCCGCCCGGTGGTCAAATCCGTTCGTCTTGCGGCGCGTTGCGGCTGCGTACGGTCCGCAAGCATTCACGATACGTGCCGTGAGCGGACCGCAATGAGGGGATACGAGATCTCAGGCTAGGACTTCGGCTCGAATGTCCTCGTGAAGGTCCGCCACGCGTCCCGCCGCTGCCCGCTGCCCCAGTCGTCGGCCTTGGCCGTGTACATCATTCCGTAGCCCAGGCCGCCGTTGACGACGAAGCCGCGGTCGATCGACCGGTACTTGGTCCCGCCGTCCACGTAGGTGAATTCCCAGTCGGCCGTGTTCCAGCCGCGGAAGCCGACCTTCTCTATCCGGATCCGGTCGTACTGCGGCCGGACCATGTAGTTCTCCTGGTTCTTCCAGTCACTGACCGGGTTGTCCTTGGGAGTGGTGGTCCAGCCGATCAGCAGCTTCTGCCCGTCGGGGCCGCCGAACCGCGCGCCCGCCCGGCCCGTGGACTGGAACTTCCAGCCCTTCGGAAGCCCGATCTTGAAGCCCTGGGAGTGCTTGTACGTCGACTCGGCGCCGTCGTCCGGCTTCTTGCCGTCGTCGTCCTTGCTCGGGTCGTGGCCCTCGCCCTCGTCCGGGTCGGCGCTCTCGTCCTTGCCCGGGTCCTTGCTCTCGTCGGCCCCGGCGCCGGTGCCCTTGTCGGCTCCCTTGCCGGAGTCCTTGTCCTCGTCCTTGCCTTTTTCCTGGTCCCCGCTGCCGGTCGCCCCGGCGGACACGGCCTTGTCGCCGCCCTTGTTGTCCTTGCTGTCCGCGTTGTCATCGCCGAGAGCGAGGGCGAGCACCGTACCGAGCACGGCGAGCACGACCACCATGGTCACTATGACCAGCGTCCGGCGCGGCACCACATCGGTGAGCGACGCCTTGGCGGGCGCCCGCGGCGGCACGCCTCCGGTCCCGGTCCCGGCCCCGGCTGCGGCCCCGGACACACCGGCGCCCCGCGCGGTGGCGGACGCGGCCGCCTTCCGCACGGACTGCAGGGCGCCCTTCAGCCGGTCGGCGGCCTCCCCGGCCTTGCTGGCCGCGGTGCTCGATGCCCCGGACGTCGCCGCGGTCCCGTTAGCAACAGGAGTCCCAGGGGCTCCAGGAGTTCCAGCAGTACCGGCGGCCCCAGCGGTCCCGGCGGGAGCGGAGGACCCGACCGACCCCTGCGCGGCACCGGCCGCACCGGCCGCACCGGCCGCACCGGCAGCACCAGCCGCTCCGGCGGCACCGGCAGCGACAGCACCCGCCGCCTTCGTGCCCTTCGAAGACTTCGTCAGCCTGCTCGGCTTCGAGGCCTTCGGCGTCCTCGGCGACTTCGGCGTCCTCGGCGGCTTGGGCGGGGCCGGAGGCAGCGGCACCACCTTGGTCGCCTCGATCGGCTCGGGCTCCGGCTTGCTCTCCGGGGCGTGGATGACATCGATGAGGAGCGCCCGCGCCCCCGCGTCGTCGAGCCGCTGCTCCGGGTCCTTGGCGAGCAGGCCGTAGATGACCTTCTCCAACGGTCCCGCGTTGGTGGGCTGTTCGACGTCCTCGGTCATCACCGCGGTGAGGGTCGCGATGGCGGAGCCCTTGTCGTACGGGGGCACGCCCTCCACGGCCGCGTACAGCAGGCCGCCCAGCGACCACATGTCGGCCGCGGGGCCCGGCTTGTGCCCGCGGGCACGCTCCGGGGCGATGTACGACGGGGCGCCCACGAGCATGCCGGTGGACGTGATCGACGGGTCGCCCTCGACCTGCGCGATGCCGAAGTCGGTGAGGACGACCCGGCCGTCCTCGGCGATCAGCACGTTCGACGGCTTCACGTCGCGGTGCAGAATGCCTTCCCGGTGGGCGGACCGCAGCACGTCGAGCACGGCGAGGCCGACCTCGGCCGCCCGTCGCGGCGTGAGCAGTCCGTCCTCACGGATCGCCTCGGCGAGCGACTTGCCCTCGACCAGCTCCATCACGATCCACGGGCGGTCGTCCTCGTCGACCACGTCGTACACCGTCACGGCGCTGGTGTTGCGGATCCGCGCGATCGCCTTGGCCTCACGCAACGTACGCGTGATGAGCCGCCGCTTCTCCTCCTCGTCGATGCTCGAGGGGAACCGGAGCTCCTTCACCGCGACCGTGCGCCCAAGGGTTTCGTCCTTGGCGCGCCAGACGGTGCCCATGCCTCCGCGGCCGAGCACCTCTCCCAGCCGGTACCGGCCGGCGAGGAGACGTTCGCTCTTGTCCCGACGGGCGTCACCCGTCTGCTCCGCGTCCGACATGCGTCCCCTCTGCTGCTACCGCTGCTACCCGAGCAACCCGCCCTGACAGAGCCTTCATTGTCCCTTACTCGGGGACCGGCCGGCGCCCAGGGTCCAACGGCCCCCCTCGCGTGCCCCATGATGGACCGCGCACGAGGAGGGACCGCCTTGCCGACAGCACGCTCAATACCGGCCATCCTGCTGGCGGCGGCACTCATCGGCCTGGCAGCGGGCCGGCCACAACCCGCGGCACCGGCCACGGATGCCACTCTTCCGCTGCTCACCACCCTGGGCAAGGCCCCGGCCGCGGCGCTCCTGAGTCGCGCTCAGCCCGAACCGCCCCCGAGTGCACGCACCCTACGCCACCAGGCATCTCCCGTCGCCGCGCAACTCTCCGCACAACAGTCCCTGCCGTCACGCCCCGCGCGGCCGAAGTTCTCCGTGCCGAGCCCGCGCCCCTACCTCCACTTCGCCCGGACCGGCCCCTCCCTGACCCGCGCCGACCACTTCAGGGTGGGCAGCATCACCAAGACGTTCATCGCCACGGTCGTCCTCCAACTCGCCGCCGAACACCGTCTGTCCCTGTCCGACCCGGTGGAACACCATCTGCCCGGACTCGTCCGCGGCCCGGGCATCGACGGCCGCACCATCACCCTGCGCGCCCTGCTCACCCACACCAGCGGCCTCCACGACTTCGCCGCCGAGACCAAGGGCACCGTCCCCCTCACCCCCGCTCTGGCGGTCCGCACCGCCCTCACCCACCCGGCGGCCCCCGCGAGCCGCTGGACGTACTCCAACACGAACTACGTCGTGCTCGGCATGGTCATCGAACGGGTCACCGGCAACTCGTACGCCACCGAAGCCGAACGCCGCATCCTCCGCCCCCTCCACCTCACCGGCACCTCCTTCCCCGGCGCCCGCACCACGCTCCCCTCACCGCACGGCCGCGCGTTCACGAGCAGCGGCCGGGACATCACCGCGCTCGACCCCCGCGTGGCCGGTGCCGCGGGCGAGCTGATCTCCACCCTCGCCGACCTGAACCGCTTCTACGCCGCCCTGCTCTCCGGTCGGCTCCTGCCCGCGCCGCTGCTGCGCGAGATGCTCAACACCCGCACCGCACACGGCCACTACGGCATGGGCCTGTACCCGCACAAGCTCCCCTGCGGCACGACCGTCTGGGGTCACAACGGCCGCATCGCCGGCAGCTACGTCCGCACCGCGGCCACCCGCGACGGCCGACGGGTCATCACCTTCCGGGTCAACACGGACAAGCTGGCCGACCCGGCCCTGGAACCCGCCCTTCTCACAGCCCAGTTCTGCCCCCGCGTCCCTTAGAGCCGGCGCGCCGGGAACCCTCAGCCGAGCGGCACGATGTCGGGCGCGCCCAGCCGTGCCGCGTCCGCCGTCAGGTCGTCCGGCTGACGCTGCGACTCCCGCTCGGCCTCCACCCGCTTTTCGTAGTGCTGCACCTCCCGCTCGATCTGGTCCTTGTCCCAGCCGAGGACCGGCGCCATCAACTCGGCGCACTCCCGGGCGCTGCGCGTGCCGCGGTCGAACGTCTCGATGGAGATGCGCGTCCGGCGCGTCAGCACGTCGTCCAAGTGGCGGGCGCCCTCGTGCGAGGCCGCGTAGACCACTTCGGCCCGGAGGTAGTCGTCGGCCGCCTGCAAGGGGGCGCCGAGGGTCGGGTCCGCGGTGATGAGTTCGAGGACCTCTTCGGCCAGCGAGCCGTACCGATTCAGCAGGTGCTCGACGCGGACCACGTGGAGGCCCGTCCGGGCGGCGATCCTCGCGCGGGCGTTCCACAGCGCCTTGTACCCCTCGGCGCCGACGAGTGGGATGTCCTCCGTGACGCAGTCGGCGACGCGCTGGTCCAGGGCGTGCACCGCCTCGTCGACGGCGTCCTTGGCCATCACCCGGTATGTCGTGTACTTGCCGCCCGCGATGACCACCAGGCCCGGGGCCGGATGCGCGACCGTGTGCTCGCGGGACAGCTTGCTCGTGGCGTCCGACTCCCCGGCGAGCAGGGGCCGCAGGCCCGCGTACACCCCCTGGACGTCGTCGCGGGAGAGGGGCCTGGCGAGCACCGAGTTCACATGCTCCAGGAGGTAGTCGATGTCGGCGCTGGAGGCGGCCGGGTGCGCCTTGTCGAGGTCCCAGTCCGTGTCGGTCGTGCCCACGATCCAGTGCCGTCCCCACGGGATGACGAAGAGGACGCTCTTCTCGGTGCGCAGGATCAGTCCGGTGGTCGCGTTGATCCGGTCCTTGGGCACGACCAGGTGGATGCCCTTGGAGGCCCTGACGTGGAACTGGCCGCGCTCGCCGACCATGGCCTGGGTGTCGTCCGTCCACACCCCGGTCGCGTTCACCACCTGCTTGGCACGGATCTCGTACTCCCCGCCGCCCTCGACGTCCTGCACCCGGGCGCCGACGACGCGCTCGCCCTCGCGCAGGAAGCCGGTGACCTTGGCGCGGTTGGCGACCTTCGCGCCGTACGCCGACGCGGTGCGGACCAGCGTCGCCACGTAGCGCGCGTCGTCCATCTGGGCGTCGTAGTACTGCATGGCGCCGACCAGGGCGTCCTTCTTCAGACACGGGGCGACGCGCAGGGCGTGGCGGCGGGTCAGATGGCGGTGCATGGGCAGGCCTCGGCCGTGGCCTCGGGACATCGACATGGCGTCGTACAACGCGACGCCCGATCCCGCATACCACCGCTCCCAGCCCTTGTGCTGCAAGGGATAGAGGAACGGGACCGGCTTCACGAGGTGCGGGGCCAGCCGCTCCAGGAGCAGGCCGCGCTCCTTCAACGCCTCCCGCACGAGGGCGAAGTCGAGCATCTCCAGATAGCGGAGGCCGCCGTGGATCAGCTTGCTCGACCGGCTCGACGTGCCGGAGGCCCAGTCGCGGGCCTCGACCAAGCCGGTGGACAGGCCGCGGGTCACCGCGTCGAGCGCCGTGCCCGCGCCGACCACTCCCGCGCCCACGACCAGGATGTCCAGCTCCCGTTCGGCCATTCCCGCCAGTGACTCGGCGCGCTCCGCCGGCCCCAGTGTCGCTGTCCTCACCGCTGCCTCCCGCTGTGATCGGGTGTGGTCGGACTCACATCATGCCCAGATTTCCTCGCCTCTCGCTGAACGCGACCCCCACCTGTGGACAACACTCCGGAGTCCCGCGCGATGCAATACCGCAAATCGGTCATATTTACTCCTAGTCTGACATTGCGCTGGTCCGCCTTGTCCACAGGGCTTGCGCACTCGTCCCACTCCGGCTATTGGGAGGACGGCCCACCGCCATGCCCGCAGATCTCGCCGTCATCGGTCTCGGCCACCTCGGCCTGCCCCTCGCCCAGGCCGCCGTCGCACGCGGCATCGACACCATCGGCTACGACCCCGTCCGCGCCACCGACCTGGCCGGCGGCAGACTGCCCTGCGACGGCGCCGAGGGCACCCTCACCGCCGCCGACGTCCGCCGGATGCTCTCGGGGGGCTTCCGGCCGACCGTCAACCCGGCCGAGCTCGGCCGGGTCCGCACCGCGGTCATCTGCGCCCCCACGCCGCCGGCCGCCGACCGCTCGCTCGACCTCGGCCAGGTGGCCGACGCCGCCCGGGCGCTGGCCGCACGCCTGCGTCCGCACACCACGGTGATCCTCGAGTCACCCGCGTACCCGGGGACCACCGAGGAATTCCTCCGTCCCATCCTGGAATCGGGGTCGGGCCTGCGGGCCGGACGCGACTTCCACCTCGCGTACTCCCCCGGCCGCCTCGACCCCGGCAACCGCTCCCACGGCTACGCCGGCACCCCCAAGGTCATCGGCGGCCTCACCCCGGCCTGCACCGAGTCCGCCGCCACCTTCTACGGCCGCCTCACCGACAAGGTCGTCCGCGCCCGCGGCCCCCGCGAGGCCGAGACCGTGCACCTCCTGGAGACGAACTACCGGCACGTGAACATGGCCCTGGTCAACGAGATGGCGGTGCTCTGCCACGACCTCGGCATCGACCTGTGGGACGTCATCCGCTGCGCCGAGACCAAGCCGTTCGGCTTCCAGGCCTTCCGTCCCGGGCCCGGCGTCGGCGGCCACGGCGTCCCCCTGGACGTCCCGAACCCCTCCCGCGGCGCCCGCCCGCTGCGCATGGTCGAGCTGGCCCAGCAGGTCAACGACCGCATGCCGCAGTACGTCATCCAGCGCTCGGCGACCCTGCTCAACGAGCACGGCAAGTCCGTCCGCGGCGCCCGCGTCCTGCTCCTCGGCGTCACCTACAAGCCCGACCTCGCCGACCAGCAGGGCGCCCCCGCCCAGGAGGTGGCGACCCGGCTCATGGAGCTCGGCGCGGCCGTCAGCTACCACGACCCGTACGTGCCCAACTGGAGCGTCCTCGGCCGCCCCGTCCCGCGCGCGGACTCCCTCTACGAGGCCGCGGCCGACGCCGACCTCACGATCCTGCTCCAGCACCACCGCACGTACGACCTGCAGGGCCTCGCCGTGAAGGCCCAGCTGCTCCTGGACACCCGGGGCGCGACCCCGGCGGGCGCGGCCCACCGCCTGTGACGACGGAAAGGGCCCCGGTACGAAGTACCGGGGCCCATATCCGAACGATGCGCGCGATCCGATCGGCGCGCTCGACGCGTCAGCGCTTGTGCTGCGAGTCCGCGACCGTCACCTCGACGCGCTGGAACTCCTTGAGCTCGCTGTAGCCCGTGGTCGCCATCGCGCGGCGCAGCGCTCCGAAGAAGTTCATCGAGCCGTCCGGGATGTGCGACGGGCCGGTGAGGACCTCCTCCGTCGTCCCGACCGTGCCGAGGTCGACCTTCTTGCCGCGCGGCACGTCCTCGTGGACGGCCTCCATGCCCCAGTGGTGGCCCTTGCCGGGCGCGTCCGTGGCACGGGCCAGCGGGGAGCCCATCATCACGGAGTCGGCGCCGCACGCGATGGCCTTGGGCAGGTCGCCGGACCAGCCCACGCCGCCGTCGGCGATGACGTGGACGTAGCGACCGCCGGACTCGTCCATGTAGTCACGGCGGGCGGCCGCGACGTCGGCGACCGCGGTGGCCATCGGCACCTGGATGCCCAGCACGTTGCGCGTGGTGTGCGCGGCGCCGCCGCCGAAGCCGACCAGGACGCCCGCGGCGCCGGTGCGCATGAGGTGCAGCGCCGCGGTGTACGTGGCGCAGCCGCCGACGATGACCGGGACGTCCAGCTCGTAGATGAACTGCTTCAGGTTCAGCGGCTCGGCGGCGCCGGAGACGTGCTCGGCGGAGACGGTGGTGCCGCGGATCACGAAGATGTCGACCCCGGCGTCCACGACGGCCTTGGAGAACTCGGCGGTGCGCTGCGGGGAGAGCGCGGCGGCGGTGACCACACCGGCGTCGCGCACCTCCTTGATGCGCTGGCCGATCAGGTCGGCCTTGATCGGGGCCGCGTAGATCTCCTGGAGGCGCCGGGTCGCGGTCTCCGCGTCCAGCTCGGCGATCTCGTCGAGCAGCGGCTGCGGGTCCTCGTACCGGGTCCAGAGGCCCTCGAGGTTCAGGACCCCGAGGCCGCCCAGCTCACCGATCCGGATGGCGGTCTGCGGCGAGACCACGGAGTCCATCGGGGCGGCCAGGAAGGGCAGCTCGAAGCGGTAGGCGTCGATCTGCCACGCGATCGAGACCTCCTTCGGGTCGCGGGTGCGCCGACTCGGTACGACGGCGATGTCGTCGAAGGCGTACGCGCGGCGGCCGCGCTTGCCGCGCCCGATCTCGATCTCAGTCACGTTGTGGGGCCTTTCCCTCTTGGTCTGCCTGTCCAGTATCCCCGACGCACACGGAAGGGGCGGTCCCGGTGATCCGGGACCGCCCCTCCCACGCGCGCGTGGCGCCGGAAGACTACTTGCTGCGGCTGTAGTTCGGCGCTTCGACCGTCATCTGGATGTCGTGCGGGTGGCTCTCCTTGAGGCCCGCCGACGTGATGCGGACGAAACGGCCGTTGGCCTGCAGGTCGGGGACGGTGCGCCCGCCCACGTAGAACATCGACTGGCGCAGTCCGCCCACCAGCTGGTGGACGACCGCCGAGAGCGGGCCGCGGTAGGGAACCTGGCCCTCGATGCCCTCGGGCACCAGCTTCTCGTCGGAGGCGACGCCCTCCTGGAAGTACCGGTCCTTGGAGAAGGAGCGCTGGTCGCCGCGCGTCTGCATGGCGCCGAGCGAGCCCATGCCGCGGTACGACTTGAACTGCTTGCCGTTGATGAAGAGCAGCTCTCCGGGGGACTCCTCACAGCCGGCGAGCAGGGAGCCCAGCATGACCGTGTCCGCACCGGCGACGAGCGCCTTGGCGATGTCTCCGGAGTACTGCAGGCCGCCGTCGCCGATGACCGGGACACCGGCCTCCTTGGCGGCGAGCGACGCTTCGTAGATGGCCGTTACCTGCGGTACGCCGATACCGGCGACGACGCGGGTCGTACAGATGGAGCCGGGCCCGACGCCGACCTTGATGCCGTCGACACCGGCGTCGATGAGCGCCTTGGCGCCGTCGCGCGTGGCGATGTTGCCGCCGATGACGTCGACGCCGGGGGCGTCCGACTTGATCTTGGCGACCATGTCGCCGACCAGGCGGGAGTGGCCGTGCGCGGTGTCGACGACGATGAAGTCGACGCCCGCGGCGACGAGGGCCTGGGCGCGCTCGAACGCGTCGCCCGCGACACCCACGGCGGCACCCACCAGGAGGCGGCCTCCGGCGTCCTTCGACGCGTTCGGGTACTTCTCGGCCTTCACGAAGTCCTTGACCGTGATGAGGCCCTTGAGGACGCCCGCGTCGTCGACCAGCGGGAGCTTCTCGATCTTGTGGCGGCGCAGCAGCTCCATGGCGTCCACGCCGGAGATGCCGACCTTGCCGGTGACGAGCGGCATCGGCGTCATGACCTCGCGCACCTGGCGCGTGCGGTCCGACTCGAAGGCCATGTCGCGGTTGGTCACGATGCCGAGCAGCTTGCCGGCCGCGTCGGTGACCGGGACGCCGCTGATGCGGAACTTCGCACAGATCGCGTCGGCCTCGGCGAGCGTCGCGTCCGGGTGCACCGTGATCGGGTCGGTGACCATGCCGGACTCGGAGCGCTTCACCAGGTCGACCTGGTTGGCCTGGTCCGCGATGGAGAGGTTGCGGTGCAGCACGCCGACGCCGCCCTGCCGCGCCATGGCGATCGCCATGCGGGACTCGGTGACCTTGTCCATCGCCGCGGAGAGCAGCGGGACGTTCACCCGGACGTTCTTCGAGACGAGCGAGGAGGTGTCGATCTGGTCGGGCGCCATGTCCGACGCGCCCGGCAGCAGCAGCACGTCGTCGTAGGTCAGCCCGAGTGTCGCGAATTTCTCGGGCACCCCAGTCGAAGAACCGCCGTTTGCAGTCATGACACCTTCCCCAAATGGCCTTGATCGGTGCGGATGTCCATGCTAACGGCCTTCGAGGGTGTCTCATTCCACGATCAAGATCATCGGCAAGCTTTGTACGTTCGCACGTACGCGCCCGTGCCGCTCACATCCCCGAAAAGGCCGGACTACTGCTCCGCGAGCGCCCGCAGCCTGCTCAGCGCCCGGTGCTGCGCGACCCGCACCGCCCCGGGTGACATGCCCAGCATCTGCCCGGTCTCCTCGGCCGTGAGCCCGACGGCGATCCGCAGGAGCAGCAGCTCGCGCTGGTTGTCCGGGAGGTTGGCGAGGAGCTTCTTGGCCCACTCGGCATCGCTGCTGAGCAGGGCGCGCTCCTCCGGGCCGAGCGAGTCGTCCGGCCGCTCGGGCATCTCGTCGGAGGGCACCGCGGTGGATCCGGGGTGCCGCATCGCCGCGCGCTGCAGATCGGCCACCTTGTGTGCCGCGATCGCGAAGACGAACGCCTCGAAGGGGCGCCCCGTGTCCTTGTAGCGCGGCAGGGCCAGGAGCACGGCGACGCACACTTCCTGCGCCAGGTCCTCCACGAAGTGCCGTGCGTCACCCGGAAGTCGGGACAGACGGGTGCGGCAGTAGCGCAGCGCGAGGGGGTGGACGTGGGCCAGGAGGTCGTGCGTGGCCTGCTCGTCGCCCTCCACAGCGCGTAGAACGAGGGCACCGATCACCGTCGTCTTGTCATCGCGCATCGGTCCATGGTGCCTTGACGGCGACTGATCCGTGGCACCGCGTCCGTAGTTGTGCACTGAAGCGTTATGAGCAGGTGCGCCGGAACTCATCTCCTGCGCCCTCCCCTCCCGCTCGATCGACTCGTCCCCGAGGAACTCCACACCTCAAGGATGCGGCATCGGCGGCGAAACAAGCGTCGACGGGCGTACGTCGCCCCGCCCACCGTACGGCGGGCGGGGATCGCCGTGCCCCCGCGACGGCACACTTAGCGGACCAGACCCCAGCGGAAACCGAGCGCCACAGCGTGCGCGCGGTCCGAGGCGCCGAGCTTCTTGAAGAGCCGCCTGGCGTGCGTTTTCACGGTGTCCTCGGAGAGGAAGAGCTCGCGCCCGATCTCCGCGTTCGAACGGCCGTGGCTCATGCCCTCGAGGACTTGGATCTCACGCGCGGTGAGGGTGGGCGCGGCGCCCATCTCGGCCGAGCGCAGCCTGCGCGGAGCGAGCCGCCACGTCGGGTCGGCGAGCGCCTGGGTGACGGTCGCGCGCAGTTCGGCACGCGAGGCGTCCTTGTGCAGATAGCCGCGGGCGCCGGCCGCGACCGCGAGTGCGACCCCGTCCAGGTCCTCGGCGACGGTGAGCATGATGATGCGCGCACCGGGGTCGGCGGACAGCAGCCGACGGACGGTCTCCACGCCGCCGAGACCGGGCATGCGTACGTCCATCAGAATCAGGTCCGAGCGGTCGGCGCCCCAGCGGCGGAGGACTTCCTCGCCGTTGGCCGCCGTGGTCACGCGCTCGACGCCGGGCACGGTCGCGACCGCGCGGCGGAGCGCCTCTCGGGCAAGCGGGGAGTCATCGCAGACGAGGACCGATGTCATGACTGTCCTCCGCGGCTCTCACAGCTGCTGCGCGTCACCTTGAGCCTCCAGGCTGGTACTTATTCGTCACCTGTGCGGTTGACGCTCTCGGACACCTGCCCGAGCGCTTGTTCTTTCAACCGCCTCCGCACTCTCAACGACGGTCACCCGAAAGAGTTACGGGGCAGTCGGACACCTTCGGCACTCTACGTGAGGGCGCGGACACAGCGCAGAGCGCGCGGCAGACCCTCAACGTTTCATCACAACCTATGCCCCATTTAGCGCCTTTTCTTCCCTTTTCCTGGTGTCTATAGCTAGATTCGCAATGAGTCATATTTTCATCTCCTTAGACAGTAGATGTACGGTCATGCGCACCGTATCCGCGTCAGAACGGCACCAAGGGGACCAGCAATGGCAGATTTCTCCCGCCTTCCCGGACCGAACGCAGATCTGTGGGACTGGCAGCTCCTCGCGGCCTGCCGTGGGGTCGACAGCTCGCTCTTCTTCCACCCGGAGGGCGAGCGCGGAGCAGCGCGCAGCGCACGTGAGAACTCCGCCAAGGAGGTCTGCATGCGGTGCCCCGTGCGCGCGGAGTGCGCCGCTCACGCGCTCGCGGTGCGCGAGCCGTACGGCGTGTGGGGCGGACTGACCGAGGACGAGCGCGAGGAGCTCATGGGCCGCGCGCGCAACCGCCTCGTCACGGCATCCGCCGTCACGGCCGCCGCGTCGGCGGGCCGAGCCGTGTCGCACAGCTGAAGGAACGTTTCATCGAAAAGCCGCCCGCAGCGGGCGGGCGCAGGGCGCCGATCAGCGGGCGGCGGCCCGCGCGAGGTGGTCCAGCGTGGCGGCGACGGCCGGCACCTGCGCCAGATCCGGCAGCGTGAGCGCGACGATCTCCCGCTGCACGGCGGGCTCCACCGTCACTGTGCGTGCACCCATGGGGCGCACCGACTCGATCGCGAGCTCGGGGAGCACCGCCACTCCCAGACCGGCGCCGACGAGGCCGATCACCGCCGGATAGTCGTCGGTCGCGAAGTCGATCCGGGGCGCGAAGCCCGCGCTCTCGCAGACCTCCACCAGTTGCCTGCGGCAGCGGGGGCAGCCCGCGATCCACGATTCGTCGGCGAACTCTCCGATGGTGACCGAGTCCGCGTCGGCGAGCCGGTGCCCTTCGGGTACGAGGCCGACGAGCCGGTCCGCGAGCAGCGGGCGCACGACGAGGTCGCCCCACTCCTCCGCGGCCGTCGCTCCTTCGTACCGGAAGGCGAGGGCGACGTCGCAGTCGCCCTCGCGCAGCATCTCCACCGAGCGCGGCGGCTCGGCCTCCACGAGGGAGACGCGGGTGCCCGGGTGGGCCGCGCGCAGCGCCGCCAGGGCGCAGGGAACGAGGGTGGAACTGCCGCTGGGGAAGGAGACGAGCCTGACCCGGCCGGCCCGCAGGCCCGCGATGGCGGCGACCTCCTCCTCGGCGGCGGTCAGCCCGGCGAGGATGCCCGCGGCATGCCTGACCAGGGCCTCGCCCGCCTGGGTCAGCCGCATCTCGCGGCCGGTGCGGATCAGCAGCGGCGTGCCCGCCGAGGATTCGAGGGCCTTCATCTGCTGACTGACGGCGGGCTGGGTGCAGCCGAGCTCGCGGGCCGCGGCGGAGAAGGAGCCGGTGGCGGCCACGGCGCGCAGGACACGGAGGTGACGGGCCTCGATCATGGTCCGAGCATAAGCGACGCTTGGACATATCGCGAAATAATGCATCGCTTCTTTGAGAGCGCCTCGCCTAGCCTGCCTTCATGGAGCTTCTTTCTGTGAACGTGGGCCGCCGCAAGAACGTCGCGCACGCCGGTGCGCCCTCCGGCGGCACCGGCATCGACAAGCGGCCCGTGCGGGGCCCGGTCGCCGTGGCCGCGCCGGGCGCGAAGGGCGTCGGCGGCAGCGGCATGGCCGGTGACGAGATCTGCGACCTGCGCCACCACGGCGGAAACGACCAGGCGGTGTACGCCTACGCCCGCGAGGACCTCGACGCCTGGCAGCACGCCCTCGGGCGCCCCCTGCCCGACGGCGCCTTCGGCGAGAACCTCACGACGTCGGGCGTCGACGTGAGCGGCGCGAGGATCGGCGAGCGCTGGCGGGTGGGCTCCGATCTGGTGCTCGAAGTCACGAGCGGGCGCATCCCCTGCCGTACGTTCCAGGGCCACCTCGACGAGAAGGGGTGGGTGAAGCGGTTCACGGAAGAGGGTGCTCCCGGGGCGTATCTGCGCGTCGTCGCGCCGGGTGAGATCCGGGCCGGGGACCCGATCGAGATCGTGCACCGGCCCGCGCACGAGGTCACCGTCGCCCTCCAGTTCCGGGCCGTCACGACGGAGAAGGCCCTGCTGCCCGAGCTGCTCGCGGCGGGCGACGCCCTGCATCCGGAGACGGCCGAGCGTGCGCGCAAGTACCTGGCGCGGCAGGGCGCTCCCGCCTCTCCCTGACCCCGGGCGGTCCGCGCAACACAGCGGTCACGCGATCTCACTAGCCTTGGGCCATGACTACGGCTCTGATTACGGGATCGACCGCCGGCATCGGCGCGGCCTTCGCGCGGCGCCTCGCGGCCGACGGGCACAACCTCGTGCTGGTGGCTCGCGACACCGAGCGGTTGCACGAGCAGGCGACCGAGCTGCACGACCGGCACGGCATCGAGGCGGAGGTGCTGACCGCGGACCTCTCGACGGACGACGGCATCGAGACGGTCGAGAAGCGGCTCTCGAACCGCAGGGACGCGGTCGACCTCCTGATCAACAACGCGGGGTTCGGCAACAAGGGCCGGTATCTGGAGGTCTCGCTCGCCGACGAGCTGACCATGCTCAAGGTGCACTGCGAGGCGGTGCTGCGGCTGACGTCGGCCGCGACGGAGTCGATGCGGGAGCGCGGTCGCGGCGGTGTCGTGAACGTCGCGTCGGTGGCGGCGTTCGTGCCGCGCGGGACGTACGGCGCCTCGAAGGCGTGGGTCGTGCAGTTCACCCAGGGCGCGGCGAAGGACCTGGCGGGCTCCGGGGTGCGGCTGATGGCGCTCTGCCCCGGCTTCGTACGCACGGAGTTCCACAAGCGTGCGGGGATGGGCACGTCCAACATCCCCAACTGGATGTGGCTCGACGCGGACAAGCTGGTCGCGGTGGCGCTCACCGATCTGGCGCGGGGCAGGACCGTGTCGATCCCCGACCCGAGGTACAAGGCCCTGATGGGCGTGGTGAAGGTGACGCCGCGGGCGCTGCTCGGTGGCGTGACGTCCCGCACGGGCCGCAAGTACGGGCCGCAGTAGGCCTGCGGGGCCTTCGCGGGGGCGGGGCGGCGTCTGCCTGGTTACACCTCGTCGCCGGGTGCGGGGCGTGGTCCGTCCTCGCGCAGTTCCCCGCGCCCCTGACGGGGCGCCTGCCGGAGTCGTCCCCAGGGGCGCGGGGAACTGCGCGACCAGCCGACGGCGACCCGCACCCGGCGACGAGGGGCAACCCGGCGGACGCGCCCCCGGAAAGGCCCGAGGCCCGGATCCCCGTGAAGGGAGCCGGGCCTCGGGCAACTCAGGTCAGTGAGAGTGACCGTGGCCGTGGCCGTGGCCCGCCTCGGCCTCTTCCTCGGCCGGCTTCTCGACGACCAGGGTCTCGGTCGTCAGGAGCAGCGACGCGATGGACGCGGCGTTCTCCAGGGCGGAGCGGGTGACCTTGACCGGGTCGATGACGCCGGCCTTGACCAGGTCGCCGTACTCACCGGTCGCGGCGTTGAAGCCGAAGCCCTTGTCGAGCTCGGCGACCTTCGAGGTGATGACGTAGCCCTCGAGGCCGGCGTTCTCGGCGATCCAGCGCAGCGGCTCGACGGCGGCGCGGCGGACGACGGCCACACCGGTGGCCTCGTCGCCGTCCTTGCCGAGCGAGTCGCCGAGCACCTTGGCGGCGTGCACCAGAGCGGAGCCACCACCGGAGACGATGCCCTCCTCGACCGCGGCGCGGGTCGCGGAGATGGCGTCCTCCAGACGGTGCTTCTTCTCCTTCAGCTCCACCTCGGTGGCGGCGCCGACCTTGATGACGCACACGCCGCCGGCCAGCTTCGCGAGGCGCTCCTGGAGCTTCTCGCGGTCCCAGTCGGAGTCCGTGGCGTCGATCTCGGCCTTGATCTGGGCGACGCGGCCCTCGACGTCGGCCTTGTTGCCGCCGCCGTCGACGATCGTGGTGTCGTCCTTGGTGATGGTGACGCGGCGGGCGGTGCCCAGCACGTCGAGACCGACCTGGTCGATCTTGAGGCCGACCTCTTCGGCGATGACGGTGCCGCCGGTGAGGGTGGCGATGTCACCGAGCATGGCCTTGCGGCGGTCGCCGAAGCCCGGGGCCTTCACCGCGACGGCGTTGAAGGTGCCACGGATCTTGTTCACGACCAGGGTCGACAGGGCCTCGCCCTCGACGTCCTCGGCGATGATCAGGAGCGGCTTCGAGGCGTTGGCCTGGATGACCTTCTCGAGCAGCGGCAGGAGGTCCTGGATGGAGGAGATCTTGCCCTGGTGGATCAGGATGTACGGGTCGTCGAGGACGGCCTCCATACGCTCCTGGTCGGACACCATGTACGGCGACAGGTAGCCCTTGTCGAAGGCCATGCCCTCGGTGAAGTCGAGCTCCAGGCCGAAGGTGTTGGACTCCTCGACGGTGATGACACCGTCCTTGCCGACCTTGTCCATCGCCTCGGCGATGAGCTCGCCGACCTGCGGGTCCTGGGCCGACAGACCGGCGACGGCCGCGATGTCGGCCTTGTCGTCGATCGGACGGGCGGTGGCGAGGAGCTCCTCGGAGACGGCCGCGACGGCGGCGTCGATGCCCTTCTTCAGGGCGGCCGGGGAGGCGCCGGCGGCGACGTTGCGCAGGCCTTCCTTGACCAGGGCCTGGGCGAGCACGGTGGCGGTGGTGGTGCCGTCACCAGCGATGTCGTTGGTCTTGGTCGCCACCTCCTTCACCAGCTGGGCGCCGAGGTTCTCGTACGGGTCCTCGACCTCGACCTCACGGGCGATGGTGACGCCGTCGTTGGTGATGGTCGGGGCACCGAACTTCTTGTCGATGACGACGTTGCGGCCGCGGGGGCCGATCGTCACCTTGACCGTGTCGGCAAGCTTGTTGACGCCGCGCTCAAGGGCGCGACGGGCGTCCTCGTCGAACTTCAGGATCTTCGCCATGGGAGCGATTCAGCCCTCTCGAAAACTCGGGTGAACGAACTGCGCCCCTCGCCGCCCGGCAATCAGCGGGGTGACCAGGGGCGCAGCTCAAAAGCAAATCTGCTGGTGAAGCAGGTGAAGCGGTGAAATTACTTCTCGACGATCGCGAGCACGTCGCGAGCCGAGAGGACGAGGTACTCGTCGCCGTTGTACTTCACCTCGGTGCCGCCGTACTTGCTGTACAGCACGACATCGCCGACCTTGACGTCGAGCGGCAGGCGCTCGCCGTTCTCGAAGCGGCCCGGGCCCACGGCGAGGACGGCGCCCTCCTGGGGCTTCTCCTTCGCGGTGTCCGGAATGACCAGGCCGGAGGCCGTGGTCTGCTCGGCGTCGAGCGGCTGGACCACAATGCGGTCCTCGAGCGGCTTGATGGCAACCTTGGAGCTTGCGGTCGTCACGATCCGGTCTCCCCCTTCGGAGATCTCACGGGGTTAAGAGTCTGAGTGTGGCGACCAGGTGGATCCGTCGTCGCGGGTGCCGGACCTGCCCGTCGCTGTTGGCACTCTCCAGTGGGGAGTGCCAGAAGCGAGACTAGGACGGGGATTAGCACTCGGTCAAGCGGAGTGCCAATCCACTGCGTCGGGCTTCATCGCGAAGGGGTGCGGGGCACCCCTTCGGGGCAACGCACGACGAGGGGTGCCAGTTCCGTGTCCACGCGCCACGGAGGCCTCGATTCCCGCCGCTCCGCGCAGGGCGCCGGGCCCGGTCTGCCCTTGTTCGGCTTGCTCGGCACCTTCTGGGCCGCCTTCCTGCCCAGCCGCTCGATCGGGTCCACCGATTCCGCGCATCCCGTGAGCAGTGCGGGCGCGAGCACTCCGCACAGCAGGGCCCCGGCGAGGAGGCGGCGGCGCGCTCGCGCCCGCGGGGTCACAGGTAGTCCTCCAGCCTGGCCACCGCGTACCCCTTGTCCGTGACCGTCTTCATGACCCGGCGGATCATGTCGGGCATGGTGCCCTTCCAGTCCTCACGCCCCCGGAAGTGCGTGAGGATGATGTCGCCGGGGTGCAGGTCGCGGTCCCACTCGCGCCACTCCATGTGGTCGGCGAAGGCCTCCGACGCCCACAGCGGCACCGCCTTGACGCCGCAGGACTTGGCGGCGCGCAGCGTGTCCTGGTTGTAGTTGCCGTACGGCGGGCGGAAGAGCTCGGGGCGCTTGCCGTAGTGCTTCTCGATGGTGTCCTGCATGCCGCAGATCTCGCGGCGCTGCTTGTCGTACGAGAGTCCGGGCAGATAGCGGTGGTTGAGCGTGTGGTTGTTCAGGGAGACGCCGCGGGCCTGCATCTTCTTGAAGTAGGCGTAGTCCTCCTTGACCAGGTAGTCGCTGAGGAACGCGGTGTACGGGAGCCTCAGTTCGCTCATCATCTTCAGCAGCGCGGGGTCCTTCTCGGCGCCGTCGTCGATGGTCAGGAAGACGACCTTCTCCTTGGTGGGGATCGTCGTGAAGACCGGCGGCAGGCTCGCCTGGCCCTTGACCTCGAAGCCCTTGCGGGTGGTGATCCGCGGCTTGGTCCGGGGCGGCGGGGGCGCGGCCAGCGGGGTCTTGGCCAGGCCCCAGCGCTTGGCGGCCAGGGTGCGGGCGACCTGGGCCGTGGCGAGCTTCTGGGCGTACGAGTCGAGGGCGCGGGCGGGCAGGGCCTGCAGCGGCTGCTGGCCGTGGGCGGGCCGCACGTCGTCGGAGTCGCCTCCGGACGCGCAGCCCGAGGCGACCGCGGCGAGGGACAGGACGACGACCAGGGCGCGCGCCTGGTTCTTCCGTCTTGCGGCGTATTCTTCGTTTTGTCGTACTAGTTGCATGGCGCCGGATCCTCGCAGCTCAAGGCCCTGATGAGGGCCCGACACCGCTACCGGCCGCGCACCATCCACCGACTGGCCCACAATGGGGCAGGTGAACGACCCGAACACGCCGAGCGCCCAAGAGACTGACCTCGGCGACCCCCTCGCCGCCTTCGCCGCCCTCCGCACCGAGGAGGGCCGGGCCCTGCTCGACGAGGTGCGGGACGTCGAACCGGCCCAGGAGCTCGCCGCCGCCACCCGGCTGCGCCGCACCTACCCGGCGCCCCTGGTCTCCGCGGCCCTGGCCCAGGCGCGGCTGCGCCGACGGGCCGCGGCGAAGTTCGGCGCCGAGGACGCGGCCCGGATGTTCTTCACGCCGAACGGCGTCGAGCAGTCCACGCGCGCCTCCGTCGCCGCGCACCGCGCCGAGAGCTTCAAGGCGTTGGGCGTACGTTCGCTCGCCGACCTCTGCTGCGGCATCGGCGGCGACGCCATCGCCCTCGCGCGGGCCGGGATCTCCGTGCTCGCCGTCGACCGTGACCCGCTGACCTGCGCGGCCGCCCGCGCCAACGCCGAGGCCCTCGGCCTCGCCGACCTGATCGAGGTGCGGGAGGCGGACGTCACCGAGGTGGACACGGGCGCGTACGACGCCGTCTTCGTGGACCCGGCGCGGCGCGGCGGCCGCGGGCGGATCTTCGACCCCGAGGCCTACTCACCGCCGCTGTCCTGGGCCGTCGGTGCGGCGCTCCGAGCCCCGCTCGCCGCGCTGAAGATCGCCCCCGGCATCCCGCACGAGGCGATCCCCGCCGAGGCGGGGGCCGAGTGGATCTCGGACGGCGGCGACGTGAAGGAGGCCGTGCTGTGGTTCGGCACGGACACCCCCGCCTCGCACCGCGCCACGCTCCTGCCCGGCGGCGCCTCCCTGTGGACCTCGCTCGCCGCGATGCTGCCGGACCCCGAGGCCCGTCCCGTCGGGCGCTACCTGTACGAGCCGGACGGCGCCGTCATCCGCGCGCACCTGGTCGCCGAGGTCGCCGCCCGGGTCGAGGGCGGACTCATCGACGAGACCATCGCGTACGTCACCTCCGACGCCCTGCACGACACCCCGTACGCGACCGCGTACGAGATCACCGACCAGCTCCCGTTCAACGTGAAGAAGCTGAAGGCGCTGCTGCGCGAGCGCGGCGTCGGCATCCTCACCGTGAAGAAGCGCGGCTCCGCCGTTGAGCCGGAGGAACTGCGGCGCAAGGTGAAGCCGCAGGGGAAGAACGCGGCGACCGTCTTCCTGACGCGGGTGGCGGGCGCCCCGACGATGCTGATCGGCCACCCGGCAGCGCCCCGGCCCGCCTAGGACCCGTCCCCCGAC
>NZ_LIPN01000159.1 GCF_001418325.1 Streptomyces atriruber | reverse complement strand
CGGCCTCGCGGACGGCGGCCGCGACGCGCTCGTCGACGGTGCCGTAGGGGTAGCAGAAGCCCTGCGCCTCGACGCCGGTCAGGTCGTGCAGCGCCGCCCGGCTGCCGCTGACCTCGCGGCGCAGCAGGCGGTCGTCGGCGGCCGTCAGGTCGACGTGGGTCAGCCCGTGCGAGGCGATCTCCATGCCGGACTCGACGACGTGCCGGATGCCGTCGGCGCCCAGCAGCGGCTTGCGCGGGCCGAGCGGGTCCCATGCGTTGTCGCCGTCGAGTCGGCCCGGCAGGACGAACACGGTGGCGGTGCAGTCGTACTGCCGGAGCAGCGGCAGCGCGTGGTCGACGAAGTCGCGGTACCCGTCGTCGAAGGTGAGGCCCACCAGGTTGTGCTCCTGGCCCTGCGCGCACGCCTCAAGGAGGTACTTCATCGAGACGCCGCGCAGCCCCTGGCGCCGCATCCAGCGCAGCTGCGCGCCCAGCCGCTCGGGGGCCACGGTGATCCCGTACGGATCGTCGGACGGGTCCGCGACGGAGTGGTACATCGCCACCCACGCCGGGGTGCGGGGCGGCCGCAGCCGCAGGAACGGCTCCGCGCCGGAGGGCGCGGGCGGGGTGAGGTCAACGGACATGACGCAGCTTTCTGCTGACGGAGCGAAGGGCGGACGCCCAGGGCTGCGCCCCCAGGAGCAGCCCCAGGAGCACGAAGGAGACGGTCACCGCGGTGAAGCTCGCGAGGACCGCCGGGGCGGGCTGTGCCACCCGGTGCGCGCACGCGGTGCCCAGCACCGCCGCGCCCGCCGCGGCCACCNNTGCGCGGGCCCATGCCGCGCAGCAGGAGCACCGCGGTGACGCAGATGCCGGTCGCGTTGGCCGCGGCGATTCCGTGGACGCCCCACGTGCCGACGGTCAGGAAGCCGATCCCCGCGGTGGCGACGACGCCGACGACCATCGCGTACAGCGGGATCCAGGTCGTGCGGGCGACGGAGAAGTGCGCGCGGGCCAGCGCGCCGACCAGCGTGTGGCCGAGCAGGCCGAGGGCGTAGACGCGCATGACCGACGCGGTGGCGGCGGTGTCCCGTGCGGTGAACGCGCCGCGCTGGAAGAGCAGTTCGATGAGCGGGGGAGCCGCGGCGACGACCGCGGCCGCGCCCAGCAGCACCATGCAGCCGGCCAGGACGATGTCCCGCTCGACGCGCTTGCGGGCGCGCTCCGTCTCGCCCTTGGCCAGCGCCCGAGCCACTACGGGGAAGGTGACCGTGCACAGCATCAGCGAGAGGACCATCGGCATCTGCGCGACCTTCTGCGCGTAGTTCAGGTGCGAGATGGCCCCGGCGGGCAGCGAGGAGGCGAGGAACCGTTCGATGAGGACCTGCGACTGGCGGCAGAGCGCGAACAGCAGGACGGTCCAGATGATCGTCGTCTGGAGGGTCCTGTCCGAGGAGCCTCCCGCCGGGGACGCGGGCGCGGGCTCCGTTTCGGGCCGGTACGGGCGCCGCAGCTGACGCCAGAGCGAAGGCGCCTGTACGACGACCATGAGGGCCCCGCCCACCGCCACTCCGGCCGCCGCGGCCCGTACCCCCAGCGGCACCGCGAGCGCGAACAGGGCGGTGATGATGGCCGCGTTGTAGGCGACGTAGACCGTGGCGGGCGCGACGAACCGCTGGTGGGCCCGCAGCGCCGCGCTGCAGTACCCGGCGAGGCCGAAGGTCAGCGCGCAGGTGGCGGTCAGCCGGGTGCAGTCGACGGCCAGTCGCGGGTTGGGCAGGCCGGGGGCGAGCACCGCGACCAGGTGGGGCGCCGCCGCGATGAGCAGGACGGCGGTGCCCGCGAAGCACAGGGCCATCCGCGGCAGCGAGGCCCGGACGAGCTCGCGGACCGGGTCGAGGAGCGGCCCGTCCGCGCGGCGCGCCAGCGCCAGGCTGAACGCGGGCACCAGGAAGAAGGCGAGGCCGTCCTCGATGAGCAGCGTCGCGGCGAGCTCGGGGACCGTCCAGGCGACGAGGAAGGCGTCGGTGTCGGTACCGGCGCCGAAGAAGTGCGCGAGGGCCTGGTCGCGTACGAGCCCCAGGAGCGAACCCGCGACGGACAGCACGGCCGTGACCAGCGCGGCCTTGGCGAGGAACGAGCCCCCGGTCTTCTCGGCGGGATCCCGTGCGGCGGGCGCGGCGGTCACCGCGGCAGGCGGCGCGTCCGGGTCGGGGGCCACCTCCGGGGGCGGCACGGTGGTCATCGCGGGCCCGCCTCTCCCCGCAGAGCCTCTTCCGGCAGAGCCTCGCCCCGCGGGTCGCGGGAGCCGACCGCCCACCAGGCCGCCATGCCGAAGGCGATGGCGGTCAGGACGGTGGAGGGGCCGCCGATGTCGGCGTACACGAAGTCGATCAGCTGCCAGACCAGCAGCCCGCAGGCCACCAGCGCGCAGTCCAGCTGCGAACCGCCCGGCCCGTTCCGCCCGGCGCGCTGCCGCTTCCACCGGCGCACCGCGCACACCAGGAGCGCCGCCCAGCCCCCGGCCAGCGTGCCGAGCCCGAGCAGTCCCTGCTCGCTGAGGACCAGCAGGTACATGTTGTGCGGGGAGAGCAGCGGCTGGCGCGCGAAGGCGCTGCCGGCGCCCGCGGTGTCGCTGCCCGAGGACAGGGCGAGCGAGGCGTGGCTGTCGCGGTGGTCGGGGAACCCCTTGAGGCCGACCCCGGTCACCGGCCGCTCGCGCCACATGTCGGCCGACGCCGCCCACATCGTGTAGCGGTCGGTCACCGACTGGTCGGGGGTGTCGGTGACCTGGGTGATGCTGCTGAGGCGTTCCTGGAGCATCGCCGAGCCCACGCCGAATCCGGCCACCAGGACCACCGCGGCGGCCGTCCCGGCCAGCAGCACCTGACCGGCCCGGCGCACCCCGGCGAGCAGCAGCACCGCGGCGCAGGCCGCCGCGGTCGCGATCCACGCGCCGCGGCTGAACGACAGGGCGAGCGGCACCGTCAGGAGGGCCGCGCAGACCACCGCCGCCGACCGCTGGCGCGGCGAGCGCGGGCGGAAGGCCAGTGCCAGCGCGCAGACCAGCCCGTACGAGACGACGGTGGCCATCCCCATGACGTCCGTGGAGCCGAACGTGCCGACGGCGCGGATGTCCTCGCCCATGTACGAGGCGCCCGTGCCGGTGAGGTTCTGGTGCACGCCGATGACGCCCTGCCACAGCCCGAGCCCGACGAACGACCAGGCGAGGAGGCGGAAGTGGTGGGCGTCGCGGATGAGCAGCAGGACGGCGGCCGGTACGAGCACGAAGATCTGCAGATAGCGCGCGGCCCCGGCGACGCCGGTCGCCGCGGAGGAGGCGCCGAACGCCGCCACGGTGATGCCGACGACCGGCAGCCCGAGGAGGACGGCCGCGGTGCGGGTCAGCGGGCGGCGCCGGGCCCGCACCGCGCGTACGACGCAGTAGCCGACGACGAGGGCGGACACCGCGTCGGCCACGCCGCCGGTGCCGCCGCCGCTGCCGCCGGAGGACGCTCCCGCGGCGGGCACCGGCAGGGCGAGCAGCGCGACCAGGAGCACCACCGGCAGCACCGGGGCGCTGCGCCGCAGCGCGGGCGGCACCGTCTCGTGCAGGCCCCGCAGGCGCGAGCCGGGCGGCAGGGCGGTGGACGGGTTGTGGGTCACCGTGCTCAGCTCCCCGTGCGGCGGACGAGGCAGCCGAGGGTGCGCAGCAGGATGCACAGGTCCTGCCAGAACGACCAGCTGTCGATGTAGGCGTTGTCGAAGCGGCACCGGTCCTCGATGGAGGTGTCGCCGCGCAGGCCGTGGATCTGGGCCAGGCCCGTGATGCCGGTCGGCATGCGGTGCCGGTGGGCGTAGTCCGGATAGGTCTGGCTGAACTGTGCGACGAAGAAGGGCCGTTCGGGCCGGGGGCCGACCAGACTTATGTCGCCGCGCAGCACGTTCCACAGCTGGGGCAGCTCGTCGAGCGAGGTGCCGCGCAGGAACCGGCAGAACGCGCTCATCCGGTGCTCGTCGGCGACGCTCCACCGGGTCGCGGCCTCCTGCTGGTCGACGGGCCGGTGGGTGCGGAACTTCAGGAGGGTGAACAGCCGCCCGTCCTTGCCGACGCGTTCCTGACGGAAGATCACGCCGGGTCCCTCCGCGGTCCGCAGCACCAGGGCGCAGGCCGCGAGGACCGGCGCCGCCGCGAGCAGCAGGACGCCGGACACCGCGATGTCCAGCAGCCGCTTGCCCGCGCGGGTGCCGCGTGGCCGGGCGGGCGTCAGGGAACGGCAGGCGAACCCGGCCACGTACTGCCGGTGCCCGCCCGGCGCGGGCACGGTACCGGCGCAGCGCGGCTCCAGCTCCCACAGGTCACAGCCCAGGCCGTGCAGGGTCGGCAGCCAGCCGGCGAGCCCGGTGCCGCGGTCGGCGAGGAAGAACACGGTCCGGACGTCGTTCTGGATCACCGCGCGGTGGAGTTCGTCCTCCGTGCAGAGCACCGGAAGGTCGGGCGCGGGCCCCGACGGCGACTCGGCGCCGGTCTCCTTCTCCTGCGGGGGGGCCGCGGTCTCGCTGACGATGCCGACGGGCCGCATGCCGCAGCCGGGGCGCCGCAGCAGCGCGGCGGCCACGCCGCGCGCCTGCCCGACGGGCCCGAGGACCAGCACGGGCCGGGGCCTGCGCACGGTGGCGGCCCGCCGTTTCCGGTGGACCAGCGCGCGCCCGCAGAAGCTCAGCAGGCACTGCACGGCGACGGCACCGGCCAGCGTCCGCGGTGCCGGTGACCCGACCGTGGGCAGGGCGGTGGCGAGGACCGTGGCGACCGACCAGGCGAGCGCGACCCGCCCGGCGAGCGACGGCACCTGGCCGAGCGTGTCGGGCAGCGCGGCGTACTCGTACAACCGGCCCTGCACGTTCAGGGCCGGCACACCGGCCAGGAGCAGGGGTGCCAGTACGGCCTGCTGCCGGGGATCGTCGAGGAGCAGCAGGGCGACCAGGGCCGCGGCGCAGTCGGCGGCCAGCAGGGCGGCGGCCGACCGCCGTTGCCGGGCCGGGCGCGGCGCGGCCGCCCCGGCACGCAGGACCGTCGCTTCGCGTGGCGCGACGACGAAGGTGCCGGGCGGGGCCTGGGTGTCCTGCCGTGACTGAGCCGATGAGGAAGCAACGGTCCGTTCCGCACTCACGTCGTGCTGCACTCCCTGTATTCGGTGGGCGCCGTGCCCAGAAGCTCGCCGTACACCGCGTCGACCGCGGCCGCGGCGCGCCGCGTGTCGTGGTGGTCCAGCACGTGCTGCCTGCCGCGCCGCCCCAGCGCGTCCCGCAGCTCCCCGTCCCGCAGCAGGGCGACCAGGGCGTGGGCCAGCGCGCCGGGGTCCTCCGGGGGGACGAGGGCGTGCGGGCGGTGGGACGGCGGCAGGCTCTCCCGTGCCCCGTCCACGTCGGTGACCACGACCGGGCGGGCGCAGGCCATGGCTTCGAGCGGGGCCAGTGCCATGCCCTCCCAGCGGGAGGGCAGGACGACCACGTCGGCCGCCCGGTACCAGGGCGCGGCGTCGTCCGCCGCGCCCGCGAAGGCCACCCGCGGCCCGGCCCGCTCCCGCAGCCGGGCGTCGTCGGGCCCGTCCCCGACCAGGACCAGCCGGGCGTCGGGCACCTGGGCGGCGACCGTGGGCCAGGCGCGCAGGAGTACGTCCTGTCCCTTCTGGCGGCAGAGCCGGCCGACGCACACCACCAGCCGGACCGGCGCGACGTCCTGGCCGGTGGGCGCGAACCGGTCGGTGTCCACACCGTTGGGGATCACCGCGTACGAGCCGGAGATGCCGGCGCGGCGGCCGGTGACCCACTCGGCCTCGCTGACGCAGACGATGCGGTCCGCCCACCGGGCGGCACGGCGCTCCCACAGGCGCGCCAGGAACGCGGTGGGGCCGCCGACCGCCTCGAAGGACCAGGCGTGCGGCTGGAACACCGTGGGGATGCTCCCGCGCAGCGCGAGACGTGCGGCGAGCCCGGCCTTGGCGCTGTGCGCGTGGACGAGGCCGGGTTCCACCGCGGTGATGACGCGTTTGAGGTCGCGGACCTCGGTGCCGAGGCCGCGGCCGGGGGAGCGGGACGCCGTCCAGGGGTGGACGTGGACACCGGCGCCCAGGGCCTCCAGCGCGCCGGCCAGGAAACCCTCCGGGGGACAGGCCACGTGGACGTCGGTCCCGGCCGCGGCCTGGGCGGCGGCCAGGTCGACGACGACCCGTGCCACGCCGCCGTCCACGGGCTGGCTGACGTGCAGGACCCGTGGGGGGTGGGGTGCTGAAGGCAGAGGCATGCGCGTCTCCTTCGGGTCAGTGCGGAGCACCGCGGAAGCGGAGCGGGGCAACGGGCGCTATCGCTTCGCGTCGACGGCGGCGAAGACCACGCCGACCCACGCCGGATCCTGCGAGGCGAGGTGGACCGTCAGGTCGCCGTGCGGCCCGCGGCGGCCTTCGGCGGGCCGGTCCGGGCCCTTGGGCAGCGGGAAGACATCGGAGTCGTATCCCAGCGTGTTCGTGTACGCGGGGTTCCTGCGCAGCGGCGTGCCCGGCTCGCTGATGGTCGAGTTGAGCGCGTCACCGGCCGGGTTGGCGTCGTCCGTCAGCGGCACGGATCCGGTGCGTCGGGACGAGACGCCCACCGTGTCGCCGCGCCGCCCGCGGTCGCCGTCGTAGGCCACCACACCGGCGATGCCGTCCGTCCCCCGCGGCACGCCGCGCAGCCGGACGGCGTGCCGGTGCCCGTCCTCCCCGGTCGAGTCGAAGCCGTCCCAGACGGCGAGGGTGCGCAGCGGTTCCGCGGCGTTCTCGTACGCCACCACCAGCGTCCAGCCGCCCCAGGCGCCCGCCCGCGAGTGCCCCATGGCGACGTTGACCTGGGCCACGGTGTACGAGCCGCTGCCCGCCGAGCGCACCAGGTCGGTGACGTCGGCCGAGGCCTGGAAGGCGTCGGCGCCGTCGGCGACGCGGTGTCCCACCGGGGTGTCGGCGACGACCGGCTTGTAGTTGCCGCCGGGCTCGGCGATCAGGACCCGGCCGTTGTCCTTGGGGGGCTTCTGCTCGCCGACCCTGAGGTTGCCGCCCCAGTACAGGCGGGCGTAGGAGACGCGCGAGTGCGGGGGCAGACGTACTTCGCCCGTGCTGGAGTTGTAGGTGTTCGGGTCGTCGTCGACGTCGATGTAGAACATGTCGAAGTCGTCGTTCACACCCGGACGGCCGCCCCGCGTTCGGGCGCAGGACTCCGCCGTCCGGTCGATCGCGCGGCGGCAGGTGATCGCCGAGTTTGCGGCCCGGACGATCCCGCCGTGCTGCAGCGCTCTGTATCTCTGCGCGAATTCGATGCGTGTCTTCTCGCCGCTGTCGCCGGGCGGGGCGGCCGAGCCGGTCCCGTTGGCCGCGAGGCACGCGGCCAGTGCGAGAGGGATGACGAACACGCGACGCAGGCCCAGGGAGTGACGCATGACGGCGTTGGCCTTCCGAGTGTGTGAACTCTGAACCACAGCGGAGATGAGGGATTCGCCTCATCTATATGAATATGAAGGCGTATGAGCGGAATGCCCTAAGGGGAAGCGCAACTGTAGCCGTTGACACGGGAGACTCGGCCGACCTCCGCGCGTGTGTCGGAACGGTGAAGGTCGGCACTGCGACGGTTGCCGCCGCGCATCACCCGTCTGGGCGCACAACTCGGCACCGAGGTCGGCAGTTGAACCCTCCAGACGGGCAGCCCGCCCGTACGTCGCATCATCACCAAGGAGCAGCACTCCATGTCCCGTACCACCAAGGCTCTCGCCCTGTCCGCTGTCGCCGCCGCCGCCGTGGCCGGCTCCGCGGGCGTCGCTGCCGCCGACAGCGGCGCGCAGGGCGCAGCCACCAACTCCCCCGGCGTGATCTCGGGCAACAACGTGCAGGCGCCGATCCACGTCCCCGTCAACGTGTGCGGCAACAGCGTCAACGTCATCGGCCTGCTGAACCCCGCGTTCGGCAACCAGTGCGCCAACGACTGACGCACCGTCGGTTGCGAACGGCCGTCCCCGCGAAAGAGGGGGCGGCCGTTCCGCGTGTCGGCGCGGCTTTCCGCCGCTGCGGTGTTATCGGCCGTGCCCCGAATGGGGGGCGCGCGGCCGACCGGCCGACCGGCCGTCACATCCGCGTCCCACCTGCGCAGATGCCCGCACGGGCGCCGCACGACCGATACGTTCCGCAGTCGCTCGGTTGCGGAGGGCGTTTCCCGCTTTCACGGTGATCACAAGATCCGACGCATCATCGAAAGGGAAACACCTATGCGCGCTCTGCCCGTACGCCGCCTCGCGACCACCACCCTGTGCGCGACGCTGCTTCTCGGCACGGCCGGACCGGCCCTCGCCTCCGACGGCGACGCCTCCCGCGAAGCCACCCGGACCGCCCCCCGCGCGCCTGCCCCGGACGCGAGTGCCCTGCTGGGCCAGGCCCAGCAGCTCGGTGGCCTGGGTGGGGTCCTGACCCCCGTCACCGACCTGCTCTCCGCGGTGCTCAAGGCGCCGGACAGCAAGCTCTCCCCCGAGGACGCCAAGAAGCACGTCGACGCGGTGAAGGCGGCCATCGACGCGGCGGCCAAGGCGGCCCCCGCGGCCCCGGGCACCGGCCTGCCGAGCGTCCCCGAGGCGCCCAAGCTCCCGACGGGCGGCGCGCAGCGTGACGCCAAGGCACCGATGGACGCCAAGGCCGACGCCCTCGCCGCGCTGCAGAAGGCGGTCGACGAGCTGGTCAAGGCCGCCACGGCCGGCGACCCCAAGGCGGTCCTCGCGGCGGCGCCCGGGGTGCTGCTCGGCCTGGTCAACACCGTCGTCGCCACCGTCCTGGGCGGCGGCCTGCCCGCGCCGAACCTCCCGGGCCTGCCGAGCCTGCCCAAGCTGCCCACCGGCGGCCTGCCCCAGACGCCCGCCCTGCCGCAGGCGCCCGCGCTCTAGACCCCGATCCAGACCGCGCACCGTCGCCCGCCCTGCCGGATTCCTTCCGGCAGGGCGGGCTTCTTTATGCCGCGGTCAACGCCCGCCGCAATTCGGGCGGTTGATATGAGGATGAGATGCGTTCTTCATTCGAGTGGCTTCCGTGAAGTTTCCGGGCCAGGGGTTTCCGTACCGGTCCGCGCTCGTTAGTCCCGGAGAACAGAGACAACAGGCGAACGATGCCTGAACAGTGCTCCCAAAGGCGGCGCGCGTCGCCAAAGAAAGGAACATGATGAAGGCCCTGAAGGCTGCTGCAGTTCTTGCCGGTTCGATCGCCATCGCCGGCTCCGCCGCGCCCGCGTTCGCCGCTGACCTGGCGCCCACGAGCCTGAACGGTGGCCTCGAGACCATTGCCGGCCAGACCCCGAACCTGCTCGACACCAAGCCGGTGAGCACGAACATGCTCGACACCGAGAACAGCGACTCGGTCGTGAACACGGTCAAGGACACCACGGACGGTCTGAACTCCGCCGGTGGTCCCACGGAGCTCCTCGGCGGACTTCCCCTCGCCAAGTAGGACCCGACGGCAGACGCGCGCAAGGGCCGGTCACTCCTTCCACGGACCGGCCCTTCGGTGTGTCCGCGCGGCAGGCGGATCGCCGGGGCGCGTCAGCACCGCGGCCGACGGGGTGACCCCATCGTGTGATGGCGGCGCCGTGCTGGGCCACACGGGTGACAACAGGGCGGGGCGCGTACGCCCACGTCTATACGGTTCCCCTCATGACCTCAACTTCCAGTGAACAGCGCCCCTTCCGAGCAACTGATCTGGGAACCCTGGCTGTTCTCGCCTGGAGCGGTGAACACCCCGAGGACGAGAAGGACATGCCGTTCCTGCTGGCCTACTCCCTCGGTGACACCGAGGGCGGCCCGGAGGCCACGGCCGAAGCGATGCGCAGCCTCCTCGGCGAGGCGGGCCTGCCCATCGGCGGCCCGCTCATCGACGGTGCGCGCAACCCCTCCCTGCCGGTGAGCCTGCTCGTCGAGGGCGACCACGCCGTCGTCAACATGCCCCACCTGAACGCCCAGTGCGTGGCGCCGCCGGAGTGGCTCGCCGCCGTCAAGCAGCGCGGGCACGCCTACTTCATGGCCACCACGCGCGCGTGGCCGGACGCCAAGCCGGGCGAGCCCGTCTCCGAAGAGCGCCTCAGCGAGTTCGCCGGGGACGAGGAGACCATGCTCAGCGCGGCGCACTGCCTGCTGCCCGCACGCAGCCTGCGCTGATGCGCCCCACCACCGACCTGCCGCACCGGGTACCGCTCCAGGCGGTCGGCTCCCCCGGTGCGGCGCGGCAGGCGCCCGCCGCCCCGGCCGCCGGGTGGCGGCTGGGGCTGCTCCTGGTGGTGACCGGCGCCGCGGGACTCCTGGCCGCGTGGGTCATCACCCTGGACAAGCTGGAACTGATGAAGGACCCGGATTACGTTCCCGGGTGCAGCCTCAATCCGGTGGTCGCCTGCGGCAACATCATGCAGAGCAAACAGGCGGCGGCATTCGGCTTCCCCAATCCGATGCTGGGACTCGTCGCCTACGCCGTCGTGATCTGCGTCGGCGCGGGACTGATCGGCGGCGCGCGCTTTCCCCGCTGGTACTGGCTGACCCTCAATGCGGGCACGGCATTCGGCGTGGCGTTCTGCGGCTGGCTGCAGTTCCAGTCCCTCTATCGCATCAATTCCCTCTGCCTGTGGTGCTGCCTGGCCTGGGCCGCGACCACTCTCATGTTCTGGTACGTGACATCGCACAACGTACGGTCCGGTTTCCTGCCCGCACCGCGGGGACTGCGCACCGCCCTGGGCGAGTTCACCTGGGTGCTTCCCACCGTGCACCTGGGTGCCATCGGCATGCTGATCCTGACGCGCTGGTGGGACTTCTGGACCAGTTGACCGGCCCGGTCGAGGAAAGGACAGCATGAGGCCCCCGCTGATCGAGCGCATGACCCGCCGTCATCTCCTCGGCGCCGCGGCCACGGCGTGCCTCGCCGCCGTGGGCATCGTCCGCGCCGTACCGGACCCGCCCGCGCCGCCCGCCCC
>NZ_LIPN01000158.1 GCF_001418325.1 Streptomyces atriruber | reverse complement strand
CCGACGGCACGACCGTCGCCTGGACCTCCACCCGCGACGGGGCCCCCGAGGTGCACATCGCGCCCGTCGATGGCGGGCCGTCCAAGAGGCTGACGTACTGGGGCAGTTGGCGCACCGCCGTGCGCGGATGGACCCCCGACGGGAAGGTCCTCGCGGTCAGCGCGGCGGGACAGGCCTCGATGCGCCGCAGCTGGGCACGGGCCGTGCCGCTGGACGGCGGGCCCGCGGCCACGCTGCCGTACGGCCTGGTCGGCGACGCCGCCCATGGCCCCGACGGCCAGGTCCTGCTGCTCTCCGCCCCGATGGGGCGCGAGGCGGCCTGGTGGAAGCGGTACCGGGGCGGCACGGCGGGGAAGTTGTGGATCCGACGGGCCGAGGGGGACACGGTGGCCCGTGGTGAGGGGGCGTCGCCGGGGGACGGAGGGGTCCGTGGTGACGGGGAGGCTCGCGGTGGCGGGGAGATCCGTGGTGATGCAGAGGCCCAGGGCGGTGGAGAGGCCCGCGGTGGCGAGGAGCTTCGCGGTGGTGGAGAGGCCCGCGGTGGCGAGGAGCTTCGCGGTGGTGGAGAGGCGCGTGGTGACGGGGAACCCCGCGCGGAAGGCGAGGCCCCCGTCGGCGGTGCGGCTTCGTTCGTGCGGGTGCACGAAGAGGTCGACGGCAACATCGAGTATCCGCTCGTCGTCGGCGAGCGCATCGCCTTCCTCTCCGACCACGAAGGCGTCGGCGCCCTCTACTCCTCCCTGCCCGACGGCTCCGACCTGCGCCGCCACACGCCGCTCGACCACTTCTACGCGCGCCACGCGGCCACCGACGGCACCCGCGTCGTCTACATGTCCGCCGGTGAACTCTGGCTCCTGGACGACCTGTCGGACGCCGAGCCGCGCCGCGTCGACGTCCGGCTCGGCGGGCAGCGCACCGATCTGCAGCCGCATCCCGTGACCGCCGCCCGCTGGTTCGGGGCCGCCGCGCCCGACCACACCGGGCGCGGCAGCGCCGTCTCCGTGCGCGGCTCGGTGCACTGGGTCACGCACCGCGAAGGCCCCGCCCGCGCCCTCGCCGCCGAGCACGGGGTGCGCGCCAGGCTGCCCCGCACCTTCCGCGTGCAGGGCGAGGAGCACGTCGTATGGGTCACGGACGCCGAGGGCGACGAGGCCCTGGAGTTCGCGCCCGCCACCGGCCCCGCGCCCGGCGCCACCCCGCGCAGGCTCGCCGCCGGGCAGCTCGGCCGGGTCCTCGGGCTCGCCATGGCCCCGGACGGCTCCCGCGCCGCCGTCGCCTCGCACGACGGCCGGGTGCTGCTCGTCGAGCGCGAGAGCGGCGAGGTCCGCGAGGTCGACCGCAGCGACGACGGCGAGGCCACCGGGCTCGTCTTCTCGCCCGACTCCGCCTGGCTCGCCTGGTCGCACCCCGGGCCGCGCCCGCTGCGCCAGCTGAAGCTCGCCAACACCGCCGACCTGTCGGTGGCCGAGGCGACCCCGCTGCGCTTCCGCGACTACGCGCCCGCGTTCACCCTCGACGGCAAGCACCTCGCGTTCCTCTCCGCCCGCGCCTTCGACCCGGTCTACGACGAGCACGTCTTCGACCTCGCCTTCGTCGGCGGCTCCCGGCCGCACCTGATCACGCTCGCCGCGACCACGCCGTCCCCGTTCGGGCCGCAGCGGCACGGCAGGCCCTTCGACGCGCAGGACGGCACCGAGACGCCCGACAGCGAGGGCGCGCCCGTCACCCGCATCGACTTCGACGGCCTCGCCGACCGCATCGTGCCGTTCCCCGTCGAGGCCGCCCGCTACAGCACGCTGCGGGCCGCGAAGGACGGCCTGCTCTGGCTGCGGCACCCGGTGCGCGGCGTCCTCGGCGCCTCCCGCGCCACCCCGCACGACCCGGACCCGAGGACCGAGCTGGAGCGGTACGACTTCGCGCAGCACCGCGTCGAGGAACTCGCCGCGGACGCCGACCACTTCTCGGTCAACGGCGACGGCAAGCGGATCCTGCTGTGGACCGACGGCAAGCTGAAGGTCGTGCCCAGCGACCGGCGCGCCTCCGGCGACGAGGACAGCGACTCGAACATCACCGTCGACCTCTCCCGGGTCCGGCACACCGTCGACCCGGCCGCCGAGTGGCGCCAGATGTACGACGAGACGGGCCGCCTCATGCGGGACAACTTCTGGCGTCCCGACATGGGCGGCGTCGACTGGAGCGCCGTCTTGGAGCGCTACCGCCCCGTCCTGGCCCGCGTCGCCACCCACGACGACCTCGTCGACCTGCTCTGGGAGGTGCACGGCGAGCTCGGCACCTCGCACGCCTACGTCACACCGGGCGGCGGCGGGGGCGGGGCGCACCGGCAGGGGCTCCTCGGCGCGGACCTCGCGCCCGGCGAGGACGGCCTGTGGCGCATCGGCCGGATCCTGCCCTCGGAGACGTCCGACCCGTCCGCGCAGTCGCCGCTCGCCGCGCCCGGCGTGGCGGTCCGCACCGGTGACGCGGTCATCGAGGTCAACGGCCGCCCCGTGGACCCGGTCACCGGACCGGGGCCGCTGCTCGTGGGCACCGCGGGCAAGCCCGTGGAGCTGACGATCTCGCCGTCCGGCGGCGGCGACGCCCGGCACGCCGTGGTGATCCCCGTCGACGACGAGGAGCCGCTGCGCTACCACGCCTGGGTCGCCGACCGGCGGGCGTACGTCCACGAGCACTCGGGGGGCCGCCTCGGCTACCTCCACGTGCCCGACATGCAGGCTCCAGGCTGGGCACAGATCCACCGCGACCTGCGCGTCGAGGTCGCCCGCGAGGGCCTGGTCGTGGACGTCAGGGAGAACCGCGGCGGGCACACCTCGCAGCTCGTCGTGGAGAAGCTGGCGCGCCGCGTCGTCGGCTGGGACCTGCCCCGCGGCTCGCGTCCGCTCAGCTATCCGATGGACGCGCCGCGCGGCCCGGTCGTCGCCGTGGCCAACGAGTTCTCCGGTTCCGACGGCGACATCGTCAACGCCGCGATCAGGGCGCTCGGCATCGGGCCCGTGGTGGGCACGCGCACCTGGGGCGGTGTCATCGGCATCGACAGCCGCTACCGCCTGGTCGACGGGACGCTGGTGACGCAGCCGAAGTACGCGTTCTGGCTGGAGGGCGAGGGGTGGGGCGTCGAGAACCACGGGGTCGACCCGGACGTGGAGGTCGTCACCACCCCGGACGACTACGCGGCGGGCCGTGACCCGCAGTTGGACGAGGCGGTCCGGATCGCGCTGGCCGCGCTGGCGGAGAACCCGGCGAAGACGGCACCTGAGCTGCCGGGCACACAGTGACCTCGCCCCGTCGGCCTCGTCCCGATGGCCCTGCCGCGTCGACCGCGCCCCGGCCCGCCGGGGCACGGCCGATAGCATGCCGAACGTACTGATCGTTCCGTTCTAGGAGGCGGCCCATGGCGGGCGAAGCGCAAAGCGACTGCCTGTTCTGCAAGATCGTCGCGGGTGACGTGCCGGCGACCGTCGTCCGGGAGACCGAGACGACCGTGGCCTTCCGCGACATCAACCCGCAGGCGCCGACCCACGTCCTGGTGATCCCCAAGGTGCACTACCCGGACGCCGCGTCGCTGGCCGCCGCCGAGCCGAAGATCGCCGCGGACGTGCTGCGGGAGGCGGGCGAGGTCGCCGCCGAGGAGAAGGCCGACAGCTACCGCATCGTCTTCAACACGGGGACCGGCGCGGGCCAGACCGTCTTCCACGCGCACGCGCACGTCCTGGGCGGCCGCGGCCTCCAGTGGCCGCCCGGATAGCGGGGACCGCCCTCCTTGTCCGCACGTGAACTGGTGGTGCTCGGCACCGCCAGCCAGGTCCCCACCCGGCACCGCAACCACAACGGCTACGTCCTGCTCTGGGACGGCCAGGGCATCATGTTCGACCCCGGCGAGGGCACGCAGCGCCAGATGCTGCGCGCCGGGGTCGCCGCCCACGACCTGCACCGGATCTGCGTCACGCACTTCCACGGCGACCACTCCCTGGGCCTGGCCGGGGTGATCCAGCGCATCAACCTCGACCGGGTCCCGCACCCCGTCACCGCCCACTACCCGGCGTCGGGACAGCGCTTCTTCGACCGCCTGCGGTACGCGACGGCCTACCGCGAGACCGTGCGGCTCACCGAGGCGCCGGTCGCCGAGGACGGCCCCCTGGACGTCACGCCGTCGTACACCCTCGACGCGATGAAGCTCTCCCACCCCGTCGAGTCGTACGGCTACCGCCTCACCGAGCCCGACGGGCGCCGGATGCTGCCCCGGCTGCTCGCCGAGCACGGCATCAAGGGGCCGGACGTCGGCCGGCTGCAGAAGGAGGGCCGCCTCGGCGGCGTGACCCTCGAAGAGGTCAGCGAGGTCCGGCGCGGCCAGCGGTTCGCCTTCGTGATGGACACCCGGCTCTGCGACGGCGTGCACGCGCTCGCCGAGGGCTGCGACATGCTCGTCATCGAGTCGACGTTCCTCGACGAGGACGAGCGACTGGCCACCGATCACGGCCACTTGACCGCGGGCCAGGCCGCCCGCGTCGCCGTCGACGCGGGCGTGCGCCACCTCGTCCTCACCCACTTCAGCCAGCGCTACCCCGACCCGGACGCCTATGAGAGGCAGGCCCGCGCCGCGGGCTTCGACGGTGAACTCACCGTCGCCCGCGACCTGTTGCGCGTCCCCCTGCCCAAACGAACCTGAGTACCACCACAGAACTGAGCGAGACCGCACCATGCCGATCCCCAAGGCCGAACTCCACCTCCACATCGAAGGCACCCTCGAGCCCGAGCTCGCCTTCGCGCTCGCCGCGCGCAACGGCGTCGAACTGCCGTACGCCGACACCGAAGAGCTCCGCAAGGCCTACCTCTTCGACGACCTCCAGACCTTCCTGAACCTCTACTACAGCCTCATGGCCGTGCTGCGCACCGAGGCCGACTTCGAGGAGCTCGCGGACGCCTACCTCGCCCGCGCCGCCGAACAGGGCGTCCGGCACGCGGAGATCTTCTTCGACCCGCAGGCGCACACGGCGCGCGGCATCCCCATCGGCACCGTCGTCGAGGGGCTCTCCCGCGCCCTGGACCGCAGCGAGGAGCGGCACGGCATCTCCACGCGCCTCATCATGTGCTTCCTGCGCGACCAGTCCGCCGACTCCGCGCTGGAGACGCTGACGGCCGCCGAGCCCCACCTCCACCGCATCATCGGCATCGGCCTCGACTCGGCCGAGGTCGGCCACCCCCCGGCCAAGTTCCGGAAGGTGTACGAGGCGGCCGCCGCGCGCGGCCTCAGGCTCGTCGCCCACGCGGGGGAGGAGGGCCCGCCCGCGTACATCACGGAGGCCCTCGACGTCCTGGGCGTCGAGCGCATCGACCACGGGCTGCGCTGCATGGAGGACCCGGAGCTCGTGGCGCGCCTGGTCCGCGACCGCGTGCCGCTCACGCTCTGCCCGCTCTCCAACGTCCGGCTGCGCGCCATCGACGTCCTGGAGGAGCACCCGCTGCCGCAGATGCTGGACGCCGGTCTCATGTGCACGGTCAACTCCGACGACCCCGCCTACTTCGGGGGGTACGCCGACGACAACTTCCACGCCGTGCGCGAGGCCCTCGGACTCGACCGGGAGCGGCTGCGCACGCTCGCCCGCAACTCCTTCCTGGCGAGCTTCCTCGACCGGGACGCGGCGGACGAGGCGCTGCGGGCGAAGTACCTCGCCGAGGTCGACGCTTATTCGTTCGACTGACCGCCGCGTGCCGGGCTAGGGTCCCCCGCATGGACTCCATCGCGCAGATCTACGGCTGACACGGCCTCCTGGCCCCCGCCCGCCCCTTGAGGGGCCGTGGCGGCGGGCCGCCGTGTCTTCTTCCGCATGCGTTTCGCATCCGTAGCTCTCTGTTCCTGGAGGAACACCCATGCCTCGTCGGCTCTCCCGCCGCCCTGCCCACATCGCCATGGTCGGCGTCCCGATGGTCAGCCACGTGCTGCCCGGTCTCGAAGTCATCCGTGAACTGGTCGCGCGCGGCCACCGCGTGACGTACGCCAACGACCCCGCGACCGCCGGTCTCATCGAGCCCACCGGCGCCGAACTCGTCCCGTACACCTCGACGCTCCCGTTCCGCGACAACATCTGGCCCGAGGACCCGATCGAGGCCAGCTCGCTCTTCCTCGACGACGCGACGGCGGTGCTTCCGCAGCTCCACGCGGCGTACGACGACGACCCCGCGGACCTGTATCTGTACGACATCGGCGCGTACGTCGCCCGTGCGCTCGCCGAGGCGCAGGGGCGGCCCCTCGTACAGCTGTCACCGACCTTCGTGGCCTGGGGCAGCTATCAGGAGGAGGTCGGCGCGCACCTCGCCCGGCTGCCGGGCGCCGACGCCCTGGAGGCCCGGTTCAAGGAGTGGCTCGCCGGGTGCGGGGCCACCACGCTGGACGTCGGGGAGTTCTCCGGCGTGCCGCCGCGGGCCCTCGCCACCATCCCGCGGGCCATGCAGCCCCACGCCGACACCGTCGACCCCGCGCGGGTCGACTTCGTCGGACCCTGCCTCGGCGACCGGGCGCGGCGGGACACCTGGACGCGGCCCGAGGGCGCGGAGAAGGTGCTCCTGGTCTCGCTCGGTTCGGCGTACACCGTGCAGCCGGAGTTCTACCGGCAGTGCGTGGCCGCCTTCGGGGATCTGCCCGGGTGGCACGTCGTGCTGCAGATCGGCAAGCACGTGGACCCCGCGGAGCTGGGCGGTGACGTTCCTCGGAACATCGAAGTCCGTTCCTGGGCGCCGCAGGTGGCCGTCCTGGAGCAGGCCGACGCGTTCGTCACGCATGCGGGCATGGGCAGCAGCGGCGAGGGCCTCTTCGCCGGTGTGCCGATGATCGCCGTGCCGCAGGGCGCGGAGCAGCCGATGAACGCGGACCGGCTGGTGGAGCTCGGGGTCGCGCGGCGCCTGGACACACCGGAGGCGACGGGCGACGCGCTGCGTGCCGCGCTGCTGGAGCTGACCGCGGACCCGGATGTCGCGCGCAGGTGCGCCGAGTTGAAGGCGCGGACGCGCGCCGAGGGCGGGGCCCGGCGGGCGGCGGATCTGATCGAGGCGGAGCTCTAGCGCTCCCGGGCGCCCGCGCCGTCAATGGTGCGGGCGCCCGCACCATTGACGGTCCATGTTCGCGTATCTAGTCTCCGTTCTCATGTATGGACAGAGTCTCGTCATCGCGGACGTCCGTCTCACGCCCGTCCTCGTCGCCGATCCGCCGCTCCTCAACACCCAGGGCGTGCACCAGCCCTACACCCCCCGCCTGATCATCGAGGTGGTCACGGCGGGAGGTGTGACCGGGATCGGGGAGACGTACGGGGACTCGAAGTACCTGGAGCTGGCCCGGCCGCTGGCCGGGCGGCTCCTCGGACGCGACGCGTCCGATCTGAACGGGCTGTTCACACTCGCGGACGACGTGTCCGTGGACGCCGCGCGGGTCGACGACTCCGTGGACGTCGGCGGACTGCGCGGCGTGCAGACCGCCGACAAGCTGCGGCTCTCCGTCGTCTCCGGATTCGAGGTCGCGTGTCTGGACGCCCTCGGCAAGACGCTGGGGCTGCCCGTGCACGCCCTGCTGGGCGGCAAGGTGCGCGACGCCGTGGAGTACAGCGCGTACCTCTTCTACAAGTGGGCCGGGCACCCGGAGGGCGTCACGAGCGAGCCGGACCAGGGGTGGGGCGCCGCGCTCGACCCGGCCGGGATCGTCGCCCAGGCCCGGCTCTTCACCGAGCGGTACGGCTTCACCTCCTTCAAGCTCAAGGGCGGCGTCTTCCCGCCCGACGAGGAGGTCGCCGCGATCCGCGCCCTGGCCGAGGCGTTCCCCGGCAGGCCGCTGCGGCTCGACCCCAACGGCGCCTGGTCCGTGGAGACGTCACTGAAGGTCGCGGCCGAGCTCGGCGACGTACTCGAATACCTGGAGGACCCCGCGCTCGGCACCCCCGCGATGGCGGAGGTCGCCGCGGGCACCCGGGTGCCGCTCGCCACGAACATGTGCGTGACGACCTTCGAGGAGATACCGGAGGCCTTCGCGAAGAGGGCCGTGCAGGTGGTGCTCTCCGACCACCACTACTGGGGAGGGCTGCGGCGCACCCGGGAACTGGCCGCGGTCTGCCGGACGTTCGGCGTGAGCGTGTCCATGCACTCCAACACGCACCTGGGGATCAGCCTGGCCGCGATGACCCACGTGGCGGCCACCGTCCCCGGCCTGGAGCACGCCTGCGACTCGCACTATCCGTGGCAGGCCGAGGACGTGCTGACCTCCCGGCCGCGCTTCACCGACGGGAAGGTCGCCGTCACCGACACCCCCGGCCTCGGCGTCGAGCTCGACCGGGAGAAGCTCGCGGCCCTGCACGCGCGCTGGCTCGACGACGGCTTCCGGGCGATGCGGGAGCGGGACGACGCGGCGGCGATGCGGGTGGCCGATCCGGCGTGGCAGACCCCGGCCGTGCCGCGCTGGTAGGCCGCGGCACGGCGGGGCGCCCGGCGCCGCGTCCGCCGTGCCGCGTCCGGTAACCGCGAGCCCCGACAGGCATCGTCCGTTACGTTGCCTGCATGGTCGTACCCGTACAGCCCACCGTCGACCCGCTGAAGGCGGCCCGCAGAGCCGGGGATCCGGCCTGCGACGTCTACCTCACCGGCACGGTCTTCCTCGACATCATCTTCACCGGGCTCGACTCCGCGCCCGTGCGCGGGACCGAGTCCTGGGCCCGCGGCATGGGGTCGAGCCCCGGGGGCGTCGCCAACATGGCGACCGCCCTCGCCCGGCTCGGCCTGCACACGTCGCTCGCCGCGGCCTTCGGGGACGACCACTACGGCGAGTACTGCTGGGACGCCCTCGAACAGGGGGAGGGCATCGACCTGACCCCGTCACGCACCGTGCCCGGCTGGCACTCGCCGGTGACCGTCTCCATGGCGTACGAGGGCGAACGCACGATGGTGAGCCACGGCCACGAGCCGCCGCCGGACGCCGACGCGCCGGACGGGGGCGCCCCGTCGTGCCCGCCACGCGCGCGTGCCGCCGTCGCCTCCCTGACGCCCGGCACCCGCGCCCCCTGGATCGCGCAGGCCGCGCGCAGCGGCACCCGCATCTTCGCCGACGTCGGCTGGGACGACACCGGGCGGTGGGACCTGGCGGGCCTCGCCGACCTGGAGCACTGCGAGGCGTTCCTGCCGAACGCGGAAGAGGCGATGCGCTACACCCGCACGTCCTGCCCCCGCGCGGCCGCCCGCGCCCTCACCGAGCACGTGCCGCTGGCGGTGGTGACGCTCGGCGCGGAGGGGGCGTACGCCGTGGACGGGCGGACCGGCGAGACGGCCGAGGTGCCGGCCATCGAGGTCGAGGCCCTCGACCCCACCGGCGCCGGGGACGTCTTCGTCGCGGGATTCGTCACCGGGACGCTCGCGGAGTGGCCGCTCGCGGACCGGCTCGCCTTCGCGGGCCTGACGGCGGCGCTCTCCGTCCAGGAGTTCGGCGGCTCCCTGTCCGCGCCCGGGTGGGCGGAGGTGGGCGCGTGGTGGCGCCGGATCCGCGAGTTCGACGACCAGGACCCCCTGGCGCTGCGGCGCTATGCGTTCCTGCAGTCCCTGCTCCCGGCCGCGAGCCGCCCGTGGCCGCTGCGCAGGGCCGTGCCCACGATCGGCTTCCGGTCGGCCTAGGGCCTGTCCGGCGGATCAGGGCGCGGACGCGGGGCCCGGCACGCCCGTCTGCCGCGTTGTCGTCGGTTGCCGACTCCTCCGAGCCCGAGACTTCGCCCGAGCAGGGGGCACCCCATCGCGTTGCCGCCCTCCTCCGCCTCGCAGCCGCACGCACCAGACCCCGCTCACCGGCACCGGAAAGTGGCCGCCACCCTCATTACGCCCTGATCCGCCGGACAGACCCCAGGGCCCCGCTGCCGGAAGAGCCGTGAGCGAGGGGTGGAAAAGGCCTACGGCCAGTACCGTGCCGCGTCGTACTCTTGGGGGAGCAAGGCTGTCGAGCGGCCACCAAGCCCCGCACGAGGAGGATGAGCAGGCCTTCAGAGCCGGCCCATGACTCAGACACCCACGACTCACACCGACGCGCAGGACCAGGCCCGAGCCCACTTCACCGTCCCGGCCAACCATCCGATGGTCACGGTTCTCGGCTCCGGCGACGCCCTGCTGCGGGTGATCGAGAAGGCCTTCCCGGCGGCCGACATCCACGTCCGGGGCAATGAGATCAGCGCCGTGGGCAGCGCCCACGAAGTCGCTCTCATCCAGCGCTTGTTCGACCAGATGATGCTGGTGCTCCGCACCGGTCAGCCGATGACGGAGGACGCAGTGGAACGCTCGATCGCCATGCTGAGGGCGGACGAGAACGGCGACGGCGCGGAGGAGACCCCCGCCGAGGTCCTCACGCAGAACATCCTCTCGTCCCGCGGCCGCACCATCCGCCCCAAGACCCTGAACCAGAAGCGGTACGTCGACGCGATCGACAAGCACACCATCGTCTTCGGGATCGGCCCCGCGGGCACGGGCAAGACGTACCTCGCCATGGCCAAGGCCGTGCAGGCCCTGCAGTCCAAGCAGGTCAACCGCATCATCCTGACCCGCCCCGCGGTCGAGGCGGGCGAGCGGCTCGGCTTCCTGCCGGGCACCCTGTACGAGAAGATCGACCCGTATCTGCGCCCGCTGTACGACGCCCTGCACGACATGCTCGACCCCGACTCGATCCCGCGCCTGATGGCCGCGGGCACCATCGAGGTCGCCCCGCTCGCGTACATGCGCGGCAGGACGCTGAACGACGCGTTCATCATCCTCGACGAGGCGCAGAACACGAGCGCCGAGCAGATGAAGATGTTCCTGACCCGCCTCGGCTTCGACTCGAAGATCGTCATCACCGGTGACATCACCCAGGTCGACCTGCCCGGCGGCACCAAGAGCGGTCTGCGCGAGGTGCAGAAGATCCTCGACGGCGTCGAGGACATCCACTTCTCGCGGCTCACCTCGCACGATGTCGTCCGGCACAAGCTGGTCGGCCGTATCGTCGACGCGTACGAGCAGCACGACAGCCGCGACGGGAAGTAGACCAGCACCACCATGTCGATCGACGTCAACAACGAATCCGGAACCGAGGTCGACGAGCAGGCGATCCTCGACATCGCCCGCTACGCACTCGCGCGGATGCGCATCCACCCGCTCTCCGAGCTCTCGGTGATCGTCGTGGACACCGACGCCATGGAGCAGCTGCACATCCAGTGGATGGACCTGCCGGGGCCCACGGACGTCATGTCCTTCCCCATGGACGAGCTGCGGCCGCCCATGAAGGACGACGACGAGCCCCCGCAGGGCCTCCTCGGCGACATCGTGCTCTGTCCCGAGGTCGCCACGAAGCAGGGCAAGGACGCCCCGACGGAGCACTCCATGGACGAGGAGCTCCAGCTCCTCACCGTCCACGGCGTCCTGCACCTGCTGGGGTACGACCACGAGGAGCCCGACGAGAAGGCCGAGATGTTCGGGCTGCAGGCCGCGATCGTCGACGGCTGGCGCGCGGACAAGGGCCTGACCGGCCCGTCCCCGGCGCCCACGGTCTCGTAGCGCCATGAATCCTCAGCTGATCGCCGGCGCGGTCGCCCTGGTCGTCGTGGCCTGGCTCGCGGCGTGCGCCGAGGCGGGCATCGCCCGGGTCTCCAGTTTCCGTGCGGACGAGGCGGTCCGCTCCGGGCGGCGCGGCAGCGCGAAGCTCGCGCAGGTCGCCGCCGACCCGACGCGCTATCTCAATGTGGCGCTGCTCGTGCGGGTGGCGTGCGAGATGGCCGCGGCGGCCCTGGTGACGTACGCCTGCCTGCAGGAGTTCGCCGAGACCTGGCACGCCCTCGCCGTCGCCATCGGAGTGATGGTCCTGGTCAGCTATGTCGCCGTGGGAGTCTCCCCGCGCACGATCGGCCGCCAGCACCCGCTGAACACGGCGACCGCCGCGTCCTACGTCCTGCTGCCGCTCGCCAGGATCATGGGCCCGATCCCGCCGCTCCTGATCCTCATCGGCAACGCGCTCACGCCCGGCAAGGGCTTCAGGCGCGGCCCGTTCGCGTCCGAGGCCGAGCTGCGGGCGATGGTGGACCTCGCCGAGAAGGAGTCCCTGATCGAGGACGAGGAGCGCCGCATGGTGCACTCCGTCTTCGAGCTCGGCGACACCCTGGTCCGCGAGGTCATGGTGCCCCGCACCGATCTGGTCGCGATCGAGCGCTTCAAGACCATCCGCCAGGCGCTGACGCTCGCGCTGCGCTCCGGCTTCTCGCGCATCCCCGTGACGGGCGAGAGCGAGGACGACATCGTCGGCATGGTGTACCTGAAGGACCTGGCCCGCAAGACGCACATCAACCGCGACAGCGAGTCCGAGCTGGTGTCCACGGCGATGCGCCCGGCGACCTTCGTGCCCGACACGAAGAACGCGGGCGACCTGCTGCGGGAGATGCAGCAGGAGCGCAACCACGTGGCGGTGGTGATCGACGAGTACGGCGGCACGGCCGGCATCGTGACGATCGAGGACATCCTGGAGGAGATCGTCGGGGAGATCACCGACGAGTACGACCGCGAGCTGCCGCCCGTCGAGGAGCTGGCGGACGACGGCTGCTACCGCGTGACGGCGCGGCTCGACATCGGTGACCTCGGGGAGCTCTTCGGGTTCGAGGAGTTCGACGACGAGGACGTGGAGACCGTCGGCGGCCTTCTCGCCAAGCGGCTGGGCCGGGTCCCGATCGCGGGGGCCTCCGCGATCGTGGCGCTGCCGGACGGGCGGGAGCTGAAGCTCACCGCGGAGTCCGCGGCCGGTCGCCGCAACCGCATCATGACGGTGCTCGTGGAGCCCGTCGCCGTGGACGCCGGGGCGGGCGCGGAGAAGGCCGGGGAGGCCGGGTGACGCCCGAGGGCCTGCGCGCGTTCTGCCTGTCCTTCAACGGCGCGGTGGAGGACTTTCCCTTCACGCCGGAGACGTCGGTCTTCAAGGTGGTCGGGAAGATGTTCGCGCTGTCGGCCCTCGACGGGCGCCCGCTCACGGTCAACCTCAAGTGTGAGCCGGACATCGCCGACCGGCTGCGGGCGGCGCACCCGGAGATCGTGCCGGGCTGGCACATGAACAAGCGCCACTGGAACACGGTGACGGTCGACGGCGGGCTTCCCGACCGACAGGTCAGGGAGCTCATCGAGGATTCGTACGACTTGGTGGTCGCGGGTCTGCCGCGGGCGGAGCGGCTGCGGCTCGACCGCCCCTGAGGGGCGCACGCGGCCTGGAGCGCTTCCAGCGAAGTGTCCCAACAGGCCCTCGCCATAGGGGTGGTGGGACAGGCAGAATGGGGTGACAGGCGGATCCGAAACGCTCCCACTCCGGGCTGCCGGCCAAGGAACTCGGAGTGGAAACGTCTGTGCGATGGCGTCCGCCGCAGCTGGTCCCGGTCTCGAGCCGGGGCCAGTTCGCGTTTCACACGTGAGGCAGGATCCACCTGTCGATGATCTCCTGGACCATCATCAAGAGGCTCACCCACTGGGCCGACAGTGCGACCCGTTCGGTCCACGTGTGGATGGTGCGGCGCCCGTCAGGCTTCTCGGCCATCGGGCTGTACTCCTTCCTGGTTCCACGCAAGTCGTGGATACCGCGGCGAGCCACGAACGGGTGGCGCCAGGAAGGGGGAAATCAGCGGTCGACGGCACTCGGTGGAGTGGATCCGTGCCGCAACGGCTCCGTTCTCAACCTCCTTGCAGCGGCGGTCAGTTGAGCAGGCTACCCTCTGCTATATCGTAGCCCGGACGTCGCGACATGGGTAGTACTGAAGTCCACATTGCGCATCGAAGGCTCGCCAAGTGCGATATAGCTACTCGGCAACTGTCGGCCTCGGTCCGCCACTGCGGTTGCGCGCCCACGCGCTTCGAGGTCTCCTGACAGTGGCGTGAACTGTCGTCCCGGAAGGTCTCGATGAGTAAGCTGCTAGTCTGCTATGTTGCACCTCGCACGGTCCGGTCGGAGGTGAAGCCATCATGAGCGCGCCAAGTGCGGCACTTCAGCGGCTGCGGCTGCGCACCGAGCTCCGAAAGGCGCGGACCGCCGCGCGCCTCACTCAGCGGCAGGTCGCCGCGAAGATGGAGTGGAGCCCCTCCAAGCTGATCCGGATCGAGGCCGGCGAAGTCGGCGTCTCGGTCAACGACTTGCGGCCCCTCCTGGATGCGTACGGGATCAGGGACCGCCGCAAGATCGAGGAGCTGCTCGATCTCGCGCGGGGCAGTCGGAAGATGCCGTACGCCGAGTACCGCGACCTGTACAGCAAAGAGTTCCTGCAGTTCCTCGCCCTGGAGTCGTCGGCGTCCATCGTCCGCGCGTACAACTCGCTTCAGCTGCCCGGCCCCCTGCAGACCGAGGAGTACGGCCGCGCCATCATGAAGGCGTACGACAAGGGGACCGATGACGAGGTGGTCGAGCGCGCCATCGAGGTGCGGCTCTCCCGCCAGGACATGCTGACGTCCGGCGACCGCGAGGTGTTCTACATTCTCGACGAGGCGGTCGTGCGTCGTCAGGTCGGTGGACGCGGCGTCATGCGCGCCCAGTTGGAGCGGCTCGCGGAGCTGGCGGCCCTGCCGAAGTTCACCATCCAGATCCTGCCGTTCAGCGTCGGCGCGCACCCTGGGATCCAAGGGCCCTTCACGCTCTTCGAGTTCGAGGCGGACGAGATGCCGGACTCGCTCTACCTGGAGAACCCGCGCGGTGATTCGTACACCACCAACGCGCCGGAGGAGAGCGGGCGTTACCTGGAGAGGTTCTGGGAGCTGGAGGACCTCGCCGTCAAGGAGCGCACCGTGGACATCCTCAAGGCGCTGGCGCTCAGGGCCGAAGAGGGGGCGGACGATCTGGAGAGGCTCCTGCCGCCCGTCGAATCTGCTTGACACACCATCAATCTCCGCTGACACAAGGGACCTTGGCCCGAAACCGGTCGTACAGATCTGTGTGACGCGCCGTTATCCTGGAAGAGGTGCTACGTGCCTCTGCACCAGCCGCGCCGGGCCGGCTGGTCTTCCGCACCCGGGGTGGAGGAGCGGCGTGGGCAGCACATGGGGATGGCGCAAGAGCAGTGCGAGCGGGGCGCCCAGCGAAGACTGCGTGGAGATCGCCTGGACCGGCAGGACCGTCCTCATCCGTGACTCCGCGCGCCCCCGGGGCGCGATCGTCGTGGTGAGCCCGGAAGCCTGGACCGTCTTCCTCTCCGTGGTGTCCCGCGCTCAAGCGCGGGACGTGACGGCGGCCCGGCCCTGACGGTGCCGGGCCGGGTCACACCGGATCACGGGGCTCACGCGCGCTTGCGCCCGCCGAGTCCCACGGCCACGGCGGCTGCCGTCGCGAGGACCACCGCGGCGTCGATCGCGAGGACCGTCCGCGTGCCGGTGAGGAGGTCGGAGTCCGTCGTCGCGAGGACGCCGAGCACCGGGATGCCGATGGTGAGGCCCACCTGCTGGGTCGAGGTGACCAGGCCCGTCGCCAAGCCCTGCTCCTCGTCGGGCACGCCCGACGTGACCGTCACGCCGTACGAGACGATCGCGCCCAGGTGGAACATGCTCGCCACCGACACCGCGGCCGTGGCGAGCCACACCGACCAGCCGCCCTCGCCGATGCCGAGCAGCGCCGCCCCCAGGAGACCCTGGCCGACCAGCGAACCGACCAGCGTGCGGCGCGCGCCGAAGCGGCCGATGATCCTGGGTGCGTACACACCGGCGACCACCGACAGGACGCCCTGCACGCCGAAGATCAGACCGGTCTCGAAGGCCGAGAGGCGCAGGACCTCCTGGAAGTAGAGGGTCAGCACGAAGACGACCGTCGACATCATCGAGAAGGTGACCAGACCGCCGAGGTTGCCCCACGCCACCGTGCGGCGGCGCAGCATCGGCAGCGAGACGAGCGGGGATTCGGCGCGCGACTCGACGTATCCGAAGAGGGCCAGCAGGAGCACGCCCGCCACCAGTGCGGCGATGACGTCCGTGCCGCCGAAGCCGCGCTGGGCCGCCGTGGACAGGGCGTAGATCAGGGAGAGCAGACCGCCGGTGACCGTCACGGCGCCGGGGACGTCCAGGCGCGGGCGGTCCGGGGTGCGCGACTCGGGGAGCAGGCCGGGCGCCAGCGGCAGCACGATCAGCGCGAAGAGGGTCAGCAGGCCCATCGTGGAACGCCAGCCGAGGGTGTCCGTCAGGACGCCGCCGAGCACCATGCCGACGGTGAAGCCGAGCGAGAGCAGCGTGCCGGAGATGCCGAGCGCCCGGTCGCGCTGCGGGCCCTCGGGGAAGGTGGTCGTCAGGAGGGACATGCCGGTCGGCACGATGGCCGCCGCGCCCACGCCCTGCAGCGCGCGCCCGGTCAGGAAGGACGCCGGGTCCCACGCGAACGTGGCGAGCAGCGAGGCCAGACCGAAGAGCGCGAGGCCGGCGAGGAACAGCTTGCGGCGCCCGAAGAGGTCGCCGGTCCTGCCGAAGAGGAGCAGGAAGCCTCCCGACGGCAGCGCGAAGGCGGTCACCGCCCACTGCAGCGCGGAGTGGCTCATGCCGAGGTCGGGGCCGAGCACGGGCAGCGCCACGTTCAGCACGGAGAAGTCGAGCGCGACCATGAACTGAGCGGCGCAGAGCACGAAGAGGACGAGCTTGTCGCGGGTGGAGAGCTTGGGGCCGTGCGGTTGCGGGGCCGGCGGCGCGGCCTGGGGGGACGGGGCAGTGGTGGTGTCGATCGCCATGGTCAAGAGCTTGCGTCGGCCGGAATAGACGTGGGGAGCGGGAACTTATGCTGGTGGTCGGAACACCAGTCAGGGCTTGGGGGAGCGCCACATGGCAGCAGCAGTGCCGGTCACGTCGGACACGGACGCCTCGAAGGCGCGTCGCCTGGGGGAGCTCCGGGAGTTCCTGATGAGCCGCCGCGCCCGGGTCAGCCCCGCGGAGGCCGGGCTGCCGGACGGTGGGGCCCGCCGACGCACGCCGGGCCTGCGCCGCGAGGAGGTCGCCGTGCTCGCCGGGGTCGGCGCCTCCTGGTACCAGTGGCTGGAGCAGGGCCGCGACATCTCCGTGTCGCCGCAGGTCCTGGACTCCGTGGCGCGCGTGCTGAAGCTGAGCGGCGCCGAGCGGCGCCATCTGTACGTGCTGTCCGGGCTCAACCCCCCGCGGCCCGAGGTCGCCAGGGACGACCAGGAGATGTGCGAGGGGCTGCACCGGCTCATCGACACGTGGATGCCGCAGCCCGCGCACATCATGGACGCGTACTGGAACTGCGTCATGTACAACGACGCGGCCGCGTCGGTGCTCGGCATGCGCTCGGAGACCTCCGAGAACTGCCTGCTCACCTTCTTCACCGACCCCATCTACCGGGCCCGCGCGCGGAGCTGGGAGCGGAACGCGCCGCAGGTCGTCGCGATGTACCGGGCCGCCTGTTCGGAGCACCCCGACGACGACGGCTTCGCCGCGGTGATCGCCGAGGCGAAGTCGGTCAGCCAGGAGTTCGTGGAGCTCTGGGAGCGGCGGGACATCCTGCCCGGCGGGCAGGTCGCCAAGGAGATCGAGCACCCGGTGGTGGGTGCGCTGTTCCTGGAGTCGACGCAGCTGAAGGTTCCGGCCAGGCCCGACCTCACGATCGTGCTGCACACGCCGATGCCGCACGCGGAGGCGGACACCGCGGGGAAGCTGGCGTGGCTGGCCTCGCCCGAGGGGCGGCGCGGGTCGATCTATCCGGTGGCGGTGTAGTGGAGCCTGCTCCGTATGCTCGGGGCATGACTGAGAGCGCCGCGCTGGACCCCGAGGACCGCAAGATCGTCACCCTGGCCCGTTCCGCACGGGCCCGCAACGGTGTGCCCGAGGGGGCGGCCGTGCGGGACGAGACGGGACGTACGTACGTGGCGGGCACCGTGGCCCTCGACTCGCTCCGGCTGTCCGCGCTGCGGACGGCGGTGGCGATGGCGGTGGCGTCCGGGGCGGAGTCCCTGGAGGCGGCGGCGGTCGTATCCGGGGCGGAGGAGCTCACCGCGGAGGATCTCGCCGCGGTGCGGGACCTCGGCGGGGCCGGGACGCCGGTGTTCCTCGCGGGGGCCGACGGAGAGGTCCGGGTACGGGCCGAGGCGGGCTGAGGTCCGGCCGCCGGCGGTTCCTTCCCCGATCCCGCCCCTTCCCGAACCGGGGTTCCGCCCCGGACCCCGCTCCTCAGACGCCGGAGGGGCTGAAGATCCACGGCGGCGGGATATCAAGCCCGTCCGGCGATTGAGGACGAACTCGGCGGAGCCGGTGATGACGCCGGCCCCGTGCGACGCCCACCCGACCGGAGGTCACACCGCCTCCGGGCCTCGTTCTCCCGTCCGCACCCGCACCACCGTGTCGACGGGGACCGACCACACCTTGCCGTCGCCGATCTTTCCCGTGTGCGCCGCGCGGACGATCGCGTCGATGGCCGGGTCCGCGTCCGGGTCGGCGACCACGACCTCGATGCGGACCTTGGGGACCAGGTCGACCTGGTACTCCGCGCCCCGATAGACCTCGGTGTGGCCGCGCTGGCGGCCGTAGCCGCTGGCCTCGGTGACCGTCAGGCCCTGCACGCCGAGCTCCTGGAGCGCCGACTTCACCTCGTCCAGGCGGAACGGCTTGATGATCGCGGTGATCAGCTTCATGCGGCGGGGCTCCCCTTCTTCACCGAGGCGGAGCCCACCGGGCTCGCCAGGACGCCGTGATCGTAGGCGCTCTCGGCGTGCTGTGTCTGGTCCAGGCCCGTCAGCTCGTCCTCGGCCGGCGCCCGGAAGCCCATCAGCCCGTCGATGCCCTTTCCGAGGGCGTAGGTGACCACGAAGGTGTACGTCGCCACCACCATGACCGCCACCGCCTGCTTGCCGAGCTGCGCCGCGCCGCCGCCGTGGAAGAGCCCCTCCGGGCCGTCCGTCATCGTGGCCGTCGCGAACAGGCCGATCAGCAGCGTGCCGACGACCCCGCCCACCAGGTGCACGCCGACGACGTCGAGCGAGTCGTCGTAGCCGAGCCGGAACTTCCACGCGACCGCGTACGAGCAGACGACGCCCGCGGCGAGACCGATCACCGCCGCGCCCAGGATGTCGACGACCCCGCACGACGGGGTGATCGCGACGAGCCCGGCCACCGCGCCCGACGCCGCGCCGAACGTGGTGGGGTGCCCGTCCCGCTGCTGCTCCACGAAGAGCCAGCCCAGCAGGCCCGTGCAGCCGGCGACCAGGGTGTTGAGGAGGGACGCCGCGGCGAGGCCGTTCGCGCCGAGCGCGGAACCGCCGTTGAAGCCGAGCCAGCCGAACCAGAGCAGGCCCGCGCCCATCAGGACCATGGGCAGGTTGTGCGGGCGCATCGCCTCCTTCCGGAAGCCGATGCGCGGTCCGAGGACCAGACACAGGGCCAGGCCCGAGGCGCCCGACGCGATCTCCACGACCAGGCCGCCCGCGAAGTCGAGGGCGCCGAGGGAGCTCGCGATCCAGCCGTCGGGACCCCACACCCAGTGCGCCACGGGAACGTATACGACAAGGGTCCAGACCGGCACGAAGACCAGCCAGGCCGCGAACCGGGTGCGGTCCGCGATCGCCCCGCTGATCAGCGCCGCCGTGATGACGGCGAAGGTGAGCTGGAAGGTGGTGAAGAGGAGGGTGGGGACCGTGCCGGTGAGCGAGTCCGGGCCGATGCCCGCCATGCCGAGGTGGTCGAGGCCGCCGATCAGGCCCGCGAAGGTGTCGTCGCCGAAGGCCAGGGAGTATCCGGCGAGCAGCCAGACCACCGTGACCAGGGCGATCGAGACGAACGACATGAGCAGCATGTTCAGGACGCTCTTCGTGCGGACCATGCCGCCGTAGAACAGGGCGAGGCCCGGCGTCATCAGGAGGACGAGCGCGGTGGCCGCGAGCAGCCAGGCGGTGTCGCCGGTGTCGAGGTGGGGGGCGGCGGAGGTCGTCATGGGGGGAGAGCGTCACGGGCGCGCGTTTCGTATCGGGCACCCGCGGGTTTCCGCCGTGTTTCGTGTTGCGTGCTTCGTGTAGCGGGGGTTCCGTGTGCTCATCGGTTCCGGCCCGTGGGGTGGTGCGCCGCGGCCCGGCGGGCCGGTCGGTGCGGCGGGGCTCCGGGGATCAGGGACAATGGGCGCCATGAGCGTTCGTACCCCGTCATCAGCCGAGCCGTCCGAGGCCGCCCACCGCGCCGGCTTCGCCTGCTTCGTCGGCCGCCCCAACGCGGGCAAGTCCACCCTCACGAACGCTCTGGTCGGCAAGAAGGTCGCGATCACCGCGAACCAGCCGCAGACCACGCGGCACACCGTGCGCGGCATCGTGCACCGGCCCGACGCCCAGATGATCCTGGTGGACACCCCCGGCCTCCACAAGCCGCGCACGCTGCTCGGCGAGCGGCTCAACGACGTCGTGCGCACGACGTGGGCCGAGGTCGACGTGATCGGCTTCTGTCTGCCCGCGAACGAGAAGCTCGGGCCCGGCGACCGGTTCATCGCCAAGGAGCTCGCCTCCATCAAGAAGACGCCGAAGATCGCGATCATCACCAAGACCGACCTCGTCGACAGCAAGGCGCTCGCCGAGCAGCTCATCGCCATCGACCAGCTCGGCAAGGAGCTCGGCTTCGAGTGGGCCGAGATCGTGCCGGTGTCGGCGGTCGGCGACCAGCAGGTCGGACTGCTCGCGGACCTCATCGTGCCGCTGCTGCCCGAGGGCCCCGCGCTCTACCCCGAGGGCGACCTCACGGACGAGCCCGAGCAGGTCATGGTCGCCGAGCTGATCCGCGAGGCGGCGCTGGAGGGCGTGCGGGACGAGCTGCCGCACTCCATCGCGGTCGTGGTGGAGGAGATGCTGCCGCGCGAGGACCGGCCCGCGGACAAGCCGCTGCTCGACATCCACGCGTTCGTCTACATCGAGCGGCCCAGCCAGAAGGGCATCATCATCGGCCCGAAGGGCAAGCGGCTCAAGGACGTCGGCATCAAGTCCCGCAAGCAGATCGAGGCACTCCTCGGCACGCCGGTCTTCTTGGACCTGCATGTGAAGGTCGCCAAGGACTGGCAGCGGGACCCGCGCCAGCTGCGCAAGCTGGGGTTCTGAGCGGGTTTGTGCGGGGCTTGGCGGGTGGTTGGCTGTGCGCGCCTGTCACGCGGCGGTAGTCGCACGTTGATGCGGCCTGGACCCGCATGTGAAGGTCGCCGAGGACTGGCAGCGGGACCCGCGCCAGCTCGGGTGCTGAGGCGCCGCCCCGTCATCGCACCCCCTTGATCCGCGTCACCAGCACCGAGCCCGTCACGCCGATCACCGCTGCCGTGAGGTACAGGGCGCGGTAGCCGCCCAGGTGGGTCACGATCGGGGCCGCCATGGCGGGGGCCGCCACCTGGGGCAGGGAGTTGGCGATGTTGATGATGCCGAGGTCCTTGCCGCGGTCCGCGGCCGTGGGCAGGACGTCCGTCATCAGGGCGAAGTCCACCGAGGTGAAGACGCCGAAGCCGATGCCGAGCAGCGCCGCCGCGACGATCGCGCCCGGCCACGTCTGCCAGAGGGCGAGCAGGCCCGTCGCCACCGCCATCAGCGCCCCCGACCAGATCACGAAGGGCTTGCGGCGGCCCACCCGGTCCGACCAGGCGCCGCCCACCACGACCGTGGCGAGCATCGTCGCGCCGTTCACGGCCGTCAGGATCAGCACGCCCTCCTCCGGGTCCGCGCGGTCCAGGCGGTCGCGGAGGAAGTAGAGGAGATAGAGCAGCACCAGCGAGTTGCTGACGTTGATCAGGAAGCGGGTCAGCCACGCCCAGGCCAGGTCGGGGTGGCGGCGCGGGCTCGGCCGGAAGCCCGCGAGGAAGTCCCGCCGGGACCACGGCGGCCGGTCGGCCTCGGCCAGGCGCAGGTCCCGATGGCGTACGACGTAGGGCAGGACGCCCACCAGGGTGAAGACCGCGCAGGCCGCGTACCCGCCGACCGTCCCGCCCGCCGCCGTCGCGAGCCCCGTGCCGACGACCACGCCGAGCAGCTGCGCCGCGCCGAGCCAGCCGCCCACCGAGCCCCGCTGCAGGCGCGGCACACGGTCCGGCACGGCGGCCGTCACCGCGGCGAACGCGGCGTTCAGGGTGAGCTGGACCAGGCACCAGCCCGCCGCGAGCCACCACACCGAGTCCGCCGCGGAGAGCAGCAGCAGCGCTGCCGCGCCGCCCGCCGCGCCCGCCACGATCCACGGGGTGCGCCGCCCCCAGCGGGACGTGGTGCGGTCCGAGAGCGCGCCGAAGAGGGGGTTCGCGGCGAGGGAGACGACCGCGCCGATGCCCGTCACCCAGGCGAGCACGGTCTCCTTGGAGGTGCCCGCGGGCGCGAGGTCCTCCGCCTGGACGGCGAGGAGGATCTGCAGCGGGCCGTACCAGCCCACCCAGATCGCGCCGTTGGCGACCGACAGCGCGGCCGTCCAGCCGCGGCCCACCCGTTCGGTCGGCTCCCGCAGCGCGGTGGCGGTCATGGGCGCCGCGCCCGCAGGGCCTCGCGCAGCCAGTGGTACGACGCCTTCGGGGTGCGCACCTGCGTGGAGTGGTCGACGTGGACGAGGCCGAAGCGCTGCCGGTAGCCCTCCGCCCACTCGAAGTTGTCGATCAGCGACCAGACGAAGTAGCCGCGCACGTCCACGCCCGACGCCATCGCCCGGTGCAGCGCCCGCAGATGGCCGTCGAGGTAGGAGATGCGGTCCTGGTCGTCGAGTCCGTCGTACGAGCAGCCGTTCTCGGTGATGACGAGGGGCGGGAGGCGGTCGCCGTAGCGGTCGCGGAAGGCGGTGAGCAGTTCGGGGAGGGCCTCGGGGACGACCGGCCAGCCGAAGTCCGTGACCGGATAGCCCTCGATCTGCCGCGGGGAGAAGGGGAGTTCGGGCGGGATCGTGACGCCCGCGAACTCGGTGGCCGTGCCCTCGGGGAGCGGCGCCCCCACCTTCGTCGGCTGGTAGAAGTTGATCCCGTACCAGTCGAGCGGCTCCGAGACGACCGACAGGTCGGCGTCGAGGTCGTCCGAGGGCATCAGCTCGCCGATGCCCTCCGGGTAGCGGCCGAGGAGCAGCGGGTCCGCGAAGAGGCGGTTGAGGAGCAGGTCGTAGAAGTCCGCGGCGGCCGTGTCGTCCTCGGCGGCGGAGGCGGGCCAGGTCGGGCCGTGCGAGTTGGCGATGCCGATGTCTCCGGCGCCGGCCGCGCGCAGCGCCCGTACGGCCAGGCCGTGTGCGAGGAGCTGGTGGTGGGCGACGGGCAGCGCGTCGAAGAGGAGCCGTTCGCCGGGGGCGTGCTGGCCGAGCGCGTGGCCCAGCAGGGTGTGTTCCGCCGGTTCGTTGAGGGTGATCCACTTGGTGACGCGGTCGCCGACGCGGGCCGCGACGACGGCCGCGTACTCGGCGAACCGCTCGGCGGTGTCCCGGTTCAGCCAGCCGCCCTTCTCCTGCACGGCGAGCGGGGTGTCCCAGTGGAAGAGGGTGGGGACGGGGCGGATGCCCGCCGCGCACAGCTCGTCGACGAGGCGGTCGTAGAAGTCCAGGCCCGCCGGGTCCACCGTGCCCGCGCCGGTCGGCAGCACGCGCGGCCAGGACACCGAGAAGCGGTAGGCGTCCACGCCCAGGTCGCGGACGAGCGCCACGTCCTCGCGGTAGCGGTGGTAGTGGTCGCAGGCCACCGCGGCCGTCGAGCCGTCCTTCACGTTCCCCGGTACGGCCGTGAACGCGTCCCAGACCGAGGCGCCGCGCTCGGCGACGGCGCCCTCGATCTGGTGGGCCGACGTGGAGACGCCCCACACGAAGTCGCGGGGGAACTCAGGGAGCCTGGGGAACGGGGGGATCGCCGGTGTCGCCGCACTCGCTGCCATGGGCGGGATCTTCCGTACCGCCGAGTACGGAAGTCAATGGGCATGCGCGGAAAAGGTGAACAATCCTCAGGTTCACTGATTCTCGGGTCCGCCGACCCCCAGGCTTCCTACGCGCCCTCCTTCAGCACCCGTGAGATCAGCTTCCGCTGCGGCTCCGTCAGCCGCGGGTCCGAGCAGTACACCGTCCGCCCGTCCACCGTCAGCTGGTAGTTGAAGCCGTCCGGCACCCCTATCGGCGGGGCGCTCCGACCCTCGGCCACGGCCTGTTCGGCCAGGGCGTGCCATTCCGGGGCATCGGCCAGCTGCGAGGTGTCCACCTCGGCATGCCGGTCGATGCCCGCGAATCCTCCGGTCCGCTTCACCTGGATACGCATGGGTCCTGTCTACTCCACCGGGCGGGCGGCCGGTAGCACGTCATCGGGCCGGTCGTCGCGGCAGTTCAGTCGGTCGCCGGGACCTTGACCGTGGACCACGCGTCGATGACGGCCTTGAGCTCGTCCCCGTCGCCGTACTTGGCGCGCGCGGCGGCCACCGTCAGCTTCGCGAAGTCGGCGAAGGACGCGTCCTGCGCCAGCTCGCCACCGGTCAGGACGGCGTACCAGATCTGTCCGGCCCGCTCCCACGAGTGACCGCCGAGGGCATCGGCGACCAGGTAGAACGCGCGGTTGGGGATGCCGGAGTTGATGTGCACGCCGCCGTTGTCGCGGCCCGTGCGGACGTAGTGGTCCATGTCGGCGGGCTGCGGGTCCTTGCCGAGCACGTCGTCGTCGTACGCCGTGCCGGGCTCCTTCATGGAGCGCAGCGCCTTGCCGGTGACGCGCGGGGCGAGCAGTCCCGCGCCGATCAGCCAGTCGGCCTCCTGGGCGGTCTGGCCGAGTGTGTACTGCTTGATCATCGATCCGAAGACGTCCGCCATCGACTCGTTCAGGGCGCCCGGCTGGCCGAAGTACGTGAGGTTGGCCGTGTACTGCACGACGCCGTGGGTGAGCTCGTGGCCGATGACGTCCACGGGGATGGTGAAGTCGAGGAAGATCTCGTTGTCGCCGTCGCCGAACACCATCTGCTCGCCGTTCCAGAAGGCGTTCCCGTAGTCCTCGCCGTAGTGCACGGTGGCGTTCAGCGGCAGGCCGTTGCCGTCGATGGAGTTGCGCTCGTACGACTTCTGGTAGAGCTCGAAGGTGGCGCCGAGGCCTGCGTACGCCCGGTTGACGGTGGCGTCCTTGCCGGGCTTGTCGCCCTCGCCGCGCACCTTGCGGCCCGGGAGCTCCGTGCGGTGCTTGGCGTCGTAGATCGTGCGGTGCGGCTTGCCCTCGGCGGCTTCCTTGGGCGCGGCGACGCTGGGCGCGCCGATGACGGTCGTCAGGCGGCGGTGGGTGCGCTCGATGGAGTCCCGCTCCAGGGTGCGGCGGGCGGGTGCGGCGAGCGCGGGGTCCTGGCTCTGGGCGAGCGTGTCCAGGACGTGGGGCGGGACGATGGTGCAGAAGACGGGCTCGAAGCCCCGTGGGTTGACGGTCATGGCGGCAATGTGGCACTGGGTCATGCCGCTGTCACTACCTGAAACCATGATTGCTGAAATAGAGGGATTGATCACCACAGGGGGTTTATCCGGCCACGGTCCCGCATACTGATACGGGCCCGCGCACAGAGCGCGGCTCGGCTAGGCTGCGGCACATCATGCGATTCGGGCTGCTTCTCCTTAGCTGCCGCGGCGAGGGCCTGTAAGTCGAGGCCGACCCCCTCCCCGCGGAGTTCGGCGTTGCGCTAAAGACCGTCGGCCGTCCTTCAGGACACTTCCGAGGAGCCCCGCACATGCCGAACTTCCAGCGCCCCACTTCCATGCCGGTTCACAAGTACGGGCAGTACGAGCAGGTCGACATCCCCGACCGCACCTGGCCGGACAACCGGATCACGGTCGCTCCCCGCTGGCTCTCCACCGATCTGCGCGACGGCAACCAGGCGCTGATCGACCCGATGTCCCCGGCCCGCAAGCGCGCCATGTTCGACCTGCTGGTGCGCATGGGCTACAAGGAGATCGAGGTCGGTTTCCCCTCGTCGGGCCAGACGGACTTCGACTTCGTACGGTCGATCATCGAGGACGAGGACGCGATCCCCGAGGACGTGACCATCTCCGTCCTGACCCAGGCGCGCGAAGAGCTCATCGAGCGCACGGTGGAGTCACTGAAGGGCGCCCGGCGCGCGACGGTCCACCTGTACAACGCGACCGCACCCGTGTGGCGTGATGTCGTCTTCCGCGGCTCGCGCGACGCCGTGAAGCAGATCGCCGTCGACGGCACGCGCCTGGTCATGGAGTACGCCGACAAGCTGCTCGACGACCGCACGACCTTCGGCTACCAGTACAGCCCCGAGATCTTCACCGACACCGAGCTGGACTTCGCCCTGGAGGTCTGCGAGGGCGTCATGGACGTCTGGCAGCCCGACGCCGACCGCGAGATCATCCTCAACCTGCCCGCCACGGTCGAGCGTTCGACGCCCTCGACCCACGCGGACCGCTTCGAGTGGATGTCCCGCAACCTGTCCCGGCGCGAGCACGTCTGCCTCTCCATCCACCCGCACAACGACCGCGGCACCGCCGTCGCCGCCGCCGAGCTGGCCGTCATGGCCGGCGGCGACCGCGTCGAGGGCTGCCTGTTCGGCCAGGGCGAGCGCACCGGCAACGTCGACCTGGTGACGCTGGGCATGAATCTCTTCTCGCAGGGCGTCGACCCGCAGGTCGACCTGTCGGACATCGACGAGGTCCGCCGCGTGTACGAGTACTGCACGCAGATGGAGGTCCACCCCCGGCACCCGTACGCGGGCGACCTGGTCTACACCGCCTTCTCCGGCTCCCACCAGGACGCCATCAAGAAGGGCTTCGACGCGATGGAGAGCCGGGCCGAGGCCGACGGCAAGACCGTCGACGACATCGAGTGGGCCGTGCCGTACCTGCCCATCGACCCCAAGGACGTCGGCCGGTCCTACGAGGCCGTCATCCGCGTCAACTCGCAGTCCGGCAAGGGCGGCATCGCGTACGTCCTGAAGAACGACCACAAGCTGGACCTGCCGCGCCGCATGCAGATCGAGTTCTCCAGGATCATCCAGACGAAGACCGACGCCGAGGGCGGCGAGGTCACGCCCGCCGCGATCTGGAGCGTCTTCCAGGACGAGTACCTGCCGAACCCCGCGAACCCCTGGGGTCGGATTCAGGTCAAGAACGGCCAGACGACGACCGACACCGACGGCGTCGACCGCCTCACCGTCGAGGCCACGCTGGACGGCGCGGACACCGTCCTGACCGGTACGGGCAACGGCCCGATCTCCGCCTTCTTCGACGCGCTGCAGGGCATCGGCATCGACGTACGCCTCCTGGACTACCAGGAGCACACGATGAGCGAGGGCGCGTCCGCGCAGGCCGCCTCGTACATCGAGTGCGCGATCGGCGACAAGGTGCTCTGGGGCATCGGCATCGACGCGAACACGACGCGCGCCTCGCTCAAGGCCGTCGTCTCCGCCGTCAACCGCGCGGCACGCTAGTCCGCCACCCGTCCCCGCCCGGCCCCGTCCGCCTTTCCGGCGGGCGGGGCCGCGTCATCTCCCGGCCATGTCGGGCTCGCTCTCCTGTGCGAGGTGCTGACGCCACATCATCGATGTGGCTAACATCACGCCAACGCGGCAATGCAGCCGGGGAGTTACGGAGGTGCGTGATGCTGCCAGATCGGGAACGAAACGGTCGGAATGCCCGCATCCCCGTCAAGCCGGTCTCGCGCGGGCGGGCGTTGTGCAGGCGCATGGTCGGCATGCACACGGCCTGGGACGCCGTCGGCGACGGTGAATTCTTCTGCCCGGCCTGCGGCGGCGACCGCAACTACCAGCGCCTCACGGGACGGCGCCGCTTCGTCCTGCTCGGCCTGCCCGTCGTGCCGCGCGGCACCCGC
>NZ_LIPN01000157.1 GCF_001418325.1 Streptomyces atriruber | reverse complement strand
ACCCAGAACACCCCCCGCCACCCCGCCGCCCCGATCACGGCGCCGCCCGCGAGCGGAGCCAGGACCGGCCCGAGAGCGGCCAGCGTCATCAGCACCCCGAAGAGGCGCGCCGCGCCCGCGCCCTGGACCACGTCCGTGACGACGGCGCGGCTGATCACCACTCCCGCCGCCCCACCGAACCCGGCCAGGAACCGCAGGACGACCAGCCACCACAGCGACGGCGCGAGGGCGCACAGCGCGGTGCACACCGTGCAGGCCGCCGCCCCCGCGAGCAGCGGCCCCCTCCTGCCGTACCGGTCGGAGAGCGGCCCGAAGACGAGATGGCCCGCCGTCATCCCGACGAGGAACGCGGTCAGCGTGAGCTGTACGCCGGACGCGTCGGTGCCCAACTCCTCGGCCATGCGCGGAAAGGCGGGCAGATACATGTCGGTCGAGAGCGGTCCGACGAACGAGATCAGTACGAGCGCGGTGGTGAGCAGGGGAAAGGGCATGACGAAGGGACCCTCCTGGGCAGGCGGACGAGCGGCCACAGAAGAAGGGGGAGGGTCCGGAAGACGTGTTGCCGGGAAAAGTGCGCGGAGCACTGGACGCGCGCGAGAACGACACGGCGGCGCGCGCCCGAGGAGCCTAGAACGCCGTAAGGGGCGCCCGCAATGGCGGGCGCCCCTTACGGCGAGGTCAAGACAGCCGCACTACGGCAGCGCCAGCATCCGCTCCAGCGCCAGCTTCGCGAACTGCTCGGTCTCCCGGTCCACCTCGATCTGGTTGACGAGCTTGCCCTCGGCGAGGGACTCCAGGGTCCAGACCAGGTGCGGCAGGTCGATCCGGTTCATGGTCGAGCAGAAGCAGACCGTCTTGTCGAGGAAGACGATCTCCTTGTCCTCGGCGGCGAAACGGTTCGCCAGTCGGCGCACGAGGTTCAGCTCGGTGCCGATCGCCCACTTGGAGCCGGCCGGCGCCGCCTCCAGGGTCTGGATGATGTGCTCGGTCGAGCCCACGTAGTCGGCCGCGGCGACGACCTCGTGCTTGCACTCCGGGTGCACCAGGACGTTCACGCCCGGGATGCGCGCACGGACGTCCTCCACGCTCTCCAGCGAGAAGCGCCCGTGCACCGAGCAGTGCCCGCGCCACAGGATCATCTTCGCGTCGCGCAGCTGCTCGGCGGTCAGGCCGCCGTTCGGCTTGTGCGGGTTGTAGACGACGCAGTCGTCGAGCGAGAGGCCCATGTCGCGCACCGCGGTGTTGCGGCCCAGGTGCTGGTCGGGCAGGAAGAGGATCTTCTCCCCCTGCTCGAAGGCCCACTCCAGCGCGCGCTTGGCGTTGGACGACGTACAGATGGTGCCGCCGTGCTTGCCCGTGAACGCCTTGATGTCGGCCGAGGAGTTCATGTACGAGACGGGCACGACCTGCTCGGCGATCCCGGCCTCGGTCAGCACGTCCCAGCACTCGGCGACCTGCTCGGCGGTGGCCATGTCGGCCATCGAGCAGCCGGCCGCGAGGTCGGGGAGCACGACCTTCTGGTCGTCCGTCGTCAGGATGTCGGCCGACTCGGCCATGAAGTGCACGCCGCAGAAGACGATGTACTCCGCGTCCGGCCGCGCGGCCGCGTCACGCGCCAGCTTGAAGGAGTCGCCGGTGACGTCCGCGAACTGGATGACCTCGTCGCGCTGGTAGTGGTGGCCCAGCACGAAGACCTTGTCGCCGAGCTTCTCCTTGGCCGCGCGGGCGCGCTCGACCAGGTCCGGGTCGGACGGGGACGGCAGATCGCCGGGGCACTCCACGCCGCGCTCGCTCCTGGGGTCGGCCTCGCGGCCGAGCAGCAGCAGGGCGAGGGGCGTGGGCTGAACATCGAGGTTCACGCTGTCCACGGGGGACTGGGCGGTGGTCACAACACGCACCCTTTCTAATCTGCAGACGATCCTTTTCGTCTAATTGACGTTATCTATCATAACCGCTTCGTGTCAGTTTGACGATGGCCATTGTGTCGATGTGACGCATTCCCCGTTCCACGACCCGCTGTTCCTCCCGGCGCCATGTGCGAGCATGAAGGGGTAAGACGTAAGCGCTCGGCCCGGAATGAATCCGCGGCCCCGCCGGTTGCAACCGTCGGCAAGCAGTCTCCGTACAACCCGGGAGAGAAGCAGATGTCCGTATCGGACGAGACCACCACCGTGAGCGACGGCATCCTCCTGTCGGACGCCGCCGCGGCCAAGGTGAAGGGCCTGCTGGAGCAGGAGGGCCGGGACGACCTGGCGCTGCGCGTCGCCGTTCAGCCCGGCGGCTGCTCGGGCCTGCGCTACCAGCTGTTCTTCGACGAGCGTTCGCTCGACGGCGACGTCGTCAAGGACTTCGACGGCGTGAAGGTCGTCACGGACCGGATGAGCGCTCCCTACCTGGGCGGCGCCTCCATCGACTTCGTGGACACCATCGAGAAGCAGGGCTTCACGATCGACAACCCGAACGCCACGGGCTCCTGCGCCTGCGGCGACTCCTTCAGCTAGGCCTGGAGGCACCCACGTCGAAGGCGGCGGCCCCCTGAGGTTCCAGGGGGCCGCCGCCTTCGTGCGTGCCGCTCGCGGTCCGTGCCGTTCGCGCCGTCGCGCTACTTCCGCCGGACCGTGTCACCCGCGGAGTCCACGACCTTGCGGTCGCCCAGCGGCTTGTCGAGGGTGACCTTCTCCTTGAGGTCCTTGGCGATCATGATGCAGACGTCGCCCTTCTTGCCGGTCTGGGTGATCTCGACCGTCACGCGGTCACCGTCCTCCCGCGCGGACGCGGAGTACTCGGCGCAGGCGCTGCCCCAGAAGTGCACGGTCAGCGACTTCCCGTCGGCGCTGTAGGACGTCAGGCGCGTCTTGTCCGCATCGCCCTTCCCGGCCCCGTCGCCCTTCTCGCCCGGCTTCTCGGTGGGCTTCGGCGTGCCCGGGGTGCTGGGTGACGTCAGGTACTCGGGCGCGACCGCCGGGTGCGTCACCGTGAAGGTGTCCTGCGCGCCCTTCGGCTTCACGTCGAACAGCCAGGACGGCACGAGGGTCTGCTTGCCGTTTACGAAGTGCGTCGCGAGGCCGAACGTGGCGCCGCTGACGGACACCGGCTGCGCCTTCGGCGCCGTGGACGACGGCTTGCAGGGAGCCTGCTTCGGGCCGCTGCCGCCCTCGCTCTTCGTGGTGTCGCCGGCGGCCGGCACCGGGGTCGCGCAGCCGCCGATGCCGACGTGGCCTTCGCCGCCCGGCTTGTTCAGCCGGTCCAGGGTCTCCTGGGCGCCGATCACGGGGTACGTGGCGCCCTTGACCGGAGCCTTCAACTGGCCGCTGCCGCCGACCACTTCGCCGCCCGCGCCGACCTGGATGCCGGTCGACCAGCCGTACGTCGGCAGGCCGTCCACCTTCGGGTCGGCGTTCACCACCCGCACGGCGCCCATCAGCTGGCTCGCGTCCAGCTTCGCGTCGTCCTGGCCGAGCGCCTTCAGGACCGGCGCGGCGGCGTCCTTGGCCGCCTGCTCGCTCACCGCGTCGCCCGTCTCGCCGTTCGGCGCGGTGGACGTGCTGGAACAGGGCTTGAAGCGGGGGCAGTTGTCGGTGCCGCCCGTGCCGTGTCCGGTATAGGTCCAGGTGCCGGGCGCCTGCTTGTTCACCTGCAGCGAGGGTCCGGACCCGTCGTTGCCGGGGCCCACCTTCCAGGCGCCGTCCTGCGACTTCGGCGTCCCGGTCACGCCCAGGGCCTTGGCCAGTTCGGTGACTTCGGCCAGGGCGACCTCGCCGCGGGCGTGGTGGACCGCGGCCGACTCGGGGCCGTCGGGCAGCTCGGTGGTCGCCCGGTACGTCGCGCCGTTCGGGTCGGGCTCGCCGGGCGCGATGCCGTTGGAGTCGCCGGTTCCGCCGGTGCCGCTTCTGGCGTCGCCCTGCCCGTCGCCGCCCGGATAGCCGTCCAGGGCGAGGGGCGGCGGGTTGCCGCCGTCCCCCGCGGGTGCCCCGTCACTGCCGCCGTTGCCGCCACCGCCGGACGCGGACGCCGCGAAGTACGCCCCACCGCCGCCGACCAGCAGCACGGTGGCCGCGACCGAGGCGACGGCCAGACGGGACCGCCGCCGTTGCGGCTCGGCCGCCTCATGATCGGATCGCTCGGTGCTCACCGCATCGCTCCTTCGACTGCACTGCTGTCCCTGAAATCCCACAGGTGATTGCCACCGGCGGGCTTCGTCGTATCTCAGTTCCCCTTTACGGGGGACGGAGATGGGACGCAGCGGGGGAGCGCACGGTTCCCTCGACGTGTGCGCCAGGGCCCCGGAACCAGTCTCCCTCAGTCTCCGTACTCGGACATTTCGCCGATCAGGCGGGCGGAGGAGGGCGGGACCGTGATGCCGTGGATCAGGGAGGGCGGCACGGGGGCGGCCGCGGCCGCGGCGGGCACCGCCCAGTGCGGCACCATGCGGGCGCAGTCGCCGCGCAGCGACTCCATGCTCTCGCTGGTCTCCGCCTTGGGTGTGACTTGACGCTGCAGGACGACATCCTTCGGGATAACGGTCATAACGGCACCGTATGCATCCGGACGCTCATGAAAAAAGCCCTACTATCGGGTAGTTTTGCCACTTCAGGCAGGGTGCCCCGACCCGGTAGCGTGAACTGTCAACCCCCGCCTCTCCTCCACAGGAGCATCCAGCCGTGCGTATTGCAGTCACCGGCTCCATCGCCACCGACCACCTGATGACCTTCCCCGGCCGCTTCGCCGACCAGCTGGTCGCCGATCAGTTGCACACGGTCTCCCTCTCCTTCCTCGTCGACGCCCTCGACGTCCGCAGGGGCGGCGTCGCCGCCAACATCAGCTTCGGCATGGGGCAGCTCGGCACCAACCCGATCCTGGTCGGGTCCGCGGGATCCGACTTCGGCGAGTACCGCGCCTGGCTCGACCGGCACGGCGTGGACACCGCCTCGGTGCGCATCTCCGAGACCCTGCACACCGCGCGCTTCGTCTGCACCACGGACGCCGACCACAACCAGATCGGCTCCTTCTACACGGGCGCGATGAGCGAGGCCCGCCTCATCGAACTGAAGGCCGTGGCGGACCGCGTGGGCGGCCTCGACCTCGTCTCGATCGGCGCCGACGACCCCGAGGCGATGCTCCGGCACACCGAGGAGTGCCGTGCCCGCGAGATCCCCTTCGCCGCGGACTTCTCGCAGCAGATCGCGCGCATGGAGGGCGAGGAGATCCGCACGCTCCTCGACGGGGCGGCGTACCTCTTCTCCAACGAGTACGAGAAGGGCCTCATCGAGTCCAAGACGGGCTGGACCGACGCCGAGATCCTCTCGCGGGTCGGCCACCGCGTGACGACCCTCGGCGCCCGCGGCGTCCGCATCGAGTCCGCGGGCAAGGACCCGATCGAGGTCGGCGTCCCGGAGGAGGAGGCCAAGGTGGAGCCGACCGGCGTCGGCGACGCGTTCCGTGCGGGCTTCCTCTCGGGCCTGGCCTGGGGCGTCTCCCACGAGCGCGCGGCGCAGGTCGGCTGCATGCTCGCCACCCTGGTCATCGAGACCGTCGGCACGCAGGAGTACGAGCTGCGCCGCAGCAACTTCATCGACCGCTTCACCAAGGCGTACGGCCACGAGGCCACCGCCGAGGTCCAGCCGCACCTGGCCTAGCCGTCACGAGCTCCGGCGGACCAGGTACGCGACACCGTGGTCCGCCGGCCGCTCACCCACGTACTCCTGCCCCTGCGTCCAGCACCAGGCGGGAATGTCCACGGCCGCGACCTCGTCGTCGGCGAGGACGGTGACGGTGCCGCCCACCCGCACCCGTCCGATCGCCTTGGCCAGCTCGATGACCGGCAGCGGGCAGCTCATCCCGAGCGCGTCGACGGTCACGGCCTCCGCCGCCCCGTCCCCGCCCGCGACCGGCGCCCCCAAGGTCTCCCGCACGCCCCGCACGACCCCGGGCAGCACGTCGAGGAAGCGCTCGACGTCCGCCTCGTCGGCCCCGAGCGGCAGCGACACCCGTACGTTCCCCTCGCTGACCACCCCCATGGCGCGCAGCACATGGCTCGGCGTCAGCGTCGAGCTGGTGCACGAGGACCCGGACGACACGGAGAACCCGGCCCGGTCGAGCTCGTGCAGCACGGTCTCCCCGTCGACATAGAGACAGGAGAAGGTGACGAGGTGCGGCAGGCGCCGCACCGGATCGCCCACCACCTCCACGTCCGGCACGAGCCCCGGCACCCGCGACCGGATCCGCTCCGTCAGCTCCCGCAGCCGCGCCCCCTCCGCCGCGGCCTCGGCCCGCACCGCCCGCAGCGAGGCGGCCGCCGCCACGATCGCCGGAATGTTCTCGAACCCCGCGGCCCGCCCTGACTCCCGCTCGTCGACGGGCCCTTGCGCGGCGAACCGCACCCCTTTGCGTACGACGAGAAGCCCGACTCCTGCCGGACCACCCCATTTATGGGCACTCCCGGTCAGCAGCGACCAGTCCCCTTCGACCGGCCCCCAGGGCAGCGACTGCGCGGCGTCCACCAGAAGAGGCACCCCGGCGGCCCGGCACGCCTCGGCGACCCGGGCGACCGGCTGCTCCGTGCCGACCTCGTGGTTGGCGGACTGCAGACAGGCGAGCGCGGTGTCCTCCCGCAGCGCGGCGGCGTACGCCGCCGGGTCCACCGCCCCGCCGCGGTCCACCGCCACTTCGGTCACCGTCCCGCCGTCGCGCTCGTGGGCCTCGGCCGAATGGAGCACCGACGAATGTTCGACGGCTGACACGATCAGGTGGCGTCCGACGCGCCGCCGCCCGGCGAGCGCCCCCGCCGTTCCGGAGTGCACGGCACGGGTGCCGGAGGAGGTGAAGACGAGCTCGTCGGGACGGCAGCCCACCGCGTCGGCGGCCGCCTCGCGCGCGGCATCGAGGAGCAGCCGGGCCCGCCGCCCCTCGCGGTAGAGCCGGGCGGGATCGGCCCACCCCTCGTCCAGGGAGGCCTGGAGGGCCTGCCGCGCGACGGGATGCAGCGGGGCGGAGGAAGCGACATCGAAGTAGGGCACGCCCCCACGCTAAGACGTCGCCGGAGCGCCCCGCCCCTGGGGAGCGGCCCCTGCGGGGCGCTCCCCAGGGGCGCGGGGAACCGCGCGCTCAGCCACCAGCCGCCCGCACCCGCGGACCAGCGGATTCCACCGAGCCGGTGGGCGTCCCGACCCTCCGTCAGAAAGCGGCCGAGGGAGCCTGGTCCCACCCTTCGGAGTGACCCGCGGCGCGTTAGGCACCCTCCCCGCGCGACCCCAAATAGCGTCCAGTAGGGTTTGGTCCGCATAAACATCCAAACCCCTGCCCGACGCAGGGCGGCGACCGACCAGCGTGGAGGCCGCAGCCGACCGCGCGGGCGAGACTCTCGGGAAGGCGCTACGTGAGTCCCAACGGCTCCGACCGCTCGTCGCGGCGCCCGATGCGGCGGAAGCTGCCGCAGGTGCTGACTGCGGGCCTGATCCTGGCGACCGCCACCGGTTGCACATACAAGGATTTCCCCCGCCTTGGAATGCCCACCCCGGTAACGGAAGAGGCTCCGCGGATTCTCTCCCTCTGGCAGGGCTCGTGGGCGGCAGCGCTCGCCACGGGCGTGCTGGTCTGGGGTCTGATCCTGTGGAGCGTCATCTTCCACAGGCGCAGCCGCACCAAGGTGGAAGTACCGGCGCAGACGCGTTACAACATGCCCATCGAGGCCCTCTACACGGTGGTTCCGCTCATCATCGTGTCGGTGCTCTTCTACTTCACGGCACGTGACGAGTCGAAGCTCCTCAAACTCGACGCGAAGCCGGCCCACACGGTCAACGTGGTCGGCTATCAGTGGAGCTGGGGCTTCAACTACATCGAGGACGTTCCGGGTTCCGACAAGGGCGACGCCAAGACGTCCAAGGACCTGGACGCCATTCCGGACCGCTTCCGCAAGGACTTCCCGGCGAACGCCGGCGGCGTCTACGAGGTCGGCACGCCCGGCGAGCGGAACCCCCAGAACGGCAACCCCGGACCGACCCTCTGGCTCCCCAAGGGCGAGAAGGTTCGTTTCGTTCTGACTTCGCGTGACGTCATCCACTCCTTCTGGGTGGTGCCGTTCCTCATGAAGCAGGACGTCATCCCGGGCCACACCAACGCCTTCGAGGTGACTCCGAACAAGGAGGGCACCTTCATGGGCAAGTGCGCCGAGCTCTGCGGCGTCGACCACTCCCGGATGCTCTTCAACGTCAAGGTCGTCTCTCCCGAGCGCTACAAGCAGCACCTCGAGGACCTCGCGAAGAAGAACCAGACCGGTTACATCCCGGCCGGCATCGAGCAGACGGGCCATGAGAAGAACCGGGAGACGAACAACCTGTGAGCATCCTCAACGAACCTCAGGGTGCCGCGGCAGCAGACGACTCGTACGAGGACGAGCTGCCGGTCAGGCGCAAGCAGCCGGGAAACGTCGTGATCAAGTGGCTGACCACCACTGACCACAAGACGATCGGCACGCTCTATCTGGTCACGTCGTTCGCGTTCTTCTGCATCGGCGGCGTCATGGCGCTCTTCATGCGCGCCGAGCTCGCCCGTCCCGGCACGCAGATCATGTCGAACGAGCAGTTCAACCAGGCGTTCACGATGCACGGCACGATCATGCTGCTGATGTTCGCGACGCCGCTGTTCGCCGGTTTCGCGAACTGGATCATGCCGCTGCAGATCGGTGCTCCCGATGTGGCGTTCCCGCGGCTGAACATGTTCGCCTACTGGCTCTACCTGTTCGGCTCGCTGATCGCGGTCGGCGGCTTCCTCACCCCGCAGGGTGCGGCCGACTTCGGCTGGTTCGCCTACAGCCCGCTGTCGGACGCGGTCCGCTCGCCGGGCATCGGCGCGGACATGTGGATCATGGGTCTGGCCTTCTCCGGCTTCGGCACGATCCTGGGCTCGGTCAACTTCATCACCACCATCATCTGCATGCGCGCTCCGGGCATGACGATGTTCCGCATGCCGATCTTCGTGTGGAACGTGCTGCTGACCGCGGTGCTCGTCCTGCTGGCCTTCCCGGTCCTGGCCGCCGCACTGTTCGCCCTGGAGGCGGACCGTAAATTCGGCGCCCATATCTTCGACGCCTCGAACGGCGGCGCGTTGCTATGGCAACACCTCTTCTGGTTCTTCGGCCATCCAGAGGTGTACATCATCGCCCTACCGTTCTTCGGAATCATTTCCGAAGTCATCCCGGTGTTCTCCCGCAAGCCGATGTTCGGCTACATGGGCCTCATCGGCGCGACGATCGCCATCGCCGGTCTGTCCGTGACGGTGTGGGCGCACCACATGTACGTCACCGGCGGCGTGCTGCTGCCGTTCTTCTCCTTCATGACGTTCCTCATCGCCGTGCCAACAGGCGTGAAGTTCTTCAACTGGATCGGAACGATGTGGAAGGGGTCACTGAGCTTCGAGACCCCGATGCTGTGGGCGGTCGGCTTCCTGATCACCTTCACCTTCGGTGGTCTGACGGGCGTCATCCTGGCCTCGCCGCCGATGGACTTCCACGTCTCGGACTCGTACTTCGTGGTGGCGCACTTCCACTACGTGGTGTTCGGCACCGTGGTGTTCGCGATGTTCTCCGGCTTCCACTTCTGGTGGCCGAAGTTCACCGGCAAGATGCTCGACGAGCGGCTCGGCAAGATCACCTTCTGGACGCTGTTCATCGGCTTCCACGGCACGTTCCTCGTCCAGCACTGGCTGGGTGCCGAGGGCATGCCGCGCCGGTACGCGGACTACCTGCACGCCGACGGCTTCACGGCCCTGAACACGATCTCGACGATCTGTTCGTTCCTGCTCGGCCTGTCGATCCTGCCGTTCTTCTACAACATCTGGAAGACCGCCAAGTACGGCAAGAAGGTCGAGGTCGACGACCCGTGGGGCTACGGCCGCTCCCTGGAGTGGGCGACGTCCTGCCCGCCCCCGCGGCACAACTTCCTCACCCTGCCGCGCATCCGCTCGGAATCGCCGGCGTTCGACCTGCACCACCCTGAGATCGCGGCGCTCGGCCACATCGAGAACGACGGGCAGAAGGACACCGCGCTGCTCGGCGGCAACAAGGAGGCCGCGAAGTGAAGATCCAGGGCAAGATGTTCATCTGGCTGAGCGTCTTCGTCCTCGCCATGGCGATCGTCTATGGCGTGTGGTCGAAGGAGCCCGCCGGTACCACGGCGCTCTTCCTGGCCTTCGGCCTGTGCATCATGATCGGCTACTACCTGGCCTTCACGGCCCGGCGGGTCGACGCCTCGGCACAGGACAACAAGGAGGCCGACGTCGCGGACGAGGCCGGCGAGGTGGGCTTCTTCAGCCCGCACAGCTGGCAGCCGCTCTCCCTGGCCGTCGGTGGCGCGCTCGCCTTCATGGGTGTCGTCTTCGGCTGGTGGCTGCTGTACTTCTCGGCCCCGATCATCCTGATCGGCCTGTGGGGCTGGGTGTTCGAGTACTACCGCGGCGAGAACCAGACCCAGTGAGTCTGTAGTTCCCGACCCGCGACCGAAGGGCCCCGGCGCTCCGAAAGGAGCGCCGGGGCCCTTCGGCGTAAGCGACACCCCACGGACGGGTCACTCGCCGCGCCGGACCCGGTAGACCTTCATACCGTGTGTTTATGAGCCACTCACCGAGAATTCGCACGGTACTGAGCTGCACGATGCTGGTGGCCGCACTCGGTGCGGGGGCCACGGGCTGCGGCAGCTCAGACGGTCATCCGCTGTCGGCGAAGCCGTACGACGCCGCGGGCCAGATCGCCTTCAACGGCCCCGTGGGCAGCCAGAAGGCGGATCCGGACAAGCCGCTCGAAGTCACGGCCCAGGGCGACGACGGGCGCATCACCGACGTGCTGGCCACCGACGCCATGGGACGGTTCGTGGCGGGCGAACTCTCGGCCGACGGCGCCCGGTGGCACAGCACCACGCCGCTGGCGGCAGGGGCCCACTACACGGTGCGGGTGAGCACGGAGGACGAGGACGGGGCGCCGGGCCGCAAGGTCATGACCTTCGACACCGACATGCCCGCCAAGAAGAAGCAGCTGAAGGTCGTCTTCGGCCCCGACGCGGGCAAGTACGGCGTCGGACAGCCCGTCACGGCCACCCTCAGCGCCAAGGTGAAGGGCAAGGAGGCCAGGTCGGTCGTCGAGCGCGCCCTGAAGGTCCGCTCGGTGCCCGCCACCGAGGGGTCCTGGTACTGGGTGGACAGCAAGACGCTGCACTACCGCCCGAAGGAGTACTGGCCCGCGGGCGCGACCGTCAACGTCTCCAGCAACCTCGAGGGCCTCAAGGTCAGGAAGAAGCTGTGGGGCGGCGAGGCCAAGCCGCTGAAGCTGACCATCGGCGACCGCATCGAGGCCGTGACGGACGCCGGGTCGCACTACATGACGGTCTACCGCAACGGCGAGGAGATCAACTCCGTGCCGGTGACGACGGGCAAGCCCGGCTACTCGACGCGCAACGGCGTCAAGGTGGTGCTGGGCAAGGAGTACTCCGTACGCATGACCAGCGCCAGCATCGGCGCATCGGACTTCTACGACAAGATGGTCTATTACGCGACGCGGGTGACCGACTCCGGCGAATACGTGCACGCCGCGCCCTGGTCGGTGGGCTCACAGGGCGCCGCGAACACCAGCCACGGCTGCACCGGCATGAGCACCGGGGACGCCGCCTGGTTCTACGAGACCGTCCGCCAGGGCGACCTCGTGACCGTCATCAACAGCTACGGCGAGGACATGCCGACGTTCGGCAACGGCCTCGGCGACTGGAACATGAGCTGGAAGAAGTGGCGCAAGGGCAGTGCGCTGCTCTCCGGCACCAAGGAAGGCCCCGCGGCGGTCGACGCGGCCAGGCTGCGGCCGCAGGTCTGACGGCCCGGCAGAGAGGCCGTCAGAGGCGCACGAGAGGGGCCCACGCCATGGCGTGGGCCCCTCTCGTGGAAGATCGGCGCGCTACTCGTGTGCGACCAGGGGGGCTCAGGCCTCGACGGCCGTCTTGCTGCGCAGCAGGCCGGCCAGGGCGCTCGCGAACTCCACCGGCTCGACCGGCAGGGTCACCGCGGCCTCCGCCCGGCTCCAGGTGGCCAGCCAGGCGTCCTGCGGGCGCCCCATGAGCAGCAGCACGGGCGGCGACTGGAAGACCTCGTCCTTGATCTGCCGGCAGACGCCCATGCCGCCGGGCGCCGACTCGCCGTCCAGGACGCAGACGTCGATGCCGCCCCGGTCGAGCTCCTTGATGACCGCGTGCGGCGTGGCGCACTCGATGAACTGGACCTGGGGAACGTCCGTGGCCGGCCTGCGGCCCGTGGCCAACCGGACTTGCTCGCGGGTGCTCGCGTTGTCGCTGTAGACCAGCACCGTGGCGGTCGGCTGCATTGTTCCTCCGATACGTCGAGCTGTTGCGTCGAGCTGTGCCGTCTTGGGATCGGGAACCGATGCGCGGATGCTACTCCTCCCGACACCCCGTCAACACCGGTTCGGACAGGCCTCCGATGGGCCATCCGGGCAGGACACACCCCGTAGACACTCCGAACGGCACCCCCCGGGGTGAGGGCGGGATAAGCGACCGACATAATGTCGGTCGTGGCGACAGCAACGACAGTAGATACCGGGCACGCGCACCCGCCGGTCAATCGACCGAACCTCACCAGCGTCGGAACCATCATCTGGTTGAGTTCCGAGCTGATGTTCTTCGCGGCCCTCTTCGCGATGTACTTCACCCTGCGATCGGTGACGGGTCCTGATCACTGGAAGGAAATGGCCTCGGCCCTTAACTTCCCGTTCTCAGCGACGAACACCACGATCCTGGTGCTCTCCTCACTCACGTGTCAGCTGGGCGTGTTCGCAGCTGAACGCGGGGACGTGAAGAAGCTCCGGATGTGGTTCATCGTCACCTTCATCATGGGTGCGATCTTCATCGGCGGTCAGGTGTACGAATACACCGAGCTGGTCAAGCACGAGGGCCTCTCGCTCTCGTCCGACCCGTACGGCTCGGTCTTCTACCTGACCACCGGCTTCCACGGACTGCACGTGACGGGCGGCCTGATCGCCTTCCTGCTGGTCCTCGGTCGCACCTACGCGGCCAGGAGGTTCACCCACGAGCAGGCGACCGCAGCCATCGTCGTGTCCTACTACTGGCACTTCGTCGATGTGGTCTGGATCGGCCTCTTCGCCACGATCTACATGATCAAGTAAGCGGCAGGTCGCTCACGCGACACATCCGAAACATTCCAGAAGCATCGACGCAGAAGATCCTGACACCGGGGTAATCCGTGAAAAAGCTCTCCGCACGACGACGCCATCCGCTGGCGGCGGTCGTCGTCCTACTCCTCGCGCTGGCGGCCACCGGGGGGCTGTACGCCGCGTTCGCGCCGGCGGACAAGGCGCAGGCCGATGACACCGCCCAGTCCCTCGCCATCGACGAGGGCAAGAAGCTCTACGCCGTGGGCTGCTCCAGCTGCCACGGAACCGGCGGTCAGGGCTCCTCCGACGGTCCGAGCCTGGTGGGCGTGGGCGCCGCCGCTGTCGACTTCCAGGTCGGCACCGGCCGCATGCCGCTCCAGCAGCCGGGCGCCCAGGCGCCCAAGAAGAAGGTCATCTACAACCAGGCCCAGATCGACCAGCTGGCGGCGTACATCTCGTCGCTGGGTGCCGGTCCCTCGGTTCCGACCGAGAAGCAGTACAGCCCGGACGGAGCGGACATCGCCAAGGGTGGCGAGCTGTTCCGCACCAACTGCGCCCAGTGCCACAACTTCACCGGTGAAGGTGGTGCGTTGACGCACGGCAAGTTCGCGCCTTCGCTGGAGGGTGTCTCCCCGAAGCACATCTACGAGGCCATGCAGACCGGCCCGCAGAACATGCCGTCCTTCCCCGACACCACGATGCCGGAGAAGAACAAGAAGGACATCATCGCGTACCTCGACGCGGTCAACGGTGAGAAGACCGAGAGCCCTGGCGGTCTCAAGCTGGGTGGTCTGGGTCCGGTCAGTGAAGGCCTCTTCGGCTGGATCTTCGGTCTCGGCTCGCTGATCGCGGTCGCCGTGTGGGTCGCCGCTCGGACCGCAAAGGCCAAGAAGTCATGAGTAGCCAAGAGATTCCAGAAGAGAACCTGCCCAGCAAGCAGGAGACCGAGCACGGCTCGGTGGCGGTGACGGAAGAGAACCCGTTCGCCGACCCGGGGCTGCCGCCCCACGAGCACCGAGTCCAGGACATCGACGAGCGGGCCGCCCGGCGGTCCGAGCGTGCCGTGGCCTTCATGTTCACGCTGTCGATGATCGCGACGGTCGGCTTCATCGCCTCGTACGTGGCGATCCCGGCCGACAAGAGCGTGTTCATCTGGCCGATCGGTCACATCAGCGGCCTGAACTTCGCCCTGGGCACGACCCTCGGCGTGGCGCTGTTCTGCATCGGCGCGGGCGCGGTCCACTGGGCCCGCACCCTGATGTCCGACGTGGAGATGACCGACGAGCGGCACGAGATCGCGGCCGAGCCCGAGGTCCGTGCCAAGGTCATGGCGGACTTCAAGCAGGGTGCCGAGGAGTCGGGCTTCGGTCGGCGCAAGCTGATCCGGAACACGATGCTCGGCGCGCTGGCCCTGGTCCCGCTCTCCGGTGTCGTCCTGCTGCGTGACCTCGGGCCGCTGCCCGAGGACAAGCTCCGGCACACCAAGTGGGCCAAGGGCAAGATGCTCGTGAACATGAACACCCACGAGCCGCTGCGTCCCGCGGACGTGCAGGTCGGTTCGCTGACCTTCGCCATGCCCGAGGGCATGTCGGAGCACGACCACGACTTCCAGACGCAGATCGCCAAGGCCGCCCTGATGATCGTCCGGATCCAGCCGGAGAACATCAAGGACAAGCGCGAGCTCGAGTGGTCGCACGAGGGCATCGTGGCGTACTCCAAGATCTGCACCCACGTGGGTTGCCCGATCTCCCTGTACGAGCAGCAGACGCACCACGTCCTCTGCCCGTGCCACCAGTCCACCTTCGATCTCTCCGACGGTGCCCGAGTGATCTTCGGCCCGGCTGGCCACGCCCTGCCGCAGCTGCGCATCGGCGTGAACGAAAAGGGCTACCTCGAGGCGCACGGCGACTTCGAAGAGCCCGTCGGTCCTGCTTTCTGGGAGCGCGGATGAGCACCACCACCACTTCATCTAACGAAAAGCGCCAGCAGGCACCCGCCGGTGAGCGGGTCGCGGACTGGGCCGACGGCCGACTGGGGATCTACTCCCTGGCCAAGGCCAACATGCGCAAGATCTTCCCGGACCACTGGTCCTTCATGCTCGGTGAGATCTGCCTGTACAGCTTCATCATCATCATCCTCACGGGTGTGTACCTGACGCTGTTCTTCCACCCCTCGATGAACGAGGTGGAGTACAGCGGCAGCTACATCCCGATGCAGGGACAGCTGATGTCGGAGGCGTTCAACTCGACCATGCACATCTCCTTCGATGTGCGCGGTGGTCTGCTGATCCGGCAGATCCACCACTGGGCGGCGCTGATCTTCCTCGCCGGCATGTTCGTGCACATGATGCGCGTGTTCTTCACGGGTGCGTTCCGCAAGCCCCGTGAGGTCAACTGGCTCTTCGGCTTCCTGCTGTTCGTCCTCGGCATGTTCACCGGTTTCACCGGTTACTCGCTCCCGGACGACCTGCTCTCCGGCACCGGTGTCCGCTTCATGCAGGGCGCCATCCTGTCGATGCCGATCGTCGGCACCTACCTGTCGATGTTCCTCTTCGGCGGGGAGTTCCCCGGCGGCGACTTCGTTGCCCGGTTCTACTCGGTCCACATCCTGCTGCTGCCGGGCATCATGCTCGGCCTCGTGGTGGCGCACCTGATCCTGGTCTTCTACCACAAGCACACGCAGTTCGCGGGCCCCGGCAAGAGCAACAAGAACGTCGTCGGCATGCCGCTGCTGCCGGTCTACATGGCCAAGGCCGGAGGCTTCTTCTTCCTGGTCTTCGGTGTCATCGCGGTCATCGCGGCGATCGCCTCGATCAACCCGATCTGGGCCATTGGTCCCTACCGGCCGGACCAGGTGTCCACCGGCGCCCAGCCCGACTGGTACATGGGCTTCGCCGAGGGGCTGATCCGTGTGATGCCGGGCTGGGAGATCAACCTCTGGGGCCACACGCTCGCCCTGGGCGTGTTCATCCCGCTGGTCGTGGTCTTCCCGCTGGTCCTCGTGGCCATCGCGGTCTACCCGTTCATCGAGTCCTGGGTCACCGGCGACAAGCGCGAGCACCACATCCTGGACCGCCCGCGCAACGCCCCGACCCGCACCGCCTTCGGTGTCGCGTGGCTCACGGCGTACATGATCATGCTGGTCGGTGGTGGCAACGACCTGTGGGCCACCCACTTCCACCTGTCGCTGAACGCGATCACCTGGTTCGTCCGGATCGGCTTCTTCGTCGGACCGGTCGTCGCCTTCATCGTCACCAAGCGGATCTGCCTGGGTCTGCAGCGGCGCGACAAGGACAAGGTGCTGCACGGCCGCGAGTCGGGTCTCATCAAGCGGCTGCCGCACGGTGAGTTCATCGAGGTCCACGAGCCGCTCAGCAAGGAGCAGCTGCACACGCTCACCGCGCACGAGCAGTACAAGCCGATCGAGCTCGGCCCGTCGGTCGACGAGAACGGCGTCGAGCGCAAGCTGTCCGGTTCGCAGAAGCTCCGGGCGAAGCTCTCCAAGGGCTACTTCGGGGAGGACAACCAGATCCCCAAGCCCACCGCAGACGAGTACAAGGAGATCTCGAGCGGCCACGGCCACCACTGATCACCTGAAGCTCTGATCGTCCCCACTCTCGGCTTCGCTCGAGCGGGGGGATCCCCTGGTCGCCACGGCAAGAGCCCCGTCCATTGCATGGACGGGGCTCTTTGCCGTCCCGGAGGCTGGATAGGGTGGTCCCACCCCGACGTGTCGGGGTGTTTCCTACATACGCAGACGAAAAAACCAGGAGCGGCCATGAACGCTGTGATCCCCGCAGGAGGCGACACCGCGGCGGACCGTTCCTGGCCCGACGTACTGAACGGCCTGCTCGACGGGCGCGACCAGAGCGCCGACGACACGGCCTGGGCCATGGACCGCATCATGCGCGGCGAGGCCACCGACGCGCAGATCGCGGCCTTCGTGGTCGCGCTGCGGGCCAAGGGCGAGACCGTCGAGGAGATCTCCGGTCTGGTACGGGCGATGTACGCGCACGCCAACGTGATCGAGGTGCCGGGGGAGACCGTCGACATCGTCGGGACCGGCGGCGACGGGGCCAAGACCGTCAACATCTCGACCATGTCCGCGATCGTCGTGGCGGGCGCGGGCGCGAAGGTCGTCAAGCACGGCAACCGTGCCGCCTCCAGCGCCTCGGGCTCCTCCGACGTACTGGAGAAGCTCGGGGTGAACCTGGAGCTGCCGCTGCCACGGGTCGTGGAAGTCGCGGAGGAGGCGGGGATCACCTTCTGCTTCGCCGTGAAGTTCCACCCCGCGCTGCGCCACGCGGGCGCCGCCCGCAGCCAGCTGGGGATCCGCACCGTCTTCAACCTTCTCGGCCCGCTCACCAACCCGGCCAAGGTGCGCGCCCAGGCGGTCGGGGTCGCCGACCCGCGGATGGCACCGATCGTGGCCGGGGTCTTCGCCGAGCGCGGCCACTCGTCCCTCGTCTTCCGCGGCGACGACGGGCTCGACGAGCTGACGACGACGGGGTCCTCCCGCGTCTGGGTGGTGCGCGACGGTGTCGTACGGGAGGAGTCCTTCGATCCGCGGGACGTCGGCATCGACCTGGTGCCGATCTCCGCGCTGCGCGGCGCGGACGCCTCCTACAACGCGGAGGTCGCGCTGCGGCTTCTCGGCGGGGAGACCGGGCCCGTGCGGGACGCGGTGCTGCTCAACGCGGCCGCGGCCCTGGTGGCCCTGAAGCCGACCGCTGAGCCGTTCACGGAGCAGATCCGCGCGGGGATGGCGCGGGCGGCCGCGGCCATCGACTCCGGCGCCGCCAAGAAGGCCCTGGAGCGGTGGGTGGCGGCCAGCAACCGCTGACGCGCGCCGCCGATGTGACGCACGGCGCAGTCCGGATCCTGGACTGCGCCTTGCGCGCCGAAGATCGTGTGGCAGGATGCTGCACAGGTCATGAGTGACAGCGACTACGGCCCCGGCCCGCTGTCCGGCAACCCTCCGTCCGTGGCGGGGTGCCCCGGGTGAAGACCAGGTCGTACGCAGCAAGGCGTATGGCAAGCGCGGACCCCTCGCAACCCTGGGGTCCTGGTCCTCAAGGGAGCAGTCTCGTGAGCAAGCGAATGTGCTAGGGCCTTCGGCCCCTTTCCGCGCACCCTTTTTCTCTTCATCACTGCGCTGCCGCATGCCTCGGGCGCGGCCGTCGTCGCAGTGAACTCACTTGCCTCTTACGGGAGTTCGCCATGTCTGTTTCCGCCGTTGCCGCCGACTCGTCCGTCTGTGCCCCGCTCGCCGTCCTCGGCCGGGACGTCACCGTCCCGCTCGTCACGGGCGGCGAGGTGACCTACGCGGCGCTCGACTACGCGGCGAGCGCGCCGGCCCTGCAGCGGGTGTGGGACGACGTGGCCGCGTACGCCCCGTACTACGGCAGCGTGCACCGCGGCGCCGGCTACCTCTCGCAGCTGTCGACCGACCTCTTCGAGAACTCCCGTGCGACCGTCGCCGAGTTCCTCGGCTGCCGCGAGGGCGACCAGGTCGTCTTCACCCGGTCCACCACCGACTCGCTGAACCTGCTGGCCGCCGCGCTGCCCGCCGACTGCCAGGTCTTCGTCTTCGAGACCGAGCACCACGCCTCGCTGCTGCCCTGGCGGGACGCCCGCGTCACCTACCTCAACGCGCCGCGCACCCCCGAAGAGGCCGTGCAGACCCTGGAGCGCGCCCTCGCCGACCGAGACCCTTCCCCAAGCTCTCAGCTCCGTTCGAGCAGGGGAGGCCCCAATGGACCCGCCCTCGTCTGCGTGACTGGCGCCTCCAACGTGACCGGCGAGCTCTGGCCGGTGCGCGAGCTGGCGGCGGCCGCTCACGCGCACGGTGCCCGCATCGTGCTCGACGCCGCGCAGCTCGCGCCCCACCACCCCGTCTCCATCGACGAGCTGGACGTCGACTGGGTCGCGTTCTCCGGGCACAAGCTGTACGCGCCCTTCGGCTCCGGGGTCCTCGCGGGCCGCTCCGACTGGCTGACCGCCGCCGAGCCCTACCTCGCGGGCGGCGGGGCCTCGCGGAAGGTGACACGACGCCCCAAGGAAGCAGGCGGCGGCGTGGACGTGGAGTGGCACGACACCGCGGCCCGCCACGAGGCCGGTTCCCCGAACGTCATCGGCGTCTACTCCATCGCCTCCGCCTGCAAGGCGCTCACCGAGGCGGGCTTCGACGAGCTCGTCGCCCGCGAGCAGCACCTGATCGGGACGGTCCGTGCGGGCCTCGCCGAGGTGCCGCAGGTGCGGATCCTCTCGCTCTTCGGGGACGACGCGCCGCGCGTGGGCGTCATCTCCTTCGTCGTGGACGGCTGGAACAGCTCGCACTTCGCCGCCGCGCTCTCCGCCGAGTACGGCATCGGCGTCCGCGACGGCCTGTTCTGCGCCCACCCGCTGGTGCGCACCCTGCTCGACAGCGAGCCCGACGAGCCCGGCGAGTGCGGCGCCCCCGAGGCCGCGCCCGGCGAGAAGTCGCTGAACGCGATCCGCGTGAGCTTCGGCGCGGGCACCCCCGACGAGCACGTCGAGCGCTTCGTGCGCGCCGTCAAGGAACTGGTGGCGGACGGTGCGCGGTGGAACTACCGCACCGAGGACGGGCGTTGCGTCCCGGACACCAGCGCCGCCGTCTGAGCGGGCAGGCGTGAGCCGAGCTGGATCATCCGCAGCGCCCGCTCGGTCGCGTCGGTGAGGAACTCGCCGCCCCTGCCGAGCGCCTCGGTCAGCGAGACCGGGGCGGGCAGGATCGAGCTGTAGGCGTCGACCCCGAGGGAGCGGACGGCGTGCGCGCCGTCCCCGATCGTGCCCGCGAGCACCAGGACGGGCCGCCCGGACCGTTTGGCGCGGCGGGCCACCTCGGCGGGCACCTTGCCGCGCGGCGTCTGGTGGTCGAGGGCGCCCTCCGCGGTGATGACGAGGTCGGCGCGGGCCAGCCGGTCGTCCAGGTCGAGCCGGTCCAGCAGGACGTCGAAGCGGGGGAGCAGGGCGGCGCCGAGGGCGGCGAGCCCGGCGCCGAGGCCGCCCGACGCGCCGGTGCCGGGTCCGCCGAAGAGGTCCGCCCGGCCGCGGAGGTGGCGCGTGAGGACGTCCCGCGTGAGGATGTGCGCCCAGTGCTCCAGGGCGGCCGCGAGCTGTTCGACCTGGGTGGGCGTCGCGCCCTTCTGGGGGCCGAAGACGCGGGCGACGCCGCGCTCGCCGCACAGCACGTTGTAGGGGTTGCAGGCGACGCGGATCTCGGTGTCCGCGAGGCGCGGGTCGAGGCCGCAGGGGTCGATGCGGCTCAGGCGCGTCAGCTCCCGTCCGCCGCGCGGCAGTTCCCAGCCGTCCACGTCCAGGAGCCGGGCCCCGAGGGCCTGCAGGGCGCCCGCGCCGCCGTCCGAGGTGCCCGAGTCGCCGCAGCCGACCAGGATGCGGCGGGCCCCGGTGTCCAGCGCCGCGCGGATCAGCTCTCCGACGCCGTATGTCGTGGTGGCGCCCGGGTCGCGCAGATCGCGGGGGACCAGCGACAGACCGGCCACGGCCGCCATCTCGACGACCGCAGTGCCGTCGGGCAGCAGGGCGAAGTGGGTGCCGATCGGCTGGCCGACGGGGCCGGTCGCGGGCAGCGCGACGAGACGGCCGCCGCCCGCCGCGGCCAGCGCACGGGCCGTGCCCTCGCCGCCGTCCACCAGCGGGATCAGATCGGTCTCGGCGTGCGGGACGACACGGCGTACCCCCGCGGCGATGGCCTCGGCCACGGAGCTCGCGGACAGCGACTCCTTGAAGCCGCTGGGGGCGATGGCGAAACGGGTCAGCACGGTGGTCTCCAGGTGGACGCGAGGGGCAGCGGACCGAGGGGGTTCAGCGGACGGGTACGCCGAGCAGCGGCCAGAGCGTCACGGCGAAGAGCAGGACGAGCGCGGCGGTCAGCGGCGCCAGGACCGCGGAGAGCCGCAGCAGGTCCCGCGGGGTGTAGGTGGGTGTGTCCGGGATGTCGGCGAAGAGGGTGACCGGCTTCGCGGAGGCGGGCAGGGTGTGGCAGAACCCGGCCGCGGCCGTGGAGGCGAGGGCCGCGGCGACCGGGTTGACGCCCGCGCCGACGGCGGCCGCCACGACCAGCGGGACGAGGACCGAGGAGCGGGCCGAGCGGGACTGCAGGACGAGGTGCGCGGCCGTGCTGACCGCGACGACCACCACGAGGAACAGCCACGCGGGCAGGTCCAGGGGCAGCCCGGACACCAGCCACTTCGCGGCCCCCGAGTCGGCGAGCGCGACGCCCATCGCCATCGTCGCCGCCATGAACAGGAGCAGCGCCCAGGGAACCGTCTTGAGGGCGTCCTTGAGGCCGACGGTGCCGAGGGCGGGGGAGGCGGCCACCACGGCTCCGATCAGCGCGACGACGGCGGGCGGCACCTGGTGGAGCGGTTCGCTGCACCACAGGGCGACGACGGTGGCGAGCAGCAGCGCGCAGCGCGTCTCGGCGGGCGCCCACGGGCCGGTGACGGGCTGCTCGCTGTGCTCCTGGAGCTGGGCGAGGGTGATGCGGACCGGACCCTTCCTGTCCGCGCGCCGCGTCGTCGTCAACAGAACGGCCTCCGCCGCCAGATGGGAGGACGTCACGGCGAGCGGCAACCCGAGCAGCAGCCACTGCGTGAAGCCGATCCGCTCACCGATCGCCTCCCACAGGACCGACACCGTGATCAGATGCGCTCCCGCACCGATCAGGGTCGCGACCGCGGACAGGAGGATCACGGTCGGAAAGAGCAGCGCGAGCATCACGACCAGTCGCTTCCGGTCGGCGAGGACCTTGGCGAGCGCGAGGAAGACGGGCAGCGCGAGCGCGGCGCGCCCGGAGGTCGCGGGCACCGCGAAGGCGGTCACCACCAGCGCCGCGGTCGTCAGGTGCGTCAACTGCCGTACGGTGCCCGCCCCGCTGACCAGGAACGCCGCCGCACGCCCCGAGAGCCCGCTGCGCGCCACGGCCGCCGCCAGCACGAAGGCGCAGATCAGCAGCCACACCGTCTCGTCGCCCAGGGTGCCGAACAGGGTGTCGCTGCTGATCACACCGGTCGCGGTGAGGGCGAGGCCCGCGCCGAGTGCGATGTACGTGTCGTCGACCGGGGTGCCGATCCAGGCGCAGGTCGCCAGCGCGAAGACGGCGAGGGTCAGCCGGGCGTCGCCGCTCAGGCCGGGGAAGTTCCCGGGCACCGCGAGCAGGGCGCAGATGCTGAGCGCCGCGCAGAGGGTCGCGGCTTGCCGCAGGTTCAGGGTCACGCGGTTCAGCGTGCCGCCGGGCCGTGAGCCCTCAATGAGGCGCAGATGAAGGAAAGTTCACTCCGGCAGCCGGTACCCCATCCCGCGCACGGTCTCGACCTGCTCCGAACCCAGCTTCTTGCGCAGCGCCCGGACGTATACGTCCACGATGTTCGACCCCGGGTCGAAGTCGTACCCCCACACGTGCGAGAGGATCTGCTCCCGCGAGAGCACCTGCCCGGGATGGCGCATGAACAGCTCCAGGAGTACGAACTCACGTGCCGTCAGATCCACCGTGCGCCCGGCCGAACGCGCCCTGCGGGTCCGCAGGTCCAGCGTGACCTCGCCGCTGCGCAACACCGTCACCTCGGGCGCCCTGGCCGCCGTGCGCAGCCGCAGCCGCACCCGGGCGAGCAACTCCTCGAAGCGGAACGGCTTGGTCATCCAGTCGTCGGCGCCGCCCTCCAGGCCCGCCACCGTGTCCCGCACCGAGTCCCGCGCGGTCAGCACGATGACGGGCGTGGTCACCCGGGCCTCGCGCAGCTGGCGCAGGACCGTGAAGCCGTCCTTGCCCGGCAGCCCGATGTCCAGGACGATCAGGTCGAAATTGCCGGTCAGGGCGTAGTCGTAGGCGCTCTCGCCGTCGGCGACCACGGTGGTCGTGAAGCCGTTGGCGCGCAGGCCCTTCTCGACGAAGGACGCGATGCGCTCCTCGTCCTCGACGATCAGTATCCGGTTCACTGCTGCGCCGCCCCTTCCGGCTGGCCCTGGGGAAGTACGAGTACGAAAGTGGCGCCGCCGCCGTCCGTGGGGCGCAGCTCGACGCCGCCCCCGTGGCTCTCGGCGATGGCCTTGACGATGGCGAGGCCGAGGCCCGCCCCGGTGGCGCGGGAGCCGCGCCGCGCGGTGCCGCGGCGGAACCGCTCGAAGATGACGTCGGCGTCCTGCGGCTGCACACCGGGCCCGCTGTCGGCGACGTACAGCTCGATGCGCCCCGCGCACAGCCGGGAGCCGATGCCGACCCGCTGGCCCGGGGCGGTGTGCTGGACCGCGTTCTGGGCCAGCTGCACCATGGCCTGGGTGATGCGCTGCGGGTCGAGACCGGCCTCGGCGTCGGCGACCTCGGCGAGCCGCCAGTCGCGCCCGCCGAGCGCCCGCGCCTTGACGAAGACGTCCGCGGTCAGCTCGGCGAGCTGCACGGGCTCCGGGGCGACGAAGTCGGGGCGCTCGGCCTTGGCGAGCAGCAGCAGGTCCTCGACGATGCGGCTCATCCGGTCGAGCTCCTCCGTCACGATGCGGACGGTCTCCTCGCGCTCGCCGGGACCGTCGCCCATCAGCTCCAGATGGCCGCGGACGATGGTGATGGGGGTGCGCAGCTCGTGGCCCGCGTCGTCGACGAACTCGCGCTGTGCGGCGAAGGCCCGCTCCAGGCGGTCCAGCATGCCGTTGAACGTCTCGGCGAGGGCCGCGACGTCGTCCCTGCCCTGGACCGGGATGCGCCGGGTCAGGTCCTGCTCGGTGAGCTGCGCGGCGGTCGTGCGCACCAGCCGCACCGGTTTGAGGATGCGGCCCGCGACCGCCCAGCCGATGCCCGTCGTCATCAGGAGCGCGACGCCGGAGATGGCGAGCAGCATGGTGAACACGTCGGCCGCCTTGGCCTGTTCGCCCGCGGGGTGGAAGGCCACGACGAACGCCGCGGCCGGATGACCGCCGCTCGCCTTGATCTCCACCTTCGCCCAGCGGACCTCGCCCCGGTCGCGGTGCAGCGTGCCGGTCGCCTCGGGCGACTCGAAGACGGCCCGCAGCGCGGCGGGGTCCTCGGCCAGCGGATGGTCGATGCGCGCCTCGCGGGACTGCTCCTTCTTGGCGGGCGCCCCGCCCGCGCGGCCGACCAGGCCGAGGAGTTCCTCGTCGGGATCGGCGTACTGCCGAGAGAGGAAGAGCCGCAGGAGCGCGTCGGGTTCGGTGAACTTCTCGCCGGTGTGCGGGTCGACGCCCTCGCGCGCGAGGTTGGTGAACTCCGCGGTCTCCTGGGCGAGGAGCCCGGCGATGCGGTGGTCGACGTCGCGGAGCAGGACCGAGCGGGTGGTGGCCGCGACCGCGGTGAGCGCGACGGTCATCACGACGAGCAGCCACAGCAGGATGCGGACCCGGGCCGATATCCACCGTCGCCGGGGCTCAGCCGTCGTCGCCGGGGCCGTCATCGTCGTGGTCGTCCCGGCCGCTGCCGTCGCTTCCGTCGTTGTCGTCGGCGTCGTCGTTTCCGCTGTCATCGTTCGAGGGATTCTCGCTCACCGGCGGCGGGGACACCCTCTCGTCGCTCGGGGCGGGCCGGGGAGACGCCGGCTCCGCGGACGGCGAGCCGCTCTCCAGCTCCACCTTGGGCGGCGCCTTGGGCTGCTCGGGGGTGTCCGTCAGGACGTAGCTGGTCGCGGCGATGCCGAGCGGGATCGCGACGACGGCGGCCAGGACGGCCATGCGGTGGGAGAAGACCATGACTGCGAGGGTGTGCGACGTACCGCACCGCCAGGATGAGGCGCGGATGAAGAAACCCTCATGCGCGGGGCCCCAGGACCGGCAGGACCCTAGGAGTCGAGGCCGATCGCGAAGGCGGCTTCCAGGTCGTGCTGCGAGTACGTGCGGAACGCGACGTGCGTGTCGGTCCCCTCGACGCCGGGGATCTTGCTGATCCGGCCGGGGATGACGTCCGCCAGGTCGTCGTGGCGCGGCACGCGCACCATCGCGATCAGGTCGTACGTACCCGTCACGGAGAAGACCTCGCTGACCGAGTCGAGCGCGGCGATCGACTCGGCGATCTCCGGAATCCGGTCCACGCTGGTCTTGATGAGCACGATCGCGGTGATCACGGCTGGCTGTCTCCCTCGGTGGCCGGTGCGCTGCCTTTCCCCTGCACTCTAGTCCTCCGCACCCGCCACCCCCACGCGAAGAGGAACCCGAGCGAGAAGCCCACGAGGTGCGCCAGATAGGCCACCCCCGTGCCCTTGCCGCCCTGCCCGGCCGCCAGCCACTGCAGCGCCACCCAGAACGGCAGCACCACCCAGGCGGGAAAGCGCAGCGGCAGGAAGAAGAGGAACGGGAAGAGGCTGGTGACGCGTGCGCCAGGGAAGAGATAGAGGAAAGCACCGAGGACGGCGGAGATCGCCCCGGACGCCCCCACGAGCGTCTGGTCGGAGCCCGCGTGCGCGGCCGCGTAGGCGAGCAGGGCGAAGTATCCGCAGCAGACGTAGAAGAGCGCGTACAGGAGGTGCCCCATGCGTTCCTCGACCATGGCCCCGAACACGTACAAGAACAGCATGTTCCCGAGCAGATGAAGCCAGCTTCCGTGCACGAACAGAGCGGTGAACGGCCCGAGGACGGCGCGCGGGGTGCCCCTGAAGAGCTCGACGGGGACGACGCCCCACCGCTCGAAGTAGGCCTGCTGCGCGGCGAGCAGTTCTGGGCCCTTGCCGTAGGCGGGATTGAACCCGGACACCGGCGAGATCACGAAGATCACGCAGCAGACGGCGATCAGTGCGTACGTCACCGGGGAGGACTGTCCCCGGAGCAGTCGGCCCGCCTTCGTACCCCATGTGGCGATCATGAACAGAGCATGACGTAACGGGTGCTACCCGCACAGACCGCCATGCCGCTGCGGAGGCCGCCGCATGGCGCCCCTTACAGGCCTTAGGGTTACGGGCAATACGCACCACGGAAACCCGCGTAGGCATCCCGGTCGCCGAAGACGTCGCCGACAAGTCACCGAAGAAAGCGAACAGCCACGATGACGGTTCCCCTGCCGACGGCCACCACCCGGTGGCGCTGCACGCTGTGCGGCAATCTCACGCGTTTCGACGTGACCCGCAGCTCCAAGGTCGTCGAGTATGTCCATCTCGACCTGGCCGGAGAGTCGAACGTCGAGGAACGCGAGGTGGTCAGTGAGACCATCGAGTCGGTGCGCTGCCGCTGGTGCAACGCCGTGGATCAGGTGGAACTCGTGGACAGGCCGGGCGCCGACTCCTGAGGGAGCGGGGCCCGCACAGCTAGTGGGGTGACGGATGGTGGAGAGCTCAGGCGGGGAGCCGGACGACGGCGCCGCTGAGGTGCTCGACCGTCCGCTGCCCGACGGGGTGCGGCGGCGGGTCGTCCAGATCGTCTCGGACGGCTTCGGCGGCCTCACCCTGGCCGAATTGCCCGCCCAGCTGCGGCAGTACGCGCGGTTCACGCCGACCCGGCGCGCGAAGTTCGCGGCCAACGCCATGGCGGCCGCGGTGGAGAGCGACACCCTCTTCCGGCAGCGCATCGGCGAACGCCTCAGGGAGGTCCAGCCCGAGCTGGCCGGTGCCCTGGACGCGGGCTCGCCGCCCCCCGCCGCCGACCCCCTCGACGTGGCGGCCGCGGCCTATGTGCTGCGGCCCACCGGTTGGGTGAAGCTGGTCACCGCGGCGGGCGAGGAGGCGCAGCGGGCCGACGCCGAGCGCGTCGACGACGAGACCAGAGCGGAGCTCGACCGGCTGCGCGAGGAGCTCGTCCTGGCCCGCGGCCAGACCAAGGCGGAGACCGAGCGGCTGCGCACCGAGCTCGAATCGGTGCGCAGGGAAGCCGAATCGATGCACCGCAAGCTGCGCGGCGCGCTCAGCGACGTCAAGCGCGGCGAGGCCGCCCTGCGCAAGGCCGCCGCCGAGGTCGAGGCCGTGCGCGCCGAGGGGCAGGCGCAGGTGTCCGCGGCCGAGAGCGAGACGCGGCGGATCAAGGCGCGGCTCGGCGAGGCCGAGGCCGCCCTGGAGGCCAGCCGCAAGGCCGCGCGCGAGGGGCGCAGCGTCGAGGACATGCGGGTGCGGCTGCTGCTCGACACGGTCCTGGACGCGGCGCAGGGGCTGCGGCGCGAGCTCGCCCTGCCGCCCGTCTCCGTGCGGCCCGCGGAGACCGTGGACGCCGTCGAACCGGGGCGGATGTCGCCCAAGGACATCGCCACCCGCGCGCTCTCCGAGAACGACCCGGCGATCCTGGACCAGCTCCTCGCGCTGCCCCAGGCACACCTGGTGGTGGACGGCTACAACGTCACCAAGACCGGCTATCCGACCATGCCGCTGGACAAGCAGCGGCTGCGGCTCCTCGGCTCGCTCTCGCAGCTCGCCCTGCAGTCCGGCGCCGAGGTCACCTGCGTCTTCGACGGCGCGGAGCTGGCGGCGCCCGTGCTGCTCGCGCCGCCGCGCGGGGTGCGGGTGCTGTTCTCCAAGCCCGGCGTCACCGCCGACGAGTTGATCCGTCAGCTGGTGCGCGCGGAGCCGCCGGGGCGGCCCGTGGTGGTCGTCTCGACCGACCGCGAGGTGGCCGACGGGATCGCGAAGGCGGGGGCGCGGCCGGTGGCTTCGGCGGTGCTCCTGAAGCGGCTTTCGCGCGGCTGAGCAAGCGGCTTTCGGTCGGCTAAGGGATGGTCGGCAACTCCTGGGCGCTATGCCCGAATTGAGGTTTCCCTCACGCGACGTAGTGTCAAAAGATCATCACTGACTGTGTGTCATCAGTAAAGAATGCCGTCCGCGGCCGATTTTTTGGCGGTGTGATTTGAACTGATCACAAGAAGGTCACTAAGGTCTCGCTTCGAACCTCCGCACGGTTGATCACCCATCCGGGGTGACGGCGGCGGTACCCGCCCACCGGGTCTCGGTAGGCGGCTGGAGGAAGAAGGAGCCGCCTTCGTGGCGTCCCACCGTCGACCCAAGCAGCCGAGCCGCACCCGCGTGACCGTGCTCACCGCGACCGCCGCCGCTGCCGTGGCCCTCACTTCGCAGGGTGCCGCCCAGGCCGCTCCGAAGCCGAGCAAGGACGAGGTCAAGTCCAAGGTCGACAAGCTCTACGAAGAGGCGGAGCGGGCCACCGACAAGTACAACGGGGCCAAGGAGAAGCAGGAGAAGCTCGAGAAGCAGATCGGCGACCTCCAGGACAAGGTCGCCCGCGGCCAGGAGGAGCTCAACGACCTGCGCGACGGCCTCGGTTCGATGGCCAGCGCCCAGTACCGCTCCGGCGGCATCGACCCCTCCCTGCAGCTCTTCCTCTCCTCCGACCCGGACGACTACCTCGACAAGGCGTCCACCCTGGACCAGTTGAGCAGCCAGCAGGTCGACGGGCTCAAGAAGATCCAGAAGAAGCAGCGGGACCTCGCGCAGCAGCGCAAGGAGGCCGCGGGCAAGCTGGACGACCTCGCCGCCACCCGCACGGAGCTCGGCAAGAAGAAGAAGGAAGTCCAGGGCAAGCTCGGCGAGGCGCAGAAGCTCCTCAACACGCTGACCGCCAAGGAGAAGGCCGCGCTGGCCGCCAAGGAGCAGAAGCGCGCCAGCCGCGCCGCGGGCGACCGCGCGGACCTCGGCGACGAGGCCCCCGCCTCCGGCCGCGGAGCCGCCGCCCTGAGCGCCGCGGCCACCCAGATAGGCAAGCCCTACGTCTCCGGTGGTACCGGCCCCAACTCGTACGACTGCTCCGGCCTCACCCAGTGGGCGTTCGCGCAGGCCGACGTCCACATCTCCCGGACCACGTACACCCAGCAGAACGACGGCACCCGCATCGGCCGCGGCGAGCTCAAGCCCGGCGACCTGGTGTTCTTCAACAACCTCGCGCACGTCGGCTTCTACGCGGGCAACGGCCAGGTGCTGCACGCCCCGCACCCCGGCGCCTCGGTGCGCTACGAGTCGATGGCGTACCTCGGCACCTTCCAGTTCGGCGTCCGCGTCTGACACTGCCGTCAACACGTTGCCGGCACCGCCCAAACGGGCGAATTCCGGCAACTCCCGCTGACCCCGCGCCCCGTTGATGACCTGCGTCAGAAGCGGGGCGTCGGGCTGTCCGCGCCCTTTCGCACCCGGACGGGTCTTTGGCCGTCCGTTGCCGCACGGCTACTGTCGGCGCGCATTCCCCCGGGACGGCCCGGGGGTTCGTCAGCGGAAGGGAGAGCGGCTTCCCGTGGGGTTCCATCGCCGTCCCGCACAGTCCGGTCTCGACCGGAGCACGCGCGTGACCGTCCTTTCAGCGGCAGCGGCCACCGCGGCGGCGGCCCTGGCCGCCGCGCCCGCAGGTGCGGCGCCGCAGGACAAGCCGTCCGACACGCGCGCCAAGGTGGACCGGCTCTACGAGCAGGCCGAGCAGGCGACCGAGTCGTACAACAAGGCCGACGAGCGCGCCGACAAGCTGCGCGCGCAGGTCGACCGCGCCAAGGACAGCGTCGCGCGCGGCCAGGAGCGCATCAACCGGATGCGCGGCGCCCTCGGCGCGCTCGCCGGGGCCCAGTACCGCTCCGGCGGCATCGACCCCTCGCTGGCCCTGATGCTCTCCTCCGACCCCGACGGCTATCTGGAGCGGGCCTCGGTCCTGGACCGCGTCAGCGCCCGTCAGGCGGGCGAACTGGCCGATCTGCAGCGGGCCCAGCGCGGCCTCGCGCAGCAGCGCACCGAGGCGGGCCGCAAACTCGCCGAGCTGGAGAAGAGCCGCACCGCCGTCGCCCGCCACAAGCGCACCGTCGAGCACAAGCTCGCCAAGGCCAGGCGGCTGCTCAACTCGCTGCCCAGCGAGGAGCGCGAGGCGTACGACAGGTCCTCGCGGTCCGACGGCCGCGCCGACCTGCCGGAGCTCGGCGGCGCCCCGGCCTCCTCGCGGGCCGCCGCCGCGATCGCCGCCGCCAGGTCCGCGGTCGGCAAGCCCTACGTGTGGGGCGCCAACGGGCCCTCCGGATTCGACTGTTCGGGCCTCACCCAGTGGTCGTACGCCCAGGCCGGGGTCGGCCTGCCGCGCACCTCACAGGCCCAGCGGTACGCGGGGCGCCAGGTGTCCCTGTCCGAGGCGCAGCCCGGCGATCTGGTCGCCTACCGCGACGACGCCAGCCACATCGGGATGTACATGGGCAACGGCCAGGTGGTGCACGCCCCCTATCCCGGAGCGCCGGTCCGCTACGACCCCGTCGGCATGATGCCGGTGTCGTCCGTGACGCGGATCTGACCGGCTGTCCGGCCGCGCCCCGTACGATCGGGAACGTGGCAGGTCACAGACGCGGGTCCTGGGTGGTGGCGCTGTGCTGCGCGCTCTGCCTCGCCGTGCTGGCCGGATGCGGCGGCCGCGGCCCCGTCCCGGACGCGGCCGCCGGTGAGGTGCGCACCCTCCTGGAGCGGCGGGCACAGGCCGTTCTCGACGGGGACGAGAAGGAGTACGACAGGACCGAGCGGCCCGCGCAGGGCGCCGAGGACCTCTTCGGGCGCCTGCGCGCCGTCCCGCTGGACTCCTGGGACTACCGGCTGACCGGCCTCGACCGCGACGGCGCGCGGGCCACGGCGCGCGCCGAACTCCACTACCGCATCAAGGGCTACGACCGCGCGCCCGTCACCGCCGAGCGCACGCTCTCCCTCGAGCGCAGCGGCGGGCGGTGGTACGTCACCGACGAGCGCCCCGCGAAGAAGTCCGGCGAACAGCTCTGGGACCAGGGCCGCGTGACGGCCCGGCGCGGCACGAACAGCCTCGTCCTCGGCGTCGGGCAGAGCGCCGCCGACCTGCGCGCCCACCGCGACCTCGCCGACCGGGCGGTGCCCGCGGTGCGGGACGCCTGGCCGGGGAAGTGGCCCGGGCGGATCGTCGTCCTCGTGCCCCGGTCCCTGGCCGGCATGGCGGGGCTCCTCGGTGCCCCCGCGTCCGGCTACCGGGGGATCGCCGCGGTCACCACCGGCGAGACGGGCGGTTCGGGGCGGGCCCCGGCCGACCGGATCATCCTCAACCCCGAGGCGTACGGCGTCCTCGGCGACTTCGGCAAGCGCGTCGTCCTGACCCACGAGGCGGCCCACGTCGCGACCCGTACGGAGACCTCCGCGGCGACCCCGCTGTGGCTCTCCGAGGGCTTCGCCGACTGGGTGGGCTACCGCGGCACGGGGCGCACCGCGGCGCAGGCCGCACCCGAGCTGCGGCGCGCGGTGCAGCGCTCGCAGCTGCCCGCCGCGCTCCCCGAGGACGAGGACTTCGGCTTCGGCGGGGACGCCACGAAGCTCGCGGGGGCGTACGAGGGCGCCTGGCTCGCCTGCCGGATGATCGCCGAGCAGTGGGGCGAGCGGAAGCTCACCGACTTCTACGCCGCGGTGGGCGCCCACAAGGGGCGGGCGGGCGCGGTCGAGGGCGCGCTGCGGGACGTCCTGGACACGACGCCCGACGACTTCACGGCGCGCTGGCGTACGTATCTGCGTGCGGAGCTCGGCTGACCGGCACCGGCCGCGGTGCGGTCCGGCGCGGCACGGACACCGTCCGGCGCCACAGGCCGCGGCAGGCCAGCACGGTCGCCGCGACCAGCAGGCCGTTCCGTACGACCAGCAGGGAAAGGCCCAGCGGGTCGCCGGTCACCACGTGCGAGAACCACACGGGGAACTCCAGGAACGTCACGAGCGTGGCCACGAGGACCAGCCGGGCGGGCACCACCATGCGGCTCGCGCGGAACGTCAGGCAGACGGCGGCGGTCCCGACCAGCCACAGCATGTACTGCGGGCTGATCACCCGGCTCGTGGTGGTGAAGAGCAGCACGGCCACGAAGGCCGCGTCCGCGGGGGTGCTCGCCGAGTGGCTCCGGGCGCGCAGCCGCCACACCAGGAGCCAGCAGAAGGCGGCCACCGACAGCGCCTGGGCGACCGCGCTCACCAGCGGGACGTACGGACCGAGGAACTCCACCGAGCCGTAGTTGAGCCGCACCTCGCCCCGCCAGCCGAAGTGCCGCGCGATGTGGAAGGTGAGGGCGCCGAGCGACTCCACCTCGGTGCCGCGGTCGCGCTGGAAGGTGAGGAACGCCAGGGCGCCCGGCATCGTCACGAGGAACCCCAGCGCGAGGACGACGGCCGTGCCGGCGGCCGCGGTCCACGACCGGTGCGTCGCCCGCCCGCGCGGGGTGCCGACGAGCAGCAGTACCGGCCACACCTTCAGCAGCGCCCCGAACCCCGCGAGCACCCCCATGGTGCGCGGATGCCGCGCCCCGGCGAGCAGCGCGGCGACCGCGACGGCGGCCACCAGCACGTCGTAGCGCGCGTACGCGGTGGGGCCGAGCAGGGCCACGCCCGCCACCCACACCCAGGCGCCCCGGAGCGACTTCCCCGGGCGCCGTCCCGCGTACAGGAGCAGTGCGCACACCACCGCGTCGCACAGCAGGCACAGGACGAAGAAGGCCGTGGCGTAGTCGAGGAAGGGCAGCAGCGCGGGGGAGAGGATCGCGAGGGCGGCGCCCGGTGGGTACTGCCACGTGACGTCGTCGAGCGGGAAGGTGCCGGTGCGCAGGACCTCGTACCAGCCCTGGTAGATGACGGAGACGTCGCTGGTCACGTCGGGGCCCGGGGCCGTCACCACGTGCAGGACGCAGAGCAGCAGGAGGGTCCTGGTCAGACCCCAGACGGTCAGGATGCGCACCATGAGCGCCTCGCCCCATTTCATGCACTTCATTGCGATTCGAGGAGTCATGATGCCGGGCGGGGCCGGGCGAGGGCGAAGAGGCTGGGCCGTTCGGTACTGTCGTGCGCGATGCACAAGACCCTGATCGTCACGAACGACTTCCCGCCCAGGCCCGGTGGTATCCAGGCGTTCCTGCACAACATGGCGCTGCGCCTGGACCCCGAGCGCCTCGTCGTCTACGCGTCCACCTGGAAGCGCGGCCGCGAGGGCGCGGAGGCCACCGCCGCCTTCGACGCCGAACAGCCCTTCCAGGTCGTGCGCGACACCACGACGATGCTGCTGCCGACCCCGCGCGTCACCCGCCGCGCGGTCTCGCTCCTGCGCGAACACGGCTGTACGTCGGTGTGGTTCGGGGCGGCCGCGCCGCTGGGGCTCATGGCGCCGGCCCTGCGCAAGGCGGGGGCGACGCGGCTCGTCGCCACGACCCACGGACACGAGGCCGGCTGGGCCCAGCTGCCCGCCTCGCGGCAACTCCTGCGCCGGATCGGCGAGTCGACGGACACGATCACCTATCTCGGCGAGTACACGCGCTCGCGGATCGCCGCCGCGCTGACGCCCGCCGCGGCGGGCCGCATGGTCCAACTGCCGCCCGGCGTCGACGAGAAGACCTTCCACCCGGGCTCGGGCGGCGACGCGGTACGGGCCAGGCTCGGCCTGACCGACCGGCCCGTCGTCGTCTGCGTCTCACGGCTCGTGCCGCGCAAGGGCCAGGACACGCTGATCCTCGCCATGCCGAGGATTCTCTCCGCGGAGCCGGAGGCGGTGCTCCTGATCGTGGGGGGCGGCCCGTACGAGAAGGACCTCCGCAGGCTCGCGGCCGAGACGGGCGTCGCGGACTCCGTACGGTTCACCGGAGCGGTGCCGTGGGCGGAACTGCCCGCGCACTACGGCGCGGGCGATGTCTTCGCCATGCCCTGCCGTACCCGGCGCGGGGGGCTGGACGTCGAGGGCCTCGGCATCGTCTACCTGGAGGCGTCCGCGACGGGCCTGCCGGTCGTCGCCGGGGACTCCGGCGGGGCGCCGGACGCGGTGCTCGACGGCGAGACGGGCTGGGTCGTCCGGGGCGGCGCGCCCGAGGACGCGGCCGACCGCATCGTCACCCTGCTCGGCGACGCGGAGCTGCGGGCGCGGATGGGGGAGCGGGGCCGGGCATGGGTGGAGGAACGGTGGCGCTGGGACCTCTTGGCAGAGAGGCTCAAGGAGCTTCTGTAGCGCCTGCCGGGGTGCCACCGGGGGCCGTTCTGCGTCTGACCGCCGCCTGTGGCTGGCCGCGCAGTTGCCCGCGCCCCTNNCCCCCACGGCGAGTGGGCGCCCCCCGCCAACGCTACCCGCGGTAAATCGCCTCGATTTCGTCCGCGTAATCCTTCGCCACCACATTCCGCTTCAGCTTCAGCGAAGGCGTCAGATGCCCCGACTCCTCCGTGAACTGGGAGCCGAGGATCCGGAACTTGCGTACGGACTCCGCCTTGGAGACCGCCGCGTTGCCGTCGTCCACCGCGCTCTGGATCGTCGCCAGCAGATCCGCGTCGTCACGGAGCGAGGCCGCCGTGGAGTCGGCGGGCTTGCCGTGCTCGGCGGCCCAGCGGCCGAGGAACTCGTCGTCGACGGTGACCAGCGCGCCCACGAAGGGGCGGCCGTCGCCGACGACCATGCACTCGGCGACCAGGGCGTGCGCGCGGATGCGGTCCTCGATCACGGCGGGGGCGACGTTCTTGCCGCCCGCCGTCACGATGATCTCCTTCTTGCGGCCGGTGATGCGCAGATAGCCGTCCTCGTCGAGGGTGCCGATGTCACCGGTGTGGAACCAGCCGTCGGCGAGCGCCTCTTCGGTCGCGCCCTCGTTGTTCCAGTAGTGCGAGAACAGGTGCTCGCCGTGGAGCAGCACCTCGCCGTCGTCGGCGATCCGCACCACGGAGCCCGGCAGCGGCTGGCCGACCGTGCCGATCTTCTGGCGGTCCCACGGGTTGAAGGCGGTGGCCGCACAGGACTCGGTCAGGCCGTAGCCCTCCAGGACGGTGAAGCCGATGCCGCGGAAGAAGTGGCCGAGGCGCTCGCCGAGCGGCGCGCCGCCGGAGATCGCGTACTCGCCACGACCGCCGAGGACCGCGCGCAGCTTGCTGAAGACCAGCTTGTCGAAGATCTGATACTTGATCTTCAGGCCGAGGGACGGACCCGACGGGGTGTCGAGCGCGCGGCTGTACGCGATGGCCGTGTCCGCGGCCTTGTCGAAGATCTTGCCCTTGCCGTCGGCCTGCGCCTTCGCGCGCGCCGAGTTGTAGACCTTCTCGAAGACGCGCGGCACGCCCAGGATCATGGTCGGCCGGAAGGAGGCGAGCTCGTCCGTGAGGTTCTTGACGTCGGGCGCGTGGCCCAGCTTGATCGGCGCCATCAGCGCGGCGACCTCGACGAGCCGTCCGAAGACGTGCGCGACGGGCAGGAAGAGCAGGACCGAGCACTCGCCCGTACGGAAGAGGGGCTTGAGGCGCTCCACCACGTTGCCGCACTCCGCGAAGAAGCTGCGGTGGGTGAGGACACAGCCCTTGGGGCGGCCCGTGGTGCCCGAGGTGTAGACGATGGTGGCCGGGTCGTCGGCGCGGGCGACCGCGCTGCGCTCGTCCACGGTCGCGTCCGGGACGTCGGCGCCGGTGCGGTGCAGCTCCTCGACGCCGCCCTTGTCGATCTGCCAGATGTCCTTGAGGGCGGGCAGCCGGTCGCGCACCGAATCGACGGCGGCGGAGTGCGCGTCCAGCTCGACGATGCAGGCCACGGCGCCGGAGTCGCCGAGGATCCACTGGATCTGCTCGGCGGAGCTCGTCTCGTACACGGGGACGGTGACCGCGCCCGCGCTCCAGATCGCGAAGTCGAGGAGCGTCCACTCGTACCGCGTGCGGGACATCAGGCCGACGCGGTCGCCCGGGCCGACTCCGGCGGCGATCAGGCCTTTGGCGGTGGCGCGCACCTCGGCGAGGAAGGCCTTGGCGGTGACGTCCTGCCAGCGGCCGTCGACCTTGCGGCCGATGACGGCGACGTCCGGGTGCTGCGCGGCATTTCTACGGACGATGTCGGTCAGATTGCCGTCCGCAGGGACCTCGTACAGGGCCGGAAGGCTGAACTCGCGCAAGACTGCTGCTCCTACATAGGGCGCCGGCGCCACGACGTTGTGTGCTGCGACGGTGCGGTCCAAGATCGGGCAGGTGCTCAGTCGAGTGGGGGGCTGAGCACTACTGGACTGCCCGGACGTTACCCATCGGTATGGCTGGTTCGGTAGGGGGGCAGGGGCAGATGTTCGGTGCGTCACACGTCGTCGTGGTCTGAATCGCACAGTACGCCACCGTCTTCCCGACTCGGAAGTAACCGCAGGTCCGGCCGCTGTCCTGGGCCACTACCCTCCGCGGGGCGGCCGTCTTAGGGTGATCGGCATGCCAGCTTTCCGGGTCAACGTGGTCAGTGACGTGCACGGCAACACCGAAGCCCTCGCGCGGGCGGGGGACGGCGCGGACGCGCTGGTCTGCCTCGGTGACCTGGTCCTCTTCCTCGACTACGCCGATCACTCGCGCGGCATCTTCCCCGATCTCTTCGGCGCGGAGAACGCGTCCAGGCTGGTGGAACTGCGCACCGCACGCCGTTTCGACGAGGCCAGGGAGTTCGGCCGGGAGCTGTGGGGAACCGTGGGCGGCGATCGCGACCGGGGCGCGGCGATCGAGAGCGCCGTCCGCAAGCAGTACGCCGAAATGTTCGCGGCCTTCCCCACCCCGACCTACGCCACCTACGGCAACGTCGACATCCCCTCCCTGTGGCCCGAGTACGCCGCAGACGGCACCACCGTCCTCGACGGCGAGCGCGTCGAGATCGGCGGCCGTGTCTTCGGGTTCGTCGGCGGCGGCCTGCGCACCCCGATGCGTACGCCCTACGAGATCAGCGACGAGGAGTACGCGGCCAAGATCGAAACCATCGGCGAGGTCGACGTCCTGTGCACGCACATCCCGCCGGACGTACCCGAGCTCCTCTACGACACCGTGGCGCGTCGCTTCGAGCGGGGCAGCCGGGCGCTGCTCGACGCGATCCGCAGGACCCGCCCCAAGTACGCCCTCTTCGGCCACGTGCACCAGCCGCTGGTCCGGCGCATGCGCGTCGGCGCGACGGAGTGCGTGAACGTCGGGCACTTCGCCGGGACGTCCAGGCCCTGGGCCCTGGAGTGGTGAGCACCCCGCGCGCGGTAGCCTTCACGCGTTGCACAACCCCCCTCATCCCGGACCGCATCTGGAGGAGCCACAGCGATGGCGGAACACACCAGCTCGAGCATCACGATCGAGGCGGCACCGGCCGAGGTCATGGGAGTGATCGCCGACTTCGCTCGCTACCCGGACTGGACGGGAGAGGTGAAGGAGGCCCAGGTGCTCGCCACCGATGAGCAGGGCCGCGCCGAACAGGTCCGGCTCGTCATGGACGCGGGCGCGATCAAGGACGACCAGACGCTCGGCTACACCTGGACCGGGGACGACGAGGTCAGCTGGACCCTCGTGAAGTCCCAGATGCTGCGCTCGCTGGACGGCTCCTACCTGCTGCGGCCCAAGGGCTCCGGTACCGAGGTCACCTACCGGCTCACCGTCGACGTCAAGATCCCGATGCTCGGCATGATCAAGCGCAAGGCCGAGAAGGTCATCATCGACCGGGCGCTCGCGGGCCTCAAGAAGCGGGTCGAGTCCAAGGAAGCCTGAGAAGCCGGGCGAAGCCCGGGCTTCAGGGGCGCGGGGAACTGCGCGACCAGCCACAACGCACCGAGAGCCGCGAACGGGCCGCCCCCCACGGCGAGTGGGCGCC
>NZ_LIPN01000156.1 GCF_001418325.1 Streptomyces atriruber | reverse complement strand
CAAGCCACCTCCCCGCCCCTCCCCCGTAAAGGAAGTCCGCCATGCCGCGATGGCGCATGCCCACCTGCGCGTCCGCGGCGCTCGCCGCAGCCGGTCTGTTGCTCTCCGGCTGTGCCAACCCGAGCGTCGGCAGCGCGAACGACGACCCGAAGGCGCCGGTCACCCTGAAGTTCTGGCACGGCTGGTCGACGCCCGGCGAGGTCAAGGCTGTCAACGACAGCATCGACCGGTTCGAGAAACTGCACCCGAACATCGAGGTCAAGGCCACCGGGAACGTCTCGGACGAGACCGTCAACCAGGCCCTGCGGGCGGGCGGCGACAAGGCACCGGACGTGGTGTCCTCGTTCACCACCAACAACGTCGGCCAGTACTGCGACTCCGGGATGTGGACGGACCTCGATCCGTTCATGAAGAAGACCGGCCTCGACAAGCAGAAGACCTTCCCCAAGACACTGCTGGACTACACGAGTTACCACGGCAGCCAGTGCGCCCTTCCGCTGCTCGCGGACGCCTTCGGGATGTACTACAACAAGGACGCGTTCGAGAAGGCGGGCATCGAGCGGCCGCCGCGCACGATGTCCGAGTTCAAGAAGGCCGCCGAGAAGCTGACGGTGCGCAAGGGCAAGGACTCGTACCAGCAGGTCGGGTACATGCCCAACTTCCGCTTCTACCAGAACAGCCCGGACCGCCTCTTCGCCCAGTGGGGCCCGGAGTACTTCGACGCCGACGGCGACGCACGGCTCGCCGACGAGCCCTCGACGTACAAGTTCTTCAAGACCGCACGCCAACTGGCCGACGCACAGGGCGGGTTCAACGACCTGGAGAAGTTCCGGATGTCGTTCGGCGACGAGATGTCCAGCCAGAACGCCTTCCTCACCGGCAAGGTCGCCATGCACCTGGACGGCGAGTGGCGCGGGCTGATGCTGAACGAGGCGAAGGCCAAGTTCAACTGGGACGTGGCGCCGCTGCCCGTCCCCGACGACCAGCCCGAGGCGTACGGGCGCGGCTTCATCACCGGCACCGTCGCGGGCATCGCGCACAGCAGCAAGCACCAGAACGCCGCGTGGGAGCTGGTGCGGTTCCTGACCGCCGACACCAAGCAGGTCGTGAGCTTCGCGAACGCCATCCACAACGTGCCCTCCACGTTCGCGGCGCTCAAGTCGCCGGACCTGGACGCCGATCCGACCTTCCGGACCTTCTTCGACATCCTGCAGAGCAAGCACAGCAAGGCCCTGCCGCCCTCCGTCAACGGCGGCGCCTACGTCGTCTCGCTGATGGACTTCGCGTACTCCGTGGAGGCCGGGCGCGTCCCCGACCTGCGCAAGGGCCTGCGGAAGCTCGACGAGCAGATAGACGCCGACACCCTCCAGTCGAAGAGCTGAGCTGAGGACCCGACCATGGCACTGACCCTGTCCAACCCCGCGCGCCGCAGACTGCGCACGCTCGGGTTCCTGTCCCCCTGGCTGGTCGGCTTCAGCGTCTTCTTCGCGTACCCGCTGATCGCCACCGTCTACTTCTCGTTCATGCACTACAACCAGATCAAGGAGCCCACCTTCGTGGGCCTCAGGAACTGGACGTACGTGTTCGAGCAGATGCCCCTGTTCGGGCCCGCCCTGCGGAACACCCTCTGGCTCGTCGTGATCATGGTGGCCGTGCGGGTGGTCTTCGGGCTCTCGCTCGGGCTGCTGATCACGAAGATCAAGACGGGGGCGGGCTTCTTCCGCACCGCCTTCTACATCCCCTACCTCGCGCCGCCGGTGGCCGCCACCGTCGCCTTCGTCTTCCTGCTCAACCCGGGCTCGGGCCCCGTGAACGAGATCCTCGGCTCCATCGGCATCTCCGGGCCCAACTGGTTCAACGACCCGGACACCGCGAAACCCTCGCTGGTGCTGCTCTCCCTGTGGGGCATCGGCGACCTGATGGTGATCTTCATGGCCGCGCTGCTCGACGTGCCCAAGGAGCAGTACGAGGCCGCCGACCTGGACGGCGCCGGGCCCTGGGCCAAGTTCCGCTACGTGACCTGGCCGTCGATCACGCCGATCGTGATGTTCGCGGTGGTCACGGGCGTCGTGCAGACCATGCAGTACTACACACAGGCCCTGGTCGCGGGGAAGGTCGCCTCCGGCGTCAACATCGGCCCCGGCTCGGTCATCCAGCCCGGCTACCCGGACCACTCGACCCTCACGGTCCCCCAGCTCGTCTACCAGATGGGCTTCCAGAACTTCAACACCGGTGCCGCGTGCGTGCTTTCGCTCGTGCTCTTCGCCATCGCCATGGCCGTGACGATGCTCCTGATGCGCAAGCGCTCCGGGCTGCTCGCGGCGGAGGACTGAGGACTTCGATGACTTCCACGACTCTCAGCGCGCCCGCGTCGGCGTCGACGCCCGAACGGACCTCCCCGAACCGGGGCCCCGCCGCCGCCCGCGCCCGCCGCAAGCGGATCCTGCACTGGATCGCCGTGCACAGCGTCGCGATAGCCGTCGCGCTGCTCTTCATCCTGCCGTTCGTCTTCGTCTTCCTGACGTCGGTGATGAGCGACTCGCAGGCCATGAGCGGCGACCTGTGGCCCGACTCCTGGCACTGGTCGAACTACAAGGAGGTCTTCGAGACGCCGGGCTTCCTCGACTGGTGGCGCAACTCGCTCATGTACGCGGGGCTCGGCACCCTCTTCACGGTCTGCTCGGCCATCCCCGTGGCGTACGCACTCGCCAAGTTCCGCTTCCGCGGCCGCCGCACCGCGATGCTGCTCGTCATCTCGACGATGATGCTGCCGCCGCAGGTCATCGTGATCCCGATGTACCTGGTGTGGGCGCAGCAGTTCCACCTCTCGGGCACCCTGTGGCCGCTGATCATTCCGATGGCGTTCGGCGACGCCTACTCGATCTTCCTGCTTCGGCAGTTCCTCCTCACCATCCCCAAGGAGTACATCGAGTCGGCGAAGGTCGACGGCTGCGGCGAGTTCCGCACCATGGTGAAGATCGTGGTGCCCATGGCCAAGCCCGGCATCGCCGCCATCGCCCTCTTCCAGTTCTTCTACTGCTGGAACGACTACTTCGGCCCGCAGATCTACGCGGCGCAGAACCCCGGCGCCTGGACGCTGAGTTACGGCCTCGAATCGTTCAAGAGCGCCCACGCCGTCAACTGGAACATGACCATGGCCGCGACGCTGCTCGTCATGGCCCCCGTGATCATCATCTTCTTCTTCGCACAAAAGGCCTTCGTCGAAGGCGTCACCCTCACCGGAGTAAAGGGCTGAGAACCGATATGAAGCTCGCAGTGGTCGGCGGAGGGTCGACCTACACACCCGAACTCATCGACGGATTCGCGCGGTTGAGGGACACCCTGCCGATCGAGGAACTGGTCCTCGTGGACCCGGCCGCCGACCGCCTGGAGCTGGTGGGCGGACTCGCGCGGCGCATCTTCGCCAAGCAGGGCCACCCGGGCCGCATCGTCACCACGTCCGACGTGGACGCGGGCGTCGCGGACGCCGACGCCGTGCTGCTCCAGCTGCGCGTCGGCGGGCAGGCCGCCCGCAACCAGGACGAGACGTGGCCGCTGGAGTGCGGCTGCGTCGGCCAGGAGACCACCGGCGCGGGCGGTCTGGCGAAGGCGCTGCGCACGGTGCCCGTCGTCCTCGACATCGCCGAGCGCGTGCGCCGCACCAACCCGAACGCCTGGATCATCGACTTCACCAACCCGGTGGGCATCGTCACCCGGGCGCTGCTCCAGGCGGGCCACAAGGCCGTCGGGCTGTGCAACGTGGCGATCGGCTTCCAGCGGAAGTTCGCGAAGCTGCTCGACGTCGCCCCCGGCGAGGTGCACCTGGACCACGTGGGCCTCAACCACCTGACGTGGGAGACCGGCGTACGCCTCGGGGGCCCGGAGGGCGCCGACATCCTGCCGAAGCTGCTCGCCGAGCACGGTGACGCGGTCGCCGAGGATCTGCGCATGCCGCGTGCCGTCGTCGACCGGCTCGGCGTCGTCCCCTCGTACTACCTGCGCTACTACTACCAGCACGACGCCGTCGTCGAGGAGCTGCGGACCAAGCCGTCCCGGGCCGCCGAAGTCGCCGAGATGGAGAAGCAGTTGCTGGCGATGTACGGCGACCCGTCGCTCGACGAGAAGCCGGAGCTGCTCGCCAAGCGCGGCGGCGCCTTCTACTCGGAGGCGGCCGTGGACCTGGCGGCCTCGCTGCTCGGCAACGGCGGCAGCCCCTACCAGGTGGTGAACACCGTCAACAACGGCACGCTGCCGTTCCTGCCCGACGACGCGGTCATCGAGGTGCAGGCCGCGGTGGACGGCTCGGGCGCGCGGCCGCTGCCCGTGCCGCAGCTCGACCCGCTGTACGCCGGGCTCATCGCGAACGTCACCGCTTACGAGGACCTGGCGCTGCGGGCGGCCGTGCACGGCGGCCGCGAGCGCGTCTTCAAGGCGCTGCTCGCCCACCCGCTGGTCGGGCAGTACGCGTACGCCGAGCAGCTCACCGACAGCCTCGTCGCACACAACCGGGAGCACCTGGCGTGGGCGTAGGCACGAGCGTGCTCGCGATCGACGCGGGCAACAGCAAGACCGACGTCGCGGTGGTCGCGGCCGACGGACGCATCGTCGGCACGGCCCGCGGCGGCGGGTTCCAACCGCCCCAGGTCGGCGTGGAGACCGCGGTGGACATCCTGGCGGAGGCCGTGACGCGGGCCCTCGCGGAGGCGGGCGCCGACTCCGTCGGGCACGTGTCCGCCTGCCTCGCCAACGCCGACCTCCCGGTGGAGGAGCGGGAGTTGGCGGATGCCCTGCACCGGCGCGCGTGGGGGCCTTCGGTCGACGTGCGCAACGACACCTTCGCGATCCTGCGCGCCGGACTCCGGGAGGACGCCGAGCCGCGCGGGGTCGCCGTGGTCTGCGGCGCGGGCATCAACTGCGTCGGCATGGTCCCGGACGGACGCACCGCCCGCTTCCCCGCCATCGGCCGCATCTCCGGCGACTGGGGCGGGGGCGGCGGCCTCGCCGAGGAGGCGCTGTGGCACGCGGCGCGCGCCGAGGACGGCCGCGGCCCCGCGACCGCGCTGCGCGAGACGCTGCCCGCCCACTTCGGGCTGCCGTCCATGTACGCGCTGATCGAGGCGCTGCACCTGGGCCGGGTCGCCGCGGTCCGGCGGCACGAGCTGACGCCGGTCCTGTTCGCCACCGCGGCCGCGGGCGACGCCGTGGCCAGGTCGCTGGTGGACCGGATGGCCGACGAGGTCGTCGCCATGGCGACGGTGGCCCTGGACCGGCTCGACCTGCTCGACGAGGAGGCCCCGGTGCTGCTCGGCGGCAGCGTGCTCGCCGCGCGCCATCCGCAACTGGACGACCGCGTACGGGCGTTGCTCGCCGAGCGGGCCCCCAAGGCGGTGCCGAGGGTCGTCGTCGCACGTCCCGTGCTCGGCGCGGTGCTCCTGGGCCTCGATCAGGTGGGGGCGCCCCCAGGGGTGCACGCACGCGTGCGTGCGCATTACGAGGACGGCGCGAGCGCGAACTGACCGCTTCCCGCCCGGGCCGTGTGCGCGGGCGGGAACCGAACACCCCCCAATCTCGTGTTCAAGGGCAGGGATCCGCACAAGATCGAGTCAAGGCCTGTGCGGATGTCGGTCCCTGCGGCAATACTTGCGGCCGTGTACTTCTTCCCGCTCCGCACGCGCCGGGCGGAGATCAGCGTCCGATGACCGAGGGGGAGGTCGAGGCAAGGTGACACAACCGCCGAACGGCGGCGCGGTGCCGTCGAGCCCGCCCGGGCAGGCACCGCCCGCGCCCGCGCAGGCTCCGGAGCGTCCCGCGCCGACGATGCCCACCGTGCCGCCCCAGGTGCCCGGCACACCGGCCGAGCCGCCCGCCGCCGCCCGCCGCACCGCCTGGTCCGAGGGCGTCGACCGGCTGCGCGCCGCGGCGACGACGGAGCCGGGCAGGCTGCGCATCATCGGTGCCGTACTGGCCCTGCTCGTCGTCGCGTTCGGCGCGGTCACCACCTGGCAGATGACGGAGCGCTCGGCCGCCGCGGACGACGTGCTGCACCGCAGCCAGCCGCTGAGCGCCGACGCGGCGGCCATCTACCGCTCGCTGGCGGACGCCAACACCGCCGCGTCCAGCGGCTTCCTCGCGGGCGGCCAGGAACCGGCCGCCGTCCGCGCGCGCTACGAACGCGACATCGAGCGGGCCTCGGAGAAGCTGGCGACCGCCGCGTCGAACGCGGGCTCGGACTCGTCGTCGGCGGACTCCGTCGGCAAGCTGAACAAGCTCCTGCCCGAGTACACCGGCCTGATCGAGCGCGCCCGCGCCAACAACCGCCAGGGCCTGCCACTGGGCGGCGCCTATCTGCGGTACGCGAACGACAAGATGCAGACGCAGATGCTCCCGGCCGCCGAGAAGCTCTACAAGGCGGAGAACGAACGGCTCGACGACGACTACGGCAACGCGAAGCCGTACCCCTGGTTCGCCATCGCCCTCGGCGTCCTCGCGCTCGGCGCCCTCGGCTGGGCCCAGCACCGCAACTACCGCCGCACGAACCGGGTGTTCAACCACGGCCTGCTCGCCGCGACCGCGGCCGGCACGGTCGTGCTGCTCTGGCTCGTCGTCGGCCACACCTTCGCGCGCTCCGGGCTCAACGACTCGTACGACAACGGCGTCCGCTCGCTGAACGTCCTCAACGACGCCCGCATCAGCTCCCTGAAGGCCCGCGGCAACGAGAACCTGACGCTGGTCAGCCGAGGCGCCGAGACCACCGAGGTGGACGGCAGGACGAAGGACAAGTTCGACGTCGCCTACCGCGCGCAGATGAAGCAGCTGGGCAGCGCCGACAGCGGCCTGCTCGGCAAGGCGGCCGCCCTCGCCGACGACGCGGACGGCGAGAACCCGGTCGTCGAGGCCGCGAAGAACGTGGGCGTCTGGAAGGACCGCCACGAGGTGGCCCGCACCAGCGACGACTCCGGTGACTACCAGGGCGCGCTCGACAAGGTCATCGGCGCCAAGAGCGACCAGCCGACCGGCGAGTGCTTCGACAACGTGGACGCGGCCCTCGACCAGGCGCTGGCGCACGAACAGCGCGAGTTCAAGCAGGCGGCCGAGGACGGCAGGGGCGCGATGAGCGGCCTCGCCATCGGCGCCGCCGTCCTCGCGGTCCTCGCCGCGGCGGGCGCCGTGCTCGGCATCGGCCGCAGGCTTTCGGAGTACCGGTGATGGGTCCAGAGGTGAGAGGAGGCGCGCAGACGATGCGGACACGACGTGGCACGGCCGGGCTGCGCGGCTGGGGCGGTGTGGGCGCGATGGGTCTTGCCTGCGCCCTGGCGGGATCGCTCGTCCTGGTCCTGCCGGACCGGGGCGACAAGGCCGACGAGGGCGCGACGCACGGCGGTCCGGGCTCGACGGTGGCCGCGCCCGCGCGTGCGGACGCCGACGACTGCAACGACCGCAGCCCGCGCCCCTCGCCCAAGGACGGCCCGACGATCGAGCAGATCAAGAACCGCAAGGTCAAGAAGCTGATCGTCGGCGTCGACCAGAACAGCTACCGCTGGGGCTACCGCGACCCGAACAAGAAGGGCGGCGAGCTGGAGGGCTTCGACATCGACCTCGCGCGCGAGATCGCCGAGGAGATCTTCGGCGACCGCGATGCCGTCGTCTTCCGCGCCATACCCACCAACCAGCGCATCCCCGCGATCCAGAGCGGCCAGGTCGACATGGTCGTCCGCACGATGACGGTCAACTGCGAGCGCCTGAAGGACGTCGACTTCTCCACCGGGTACTTCGAGACGGGCCAGCAGCTCCTCGCCCCGAAGAAGTCCGACATCACGGGGTACGGCCCGTCGATCACGGGCAAGAAGATCTGCACCGCCTCCGGCTCCATCGCCGAGGAGGAGCTCAAGAAGAAGAACTACTCCGCCGACATCACCACCACCGTGCCCAACCAGCTCGACTGCCTGGTCCGGCTGCAGCTCGGCGAGGTGGACGCCGTGGTGACCGACAGCGCCCTCGCCGCGGGCCAGGCCGCACAGGACCCGACGGTCGAACTGAAGGGCGAGGAGCCGTTCACCACCGAGCACTACGCCGTGGCGATGAAGAAGGGCTCGGACGACCTGGTCCGCCGGGTCAACAAGGTCCTCGACGACTACCGCGAGGACGGCGGCTGGCAGAAGTCCTACGACAAGTGGCTGAAGGAAGGCCTCGGCGAGTCCTCGGGCCCGCCGGACCCCGAGTACCGGGACTGATCCGGAGCCGACAACCGACCTGGTACCACTGGAGAGTTACGACTGGGGTTCAACCACCGAGAACCCGGGGCAACGCAGAGCGGAGAGGTGATCGATGAGCGTCGCGGGACCCCCCGGTCCGGTGATGGACCGGGACGAGGTGGACCGTGCGCTGGCGCGGCTCGACGCCGAGCACGAGGCGATCGAGACCTCGCTCCTCGCCCTCCAGGACCACGCCGGGCGCCGCCTCCTGGAAGGCGCCAGTCTCACCGGCGTCACCGAGGAGCGCTGGTCGGCCACGGAGGGCCGGATCACGCTGCTCTGGGCCTACTTCGACGCGTACGCGGGTGCCCTGCGCACCGCCCACGACCTGCGCGAGCGCAGGCGCTGGCCCAGCAGGGACGACCTCGCCGAGCTGACGGAGCTGCTGCACGGCGAGTCCGTGACCGTCGCGGGCGGCACCTCGTCCGGCGCGTCCCCCTCGCTCACCGGCCCCGCCAGGCTCACCGAGCGCTTCACCCTCGAAGAGCTCGTGACCCGCATGAACGACCTGTACGCGCACTCCCTCGACATGGTCGTCGCCGCCGACGCGGTGTGGTCCGCGCTGCCCGCCCGCATCGACCTGCTCGCCGCCGAGCTGAACCGCACCCGCCAGCTCGCGCACTCCGTCGGCGTACGCCCCGGGGAGCACCCCTCCGGTGACGACCTGGAGCGCATCACCCGCACCCTGACCTCGCTGCGCGAGCAGGTGGTCTCCGACCCGCTCGCCTTCTGGCAGCGCGCGGAGGGCAGTTCGGCCCCCGGCGGCGGCCGCCCGCACACCGAGCGCTACGACCGCGAGGCCCGCGCGCTGGAGGAGGTGCGCCGCGAGATCGAGGCGGTGCTCACCGTCCGGCAGGACGCGGAGGCCCGCCTCGGCAGGCTGCGCGACGTGCTCTCCCGCGCGGACCGCACCCTCGCCGAGGCACGCTCCGCGCGCGGCGAGGTCCTCGCGAAGATCGCCGCCTCCGAGGTGCCCGCCGTCAGCGGCCCGCCGACCGCGCTCCAGGAGCAGCTGGCGATGGCCTCGGAGTACCGCAGGCACGCCCAGTGGCACCGCCTCTCCCCGCTCCTGGAATCCCTGGAGCAGAAGGCGGAGGACGAACTGCTGCGCGCCCGCGAGTCGTTGACCGCCGTCACCGCGCCGCTCGCGGTCCGCGCCGAGCTGCGCGGCCGCCTGGACGCGTACAAGGCGAAGGTGGCCCGGCACGGCCACGCCGAGGACCCGCTCCTGATCGAGCGGTACGACGCGGCGCGCCGGATGCTGTGGAGCGCGCCCTGCGACCTCCGGGTGGCCGAGCAGGCGGTCATCCGCTATCAGCAGGCCGCCGCCGAAGTGCTCGTGCCGAGGGTTCCGCAGCAGGGCGGGCCCACCGACCGGACGGGGGAATCATGAGCCGGCGTGAATGTCAGCGGCCCAAGTGCACCGGTAGCTACGACGACTTCGGCGGCGGTGAGCTGTACTGCGACACGTGCGGGCTCGCCCCCGTCGTCGCGCCGAACGGCATGGTCGGCTCGGCCCCGACCGGGCTCACGGCCGGCGGCCGGAGCTCGCGGGGCTCCAGCAGCTCCAGCGCCCGCTCGTCGTCGCAGTCGTCGAGGTCCTCGCGCTCGTCGCGTTCGCAGTCCTCGCGCAAATCGGTGTCGGGGCGGCTCTCCCGCTCCCTGTCCGGCAGTTCGACGTCCCGGTCGGTGTCGGTGCGCAGCTCGGGCTCGGCGACCGGCTCCTCGGCCCGCGGGCGGCTCGGCGTCGGCCTGGTCACCGTGCCGGACGTGCCGCGCCCCGATCCGCGCGAGGCGGTGCAGGAGAACCCCGAGGTGCCCGAGCGGAAGCGGTTCTGCTCGCGCTCCGACTGCGGGGCGCCGGTGGGCCGCGCGCGCGGCGAACGCCCGGGCCGCACCGAGGGGTTCTGCACCAAGTGCGGACACCCCTACTCCTTCGTGCCGAAGCTGGGCCGCGGCGACATCGTGCACGGGCAGTACGAGGTCGTGGGCTGCCTGGCGCACGGCGGCCTCGGCTGGGTCTATCTGGCCATCGACCGTGCGGTGTCCGACCGGTGGGTGGTCCTCAAGGGCCTGCTCGACACGGGCGACCAGGACGCGATGGCCGCGGCGATCTCCGAGCGGCGCTTCCTCGCCGAGATCGAGCACTCCAACATCGTCCGCATCTACAACTTCGTCGAGCACCTCGACCAGCGCACCGGCTCCATGGACGGCTACATCGTCATGGAGTACGTCGGCGGCAAATCCCTCAAGGAGATCGCCAACGGCCGCCGCACCGCGGAGGGCAGGCGCGATCCGCTGCCGGTCGAGCAGGCGTGTGCGTACGGCATCGAGGCGCTGGACGCCCTCGGTCACCTGCACAGCCGCAAGCTCCTGTACTGCGACTTCAAGGTCGACAACGCCATCCAGACCGAGGGCCAGCTCAAGCTCATCGACATGGGCGCGGTCCGCAGGATGGACGACGACGAGTCCGCGATCTACGGCACGGTCGGCTATCAGGCCCCCGAGGTCGCCGAGGCGGGCCCCTCGGTCGCCTCCGACCTCTACACCGTCGCCCGCACGCTCGCGGTCCTGACCTTCGACTTCCAGGGCTACACGAACGTGTTCGTGGACTCCCTGCCCGACCCCGACAACATCGAGGTCTTCCGGACGTACGAGTCGTTCTACCGCCTCCTGGTCCGCGCCACGGACCCGGACCCGGCCCGCCGGTTCGCCTCCGCGCAGGAGATGGCCGAGCAGCTGACCGGTGTCCTGCGGGAGGTCGTGGCGCTGCAGACGGGACAGCCCCGGCCCGCGCTCTCCACGCTGTTCGGGCCCGAGGTGAAGGTGCCGGACACCGAGCTGTTCGCGGAGTCGACCGGGGAGGTGTCCCGGCTGGGGGCCCGCGTCGAGCCGGCCGCCCGGGAGAACGGCAGGGCCGCCCTGCCGGAGAGCCCGGGCACCTCGGGGATCGTCCGGGCGATCGACTCCGCCGCGACCGCCCTCGCGCTGCCCGTGCCCCTGGTCGACCCGAACGACCCGAACGCCGGGTTCCTCGCGGGTCTCATCGCGGCCGCGCCCGCCGAGCTGATCACCGCGCTCGGCACGGCGCCCGCCGACTCCCTGGAGCTGCAGCTGCACGGGCTGCGCGCCCGGCTCGCCATGGGGGAGCTGACGCCCGCCGCCCAGGCGCTGGCCGATCTGGAACAACAGCACCCGGACGACTGGCGGGTGGTCTGGTACCGGGGCGTCGCGGCCCTGGCGACCGGCGACTTCGAGAACTCGGCGCTCTCCTTCGACGCGGTCTACGACGCGTTCCCCGGCGAGCCCGCGCCGAAGCTGGCGCTCGGCGTCATCGCGGAGGTCCTCGGCCAGCTGGACAACGCCGCCGAGTACTACCGCCTGGTGTGGGCGACCGACCCGAGTTATGTGAGCGCCGCGTTCGGCCTGGCCCGGGTGCAGCTCGCGGCCGGTGACCGGGCGGGCGCCGTGCGGACCCTGGAGTCGGTGCCGGAGGCCTCCATCCACTACACCGCGGCCCGGGTCGCCGCGGTGCGGGCGCGGTTGCGTCACCGTATGACATCGGACACGGCGGTCCCTTCGGGCGTCGCCTTCCTGGACGAGCTGACGGCCGCCGCGGGGCAGATCGAGGCACTTGCGGGCTTCGGTCTTGACGCGGTGCGCAGGGAGCGCCTGTCGACCGAGGTTCTGGGGACGGCGCTCGACTGGGTACTCTCCGGTAGGCACTCTGGTCACGTTTCCGCGCCACCGGCCACCTCCGGGACGCGGACCGTACTGCTCGGCAGCGACCTGGACGAGCGCGGCCTCCGGTTCGGTCTGGAGCGTTCGTACCGGACACTTGCCCGGCTCGCTCAGGGTGGCGAGGAGAGGATCGAACTGGTGGAACGGGCCAACCGTTTCCGCCCCCGGACGTGGGTGTGAGTATGTCGCAGATGCCCCAGCTGTCTGCCTGCCCCAGCTGTGAGGAGCCGCTGGAGTCGGGTGACCTGTATTGCGGTGCGTGCGGGTTCGACCTGTCGGCGGTGCCGCCACGGCCGGACGCTTCCCCCAACGGGTCCGCCGGGTCCGTGAGGGCCGCCGCCGTGGACGGGGAGTCCGACGAGTGGCCGGTCGCACCAGAGGTCGACAGCTCCGACATCCCGGTGCCGACGCATCTCCCGACGGACCTGGCGGGCACGGACTCGGCGGGCGGCGAGCTTCCCGAGCGGCCGGACGCCGCCGGATCGCCGGACACCACCGCGGCGCCGGTCGCCCCCGCGGCGCCGGACACCGCCGCGGCGCCGGACACCACCGCGGCGCCGGACACCACCGCGGCGCCGGACACCGCCGCGGCGCCGGAC
>NZ_LIPN01000155.1 GCF_001418325.1 Streptomyces atriruber | reverse complement strand
CGGGGGTGATGCCGCGGTCGGGGAGGGCGGGGGCGAGGCCGGGGAGCTTGCGGGGGCGGCCCTCTTCGCGGGCCCGGATCAGCGGGGCGAGGTGCTCGGCGGGGGCTCCGGCGGCCGTGAGCTTGTCCACCAGGTACGCGTACCAGCGGTCCGGCGGGTTCGAACGGGTGCGGCGGACCACGGACGCGTCGGCGTCGTGCATGGCGAGCCACGCCCCGGAGGCGTCCCGGACCTTGGCGGAGAGGCCGTGGTGGTCGGGGTGGTGGTGCGTGATGACGACGCCGTGCACGTCGGCGACCGCGACGCCGCACGCGGCGAGTCCGGCGACGAGGGTGTCCCAGGACGTCGGGTCGTCCCAGCCGGTGTCGACGAGGACCGGTCCGGCGTCGGTGTCCAGGAGGTGGACGAGGGTGAAGCCGAGGGGGTTGTCGGGGATCGGGACCTTGATGCTCCGGACGCCGCCGCCGTGCTCGATCACCGGCGGGTCCGTCACCTGCGGGGTCATGGGGCCTCGTCTCTGTTCGCCGGGTGCCATCACTATAACTAGAACTAGTTCCAATAGTCGCCCAAGTCGACTGTCTGGAGGCTGCGTTGCCCCTTCCGTCCGTGGACTCCACGAACTAGAACTGGTATCAGTTCTGAAACCGTGTCAGGAAACGCTCCGCAGGAGGCAGTCAGCCATGACCGAGCTCGTGGAACACGGACAGCTGTTCATCGGCGGGGAGTTGGTCGACCCGCTCGGAAAGGACGTCATCGACGTCGTCTCCCCGCACACCGGAGAGGTCTTCGCCCGGGTGCCGCACGCCGCCCCCGCCGACGTGGACCGCGCCGTCGCCGCCGCCCGCAAGGCCTTCGAGCACGGTCCCTGGCCGCGCATGACCCTGGACGAGCGCATCGAGGTCATCGCGAAGATCAAGGACGGGTTCGCGGTGCGCCACGAGGAGATCGCCCGCGTCATCAGCACCGAGAACGGCACCCCCTACACCTCCAGCGTGATGGTGCAGGCCCTCGCCGCGATGATGGTGTGGGACGCCGCGATCACCGTCGCCCGCGACTTCCGGTACGAGGAGGAGCGCGACGGCGTCCTCGGCAAGCTGCTCGTCCGGCGCGAACCGGTGGGCGTCGTCGCGGCCGTCGTGCCCTGGAACGTCCCGCAGTTCACCGCCGCCGCCAAGCTGGCGCCCGCCCTGCTCGCCGGGTGCCCGGTGATCCTCAAGACCTCCCCGGAGGCGCCTCTCGACGCGTACATACTCGCCGAGCTCGCGGCCGAGGCGGGCCTGCCCGAGGGGGTGCTCTCCATCGTCTGCGCGGACCGCGAGGTGAGCGAGTACCTCGTCGGGCACCCCGACGTCGACAAGGTGTCCTTCACCGGGTCCGTCGCCGCGGGCAAACGCGTCATGGAGGTCGCCGCCCGCAACCTCACCCGTGTGACGCTGGAGCTGGGCGGCAAGTCGGCCGCGGTCGTCCTGCCGGACGCCGACGCGGCCACCGCCGTCGCGGGCATCACCCCGTTCGCCTGGATGATCAACGGCCAGGCGTGCGTGGCCCAGACCCGCATCCTCGTGCCGCGCACCCGCTACGACGAGTTCGCCGAGGCCTTCTCCGCCGCGGCCGGTGCCCTCAAGGTCGGCGACCCCCTCGACCCCGCCACCGAACTCGGCCCGCTGGTCGCCCAGCGGCAGCAGCAGCGCTCCCTCGACTACATCCGCATCGGCCAGGAGGAGGGCGCCAAGATCCTCGCGGGCGGCGGCCGTCCGCCCGGCCTCGACCAGGGCTGGTACGTGGAGCCGACGCTGTTCGGCGGCGTCGACAACTCGATGCGCATCGCCCGCGAGGAGATCTTCGGCCCCGTCATCTGCCTGCTGCCCTACGGCGACGAGGACGAGGCGGTACGGATCGCCAACGACTCCGACTACGGGCTCAGCGGCAGCGTCTGGACCGCCGACACCGAGCGCGGCATCGACATCGCGCGCCGGGTGCGCACGGGAACGTACTCCGTGAACACCTTCAGCCTCGACATGCTCGGCCCCTTCGGCGGCTACAAGAACTCCGGCCTCGGGCGCGAGTTCGGCCCCGAGGGATACGGCGAGTACTTCGAGCACAAGATGATCCACCTCCCGGCGACGTACGTCTCACCCGGCGGCGTGGCGGGCGAAGGGACCGGTGCCTGATGGGCGACCGCTGGCACGTCGAGGTCGACCGGTCCGTCTGCATCGGCTCCGGGATGTGCGTGCTCACCGCGCCCGGCCGCTTCGAGCTGGACACCGCCCGCCAGTCGCACCCCACCGCGCCCGAGACCGACGCAGGCGAAAAGGTCCTGGAGGCGGCGGAGGGCTGCCCGGTCGAGGCGATCACGATCACGCTGGCGGAAGGCGGGGAGGTCGTGTTTCCGCCGGAGGACTAGGGCCTGTCCGGCGGATCATGGCGTGGGTCGTGGGTCGCGGGCCCTGGCACGCCCGTCTGCCGCGTTGCCGCCCTCCTCCGCCTCGCAGCCGCACGCACCAGACCCCGCTCACCGGCACCACAGGGCTGGACGCCACACTCCCGCGCCCTGATCCGCCGGACAGACCCAAGGACGTCGCGTGCTGTCCCGTCCGTGAGTGTTCTCCGCTCTCGAACATGAGCGAACGGGACTTTACCCATGCGTTTCGCACGGCGTTCTGATGACACACGTGACTGTTCCGCCCCTTTGCGCCCTGGAAATCTCTCTGCCACGCCGAGCGGAGAGGGGACACCATGGACAAGCGGTACGAGGTCTACTGTCTGGCCGACAGGCACTTCTACGAGACCCCGGACCGGCTGTCGTCCAAGGGCGCCTCGAGCGCTCCCGAGTTCCCGGTGGCGGGCCGCCCCGTCCCCGCCGGCTGGCGCTCCGGGCGCGTCGGCGACTGGCTCTCCCTCGTCCCCGTGGGCGACGACGGGACCGCGCTGCCCGCACCGCAGCAGGGCTGGAAGATCCACGTCTCCGCGACCCTGCAGAACGCGGACCGCGTCGCGTCGATCGTCTGGGACCACTGCGTGCCCCGCCGCATCCCCTTCAAGTTCGTACCGGCCAGACACCTCCTGCACCTGCGCAACAGCAAGTACGCGGGCCGCGACCACAGCGGCAAGGCCGTCACCGTCTACCCCGCGGACGAGGCACAACTGCAGGAGGTCCTGCACGACCTCGGGGATCTGCTGGAGGGCACCGAGGGCCCGTACATCCTCACCGACCTGCGCTGGCGGCAGGGCCCGCTGTACGTCAGGTACGGCGCCTTCACCCGGCGCATGTGCGACAACGGCAAGGGCACCATGGTCCCCGCCATCGAGGACGCCGACGGGCAGCTCGTGCCCGACCCGCGCGATCCCGCCTTCAAGGTGCCCGAGTGGGTGACGCTGCCGCCCTTCCTGGAACCGGCGCTCGCGGCCCGCAACAAGACCACCGTCTCCGACCTGCCGTACCGCATCGAGAAGGCCCTGCACTTCTCCAACGGCGGCGGTGTCTACGCGGGTACCGACACCCGCGACGGCCGCAAGGTCGTCCTCAAGGAAGGCCGCCCGCACGCGGGCCTCGCCTCCGACGGCGCCGACGCCGTGGCCCGGCTCGAACGCGAGAAGGACGCCCTGGAGAAGCTCTCCGGACTCGGCGTGGCCCCCGAGGTGCGCGACTGGTTCCTCCTCGACGGCCACCGCTTCCTCGTCATGGACTTCCTCGAAGGCTCCACCCTCAACTCGTTCTTCGCCCACCGGCACCCGCTCTGCACCAGCGAACCCGACGCCGCGGCCATCTCCGAGTACACGGCCTGGGCGCTGCGCATGCACCGCGCCGTCGAGGAAGCCGTCACCGCCGTGCACGAGCGGGGCGTCGTCTTCAACGACCTGCACCTCTTCAACATCATGGTCGCGCCCGACGAACGGTCCGTCTCCCTCCTCGACTTCGAGGCGGCGACGGCCGTGGGCGACCGGGGCCGCCAGGTCGTCGCGCACCCCGGCTTCCTCGCACCGCCCGACCGCACCGGCACCGACATCGACCGGTACGCCCTCGCCTGCCTGCGCCTCGCCCTCTTCCTGCCGATCACCTCGCTGCTCTCCATCGACCGGGCCAAGGCCGCACACTTCGCCCAGGTGATCGCCGCCGAATTCCCCGACGTACCGGAGGAGTTCCTGGCCGAAGCGGTGGCGGAGATCGAACACGGCCCGCGAGGCCGGGCCGGGGGGAACAAGCCGGCGCCGGTCCGCGCGGGAGAGACGGAGGCCCTCGGAGAGGGAGTCCCGAAGGGGGACCGGACCGGCGCCACCCGGCGCACGGCAGGGGCGACCGCACCCCTGGTCGACCCCGCCGACTGGCCCTACAGCCGCGACTCGATGGTCAAGGCCATCCTCGCCTCGGCCACCCCCGAGCGCGACGACCGGCTCTTCCCCGGCGACATCGCGCAGTTCTCCGACGGCGGCGGACTCGGCATCGCGCACGGCGCGGCCGGTGTGCTGCTCGCACTCGCCGAGAGCGGCGCCGAACGCTACGAGGAGGGCGAGCGCTGGCTCCTCGCGCACACCGCACCGACCCCGCTCGGCACCCCACTGGGCCTGCACGACGGACTCGCGGGGATCGCCCACGTACTGGACCGGCTCGGCCACCGCACCCGCGCCCTCGACCTCATCGGCCTCGTCCTGGCCGAGAACTGGGAGCGGCTCCCCTCCGACCTGTACGGCGGCCTCGCCGGACTGGGCCTCGCCCTCGACGCCCTCGCACGGAGCACGGGCGAGAGCGACCTCGCCCGCCACGCGGAGCGGGCGGCCGAACTCCTCGCCGAACGCCTCACCGCCGAGGACACGGAACGCGCCCCCAAGGTCGGCCGGCGCCGGGCAGGACTGCTGCGCGGTGCCACCGGACCCGCCCTGTTCTTCCTGCGCCTCCACGAGCGGACCGGCGACCCCGCGCTCCTCGACCTGGCGGCCCGCGCCCTGCGCACGGACCTCGCCCAGTGCGTCACCCAGGAACGCGACGGCAGCCTCGCGGTCAACGAGGGCTGGCGCACCATGCCCTACCTCGGCGAGGGCAGCGTCGGCATCGGCATGGTCCTCGACGACTACCTCGAACACCGCGACGACGCCGACTTCGAGGCGGCACGCCCCGGCATCCTGGCCGCCGCGCGCTCCCGCTTCTGCGTGCAGCCGAGCCTGTTCCAGGGCCGGGCCGGCCTGCTGGCCCACATGAACCGCAGCACCGCCCCGGGCATCACGCCCGAGGACATCGCGGAGCAGATCGAGGAACTCGGCTGGTTCGCCATGTCGCACGCGGGCCAGCTCGCCTTCCCAGGGCACCAGATGCTGCGCCTGTCCATGGATCTCCACACCGGGACGGCGGGCTGCCTCCTCGCAATCGCCGGAGCGCTCGGCGACGGCGGAGCGCACGTCCCCTTCCTGCCGCCCCTGCGGCGGCCCCAGAGCCGGTCCCGCCTCACGGCGGGGTCGTGACACAACCCCATAAAGGCAAGTCAACTCCCCCAAGAGAGAGGGAAGTTTCATGGCACTCCTCGACCTGCAGAGCATGGAATCCGACGAGATGACGGGTGGCGGCCACGGTGGCGGCGGCAGCCTGGCCAGCCTGCTCCTCTGCTGGAGCGACGCGAGCGTCGTTCTGTGTCTCTGATGCCTGACCGCAGCTGAGCGGCACGGCTTCGCAGGCCCGGGCGGCACCCCGAAGAGGGTCCGCCCGGGCCCACACACCGAGCGACGGAGATCCGGAGCGCATGGCGACGACGACCACTCGTCCGCAGCACCCGCGGCCATCCGCGGCCGGCACCCGCCTGCTGGGCGCGGCGACCCGGTACAGCGCCGCCCGCTGTGCGGTCCTCGCCCTCTGTGCCGTCGCGGCATCGGGCGCCACCCTGCTCCTGCCGTTCGCGATCGGCCACGCCCTGGACGCCGTCCTCACCGGTCAGCTGACCGGCCGCGGCGACACCGACGCGACCCGCTGGATCCTCGCCTGCGCCGCACTGATCGGCGCGAGCGCCCTCCTCGACGCCGTCGACGGCGTCCTCACCGGCACCACCAACGCCCGCACCACGGCCTGGCTGCGCGGCCGCGTCGTACGCCACGTACTCGCCGTCGGACCCCGCACCACCGCACGCTTCGCCCCCGGCGACCTGGTCGCGCGCCTCATCGACAACGCGGCACACGCGGGCATCGCGCCCGCCACCTCCGCCGCGCTCCTCGCCGCCCTGGTCACACCCGTCGGCGCCGTGATCGCCCTCGCCCTCATCGACGGCTGGCTCGCCGTGGTCTTCGTCGTGGGAGCCCCCGTCCTCTTCCTGCTGCTGCGGGCGTTCGTCCGCGTCTCCTCCGACTGCGTGGCCCGCTACCAGCACGTACAGGGGGACATCGCGGGCCGCCTCGGCGAGGCGATCGGCGGGGCGCGGACCATCGCGGCGGCGCACACCGAGGACAAGGAGGCGGCGCGGGTCCTGCGGACGCTGCCCGAACTCGCCCGCCAGGGACACCGGATGTGGCGGGTCCAGGGCCGCTCCCAGGCGCAGGCCGTCGCCGTCGCGCCGCTGCTGCAGATCGCGGTCGCCGCGGTGGCGGGCCACCTGGTGCTCCAGGAGCGCATCAGCGTCGGCGACCTGCTGGCCGCGTCCCGGTACGCGGTACTCGCCACCGGCGTCGGCATGCTCGTCGGACAGCTCGGCGGCCTGGTGCGGGCGAGGGCCGCGGCACGGCGCCTCGGCGAGGTGCTCGCGGAGCCCGGGACCGAACACGGCACGGCCGGGCTCCCGCCCACGGGCGGCCTGCTGGAGCTGCGTGGGGTCAGGGTGAGCCGCGGCGGACGCACCGTGCTCGACGGCGTCGACCTGACGGTGCCCGCGGGCGGCACGGTCGCCGTGGTCGGCCGGTCCGGCGCGGGCAAGTCCCTGCTCGCCTCCCTCGCCGGACGGCTCGCCGACCCCGACGAAGGAGTCGTACGCCTCGACGGCGTCCCACTGGACTCGCTCAGCCGCGAGGAACTGCGCCGCGAGGTCGGCTACGCCTTCGAACGGCCCGCGCTGCTCGGCCGGACCCTGGAGGGCACGATCGGCTTCGGCGCCCCGCGCCCCACACCGGAACGCGTCCGTGACGCGGCCCGCGCCGCCCGCGCCGACACCTTCATCACCCGCCTCCCCGACGGCTACGCCACCCGCTGCGCCGAAGCCCCCCTCTCCGGAGGCGAGGCCCAACGCCTCGGCCTGGCACGGGCGTTCGCACGCGGCGGACGGCTCCTGATCCTCGACGACGCCATGTCGAGCCTGGACACGGTGACGGAGCACCACATCGCCGAGGCCCTGCTCCGCCACACCCCGCACCGCAGTCGGCTGATCATCGCCCACCGTGCGGCGACGGCGGCCCGCGCGGACGCGGTGGCCTGGCTGCACGAAGGCCGGATCCGGGCGGTGGGCACGCATGCGGAGCTGTGGGAGCGGCCGGAGTACCGGGAGGTGTTCGGCGCGTGAAGCCTTCCGGCGCGCGGCCTTCCGCCAAGCCCGGCCCGTACCGCAGGGGCGTCCGCTTCCTGCGGCGCCGGTGGCCCGTGGTGCTGCGGCTCGTGCTCTGGTCGGTGCTGGAGACCGGGCAGACGTTCCTCACCGGGTACGCCCTCGCGCACGCCCTGGACGACGGGTTCCTCGACGGGGACGAGGCGGTCGGCCTCGGCTGGCTGGGCGCGGCCGCACTCGGCGTGGTGATCGCCGCGTACGGCACGGGGCAGGTCTACCGCGCGGTCGCCGACCTGGTGGAGCCGATGCGGGACTCGCTGGTGCGGCAGGTCGTCGGGCGCGGCCTGCGCGAGGCGGACGGCGCCGCCGTGTCCCGGCTCACCCAGCAGGTGGAGATCGCGAGGGACACCTTCGCGGGTCTGGTGATGGTGTCCCGCTCCTTCGTCTTCACGGCGGCGGGCGCGCTGATCGGACTGTTCTCGCTGGACCCGCTCCTGCTCCTGGTGGTCGCGCCGCCGCTGCTCGCCGGGATCGTCCTGTTCGTGGCGACGCTGCGGCCGCTGGCCCGCAGGCAGGAGGAGTTCCTGGTCGCGGACGAGGAGCTGGCCGGTCAACTGGGCGTCGTGTGCCCGGGGTTGCGGGACGTCGCGGCGGCAGGAGCGGAGCAGGGCGTGGCCGAGGACCTGGACCGGGGTGTCGCCGCGGAGTACGCGGCGGCGGGCGCGCTCGCCCGCTGGGGCATCCTGCGCACGGTGGCCCTGGCGACCGGCGGCCAGCTCCCGCTGGTCCTGCTCCTCGCCACGGGCCCCTGGCTCCTGGACAACGGAGTGACGCCGGGTGCCCTGGTGGGCGCTCTGGCCTACGTCACCCAGGCGCTGCTCCCCGCCCTTCACAACCTGGTCCACGGCCTGGGCACGAGCGGCTCCCGCCTGGCGATCGTCCTGCGGCGCCTCACGTGGGACCCGCCGGAGACGGCCGAGGGCTCCGGGGGCTCGGAGATCTCTGCGGCCTCTGTGGCACATGAGGTCTCTTTGGCCTCTGAGGTCTCCCAGGGTGACGCGCCCGCCCCCGCCCTCCGTCTCACCTCGCTCACCTTCGCCTACGGTCCCCACGCCGAGCCCGTCCTGAATGACCTGGACCTCACCCTCGCCCGGGGCGAGCACCTCGCCGTCGTCGGACCGAGCGGTATCGGCAAGTCCACGATGGCCGGAATCGTCGCGGGACTGCTCGAACCGGACGAGGGAGACGTGCGTGTCTACGGACTTCCCGTGCGGGGCGAGGGTGCCGTGGGGCGGCGCGTGCTGATCCCTCAGGAGGCGTACGTCTTCACCGGGACGCTCCGCGACAACCTGAGCCATCTGCGGGAGGACCCCGTCCCCGAGCGGGAGATGCTCGCCGCCGCCGACGTCGTCGGTCTGGCCCCGCTCGTCGAGCGGCTCGGCGGACCGGACGCGGAGCTGGCGCCCGACGAACTGTCGGCCGGGGAACGGCAGTTGATCGCGCTGACCCGCGCCTATCTCTCGTGCGCCCCGCTCGCGATCCTCGACGAGGCGACCTGCCACCTCGACCCGGTCGCGGAGTCCCGCGCCGAGCGGGCCTTCGCCGCCCGCCCGGGCGGCACTCTGGTGGTGATCGCGCACCGCATCAGCTCGGCCCGCCGGGCCGACCGCATCCTGGTGATGGACGGGGCGAACGCCCTGTGCGGCCGGCACGACGAGCTGCTGGAGCGTTCTCCCCTCTACCGGGACCTCAACGGCGCGGGGGAATGGGGTTCACACCCATCCCTCGCCCTGCGAGATCCTTATCGCGTCGATCCTGTTCCGCGCCCCGGTCTTCCGGGTGATCGCGGCCATGTAGTTGCGCACCGTGCCGTTGGACAGATGGAGGCTGTTCGCGATCTCGGCGACCGACGCGCCGCCGGCGGCGAGTGAGAGCACGCTCAACTCGCGCCGGGTGAGCGGCATCTGCGCGGCCTTGAGAAAGCCGAACCCCAGCGATTCGTCGACGAACCGCCGGCCCGCCGCCACCTGCCTGATCCCCGCGAGCAGCCGTTCCAGCGGACTCGCCTTGTTCACATAACCGAGTGCGTCCGCCTCCGCCGCCCTTCGTAACTGTCCCGGCCGGTTGGCGGTGGCGAGCACCAGCACCCGGCAACCCCTGCCCAGCGCCGACGGCCCGGTCAGTTCGCCGAGCGGCGCCAGTGCGTAGGTCGCCTCGTCATCGAGGTCCACCACACACAAGTCCGGTCGTACGCTCCGTTGCCGCCCGCGTGCGTGAGACCACGGCGCGTGGAACACCTCCAGATCCGGCTCGCGGGCGAGTTGCTCCGCCAGAGCCATTCTCAACAGACAGGCGTCGTGCACGAGTAGAACCCGGATCACGCTCTGCCCCTCCAGCTTCCCGCCCCGGTTGCTCCGTTCAAGCACGCAGACCATTCATAGCGGTGAGTACCCCGGTCGTGACACTGAGAACTGGCCAAGGGGGAGGGCAGGGGCGCATTTGCCGTACGACTGTGCGCCCCCTGTGCGTCGGACGGGTGACGGACGACTTATGGGCAGAACGCCGTCGGCAGGCTATGCGTGCGGCTCCGCGGTGAGGTCGATGAGGCGGCACACCGTCTCGATGTCGATCTTCACCTGGGCGATGGAGGCGCGCCCCGACAGCCAGGTGATCAGCGCCGAGTGCCAGGTGTGCTCGATGACCCGCACCGCGGACAGCTGCTGCGCGGTCGGCGTCTCCGCAAGTCCCATCGCGTCCAGGATGATCGCCGTCGTCAGCCGGGACACCGTGTCGACCTCGGGGCTCACCGAGCGGTCCGCGAAGGTCAGCGCCCGCACCATCGCGTCCGCCAGGTGCGGCTCGCGCTGCAGCGCGCGGAAGGCCCTCATCAGGGTCTCGGCGACCCGCTCGGCGGGCGTCTCACCGGCCGGCGGGCGCTTGCGGATCGTCGTGTGCATGTGCTGCAGCTGGTCCTGCATGGTGGCGACCAGCAGATGGACCTTGGAGGGGAAGTAGCGGTAGAGCGTGCCGAGGGCGACCCCCGCGGCCTCGGCGACCTCGCGCATCTGTACGGCGTCGAAGCCGCCCCGGCTGGCCAGCTGCGCGCTGGCGTGCAGGATGCGGCGGCGGCGCGCCTCCTGGCGCTCGGTGAGGGGCGGCGCCGCGGGGTTCGCCGTCCTGACTTCCGCTGTCATGTCGATGCCCCTCCGAATACGCCTCGCGAGATCGCACAGCATGGCAGGGAGCCCGTCGTGGCGCGAATCACCTGATCCGGGCCTTACACCTCGCCTACCTGCCGGTAGATTCAAAGCTCGTTCAGCGATCATTCAGCGATCAAGTCTGAAACTTGTTCTAGATTACCGTCCCGGCGTAACCTCGCGGAGAACTGCAGGGAGAAGGGGGCCGAGAGTGACCGCTGAGGCCATGGAAGCGGGCCCCCGAAAGGGCTCCGGCGGCGACGGCGAGCGCCCGCTGCGCATCGCCCTCCTCACGTACAAAGGGAACCCGTTCTGCGGGGGACAGGGTGTCTACGTACGCCACCTCTCGCGCGAACTCGCCCGGCTCGGCCACAGCGTCGAAGTGATCGGCGCGCAGCCCTACCCCGTCCTCGACGAGGGCCTCGACGGCCTCAAGCTCACCGAGCTGCCGAGCCTGGACCTCTACCGCTCGCCCGACCCCTTCCGCACGCCCCGGCGCGACGAGTACCGCGACTGGGTCGACGCCCTCGAAGTGGCGACGATGTGGACCGGCGGCTTCCCCGAGCCCGTCACCTTCAGCCTGCGGGCCCGGCGGCATCTGCGCGCCCGGCAGGGCGAGTTCGACGTCGTGCACGACAACCAGACCCTCGGGTACGGCCTGCTCGGCGACCTCGGCGCGCCCCTCGTCACCACGATCCACCACCCCATCACCGTCGACCGGCAACTGGAGCTGGACGCCGCGCCGGACTGGAAGCGCCGCGCCTCCGTCCGCCGCTGGTACGCGTTCACCCGCATGCAGAAGCGCGTCGCGCGCCGCCTCCCCTCGGTCCTCACCGTCTCCGGTACGTCCCGGCAGGAGATCGTCGACCACCTCGGCGTCCGCGCGGACCGCATCAAGGTCGTCCACATCGGCGCCGACACCGGTCTCTTCTCGCCGGACCCGGCCGTCCCCGAAGTGCCCGGCCGCATCGTGACCACCTCCAGCGCCGACGTGCCCCTCAAGGGGCTGATCCACCTCGTCGAGGCGCTCGCCAAGGTCCGTGCCGACCACCCCGGCGCCCACCTCGTCGTCGTCGGCAAGCGCGCCGAGGACGGCCCCGTCGCCCAGGCCATCGAGCGCCACGGCCTCGAAGGCGCTGTCGAATTCGTCAAGGGCATCACCGACGCCGAACTCGTCGACCTCGTCCGCTCGGCGCAGGTCGCCTGCGTCCCCTCGCTGTACGAGGGGTTCTCGCTCCCCGCGGCGGAGGCGATGGCCACCGGCACCCCGCTCCTCGCGACCACCGGCGGCGCGATCCCGGAGGTCGCGGGCCCCGACGGGGAGACCTGCCTCGCCGTGCCGCCGGGCGATGCCGGGGCGCTGGCGCACGGCCTGAACCGGCTGCTCGGCGACGGCGAGCTGCGGGCCAGGCTCGGCGCCGCGGGGCGCGCACGCGTCCTCGCCAAGTTCACCTGGGCCCAGGCCGCCAAGGGCACGGCCGACCGCTACCGCGAGGCCATGGACCGCTCCGCGGCCACGCACCCCGGCCGCGCCGCGGCCACCACGACGTACTCGACGCACTCCGGGAGCCATCGCTGATGCTGACCGTCGACTTCACCCGCTTCCCGCTCGCCGCGGGCGACCGCGTCCTCGACCTGGGCTGCGGCGCGGGCCGGCACGCCTTCGAGTGCTACCGGCGCGGCGCGCAGGTGGTGGCCCTCGACCAGAACGCCGAGGAGATCCGCGAGGTCGCCAAGTGGTTCGCCGCGATGAAGGAGGCCGGTGAGGCACCGGCGGGCGCCACGGCCACCGCGATGGAGGGCGACGCGCTCAACCTCCCCTTCCCCGACGAGTCGTTCGACGTCGTGATCATCTCCGAGGTCATGGAGCACATCCCCGACGACAAGGGCGTCCTCGCCGAGATGGTGCGCGTCCTCAAGCCGGGCGGCCGCATAGCGGTCACGGTCCCGCGGTACGGCCCGGAGAAGGTCTGCTGGGCCCTCTCGGACGCCTACCACGAGGTCGAGGGCGGCCACATCCGCATCTACAAGGCGGACGAACTCCTCGGCCGGATGCGGGAGTCCGGCCTCAAGCCGTACGGCACGCACCACGCGCACGCGCTGCACGCCCCGTACTGGTGGCTCAAGTGCGCGTTCGGCGTCGACAACGACAAGGCGCTGCCCGTGCGGGCGTACCACAAGCTGCTCGTCTGGGACATCATGAAGAAGCCCCTCGCGACGCGCGTCGCCGAGCAGCTGCTCAACCCCGTCGTCGGCAAGAGCTTCGTGGCGTACGCGACCAAGCCGCACCTCCCGAAGACCACCGCCGAAACCGACGTCGACGCCGCGGCGGCCGCCAAGTGACGAGCCCGGAGCGGACCGAACACCTCGTCCTGCCCGGCGTCCTGACGGCCGATCAGGCCGTGGCGACGGTGCGCGGCATCCTCGCCGTGCAGCGCGAGGACGGCGCCATCCCGTGGTTCCGCGGACACCACCTGGACCCGTGGGACCACACCGAGGCCGCCATGGCGCTGGACGCGGCGGGCGAGCACGCGGCCGCCGAGCGTGCCTACGACTGGCTCGTGCGCCACCAGAACCCAGACGGCTCCTGGTACGCGGCGTACGCCGACGGGGATCCGCACGACGTCACCGACCGCGGCCGCGAGACCAACTTCTGCGCCTACCTCGCGGTCGGCGTCTGGCACCACTACCTCTCGACCGGCGACGAGGCGTTCCTGGACCGCATGTGGCCCGCCGTGGCCGCCGCCGTCGAGTTCGTGCTCGGGCTCCAGCAGCCGGGCGGGCAGATCGGCTGGAAGCGGGAGCCGGACGGCACCCCGGTGACCGACGCGCTCCTGACCGGCTCCTCCTCCATCCACCAGGCACTGCGCTGCGCCCTCGCCATCGCCGAGCAGCGCGAAGAGCCGCAGCCCGACTGGGAGTTGGCCGCGGGCGCCCTCGCGCACGCGATCCGCCACCACCCCGAGCGCTTCCTCGACAAGGACCGCTACTCGATGGACTGGTACTACCCGGTCCTGGGCGGCGCGCTGACCGGTGTGGCCGCCAAGTCCCGTATAGAGGAGGGCTGGGAGCGCTTCGTCGTGCCCGGCCTCGGGGTGCGCTGCGTGGTGCCCAACCCCTGGGTCACCGGCGGCGAGAGCGCCGAACTCGCCCTCGCCCTCTGGGTGTTGGGGGAGTCCGACCGCGCCCTGGACATCCTGCAGTCCATCCAGCACCTGCGCGACCCGGAGTCGGGCCTGTACTGGACGGGCTATGTCTTCGACGACAAGGCGATCTGGCCCGAGGAGCTCACCACCTGGACGGCGGGCTCGCTCCTGCTCGCCGTGGCCGCGCTGGGCGGGGACGAGGCGACCTGCGCGGTCTTCTCGGGCGAGCGGCTGCCCCGGGGCCTGGACCCGGACTGCTGCGCACCGCCCCGGTAACCGCTGCGCACCGCCTCAGTAGCGGCGCAGCCGCCCCGCGACGGCGTGGCCGATGAACAGGTAGACGACGGCCGCGAGGCCGTAGCCCGCGACGACCCGGGCCCAGTCCTCGTCGAACGTGAACAGGTCGTGGGACCAGCCCGCCAGCCACCGGGCCGCGTCGTGGATGAACTGGACCAGGTCGTTGGCGCGGTTCGCGTCCAGCAGGTACATCAGGATCCACAGGCCGAGGATGGCGGCCATGACGTCGGCGACGATCACTATGATCCGTGCCGCGGTGCTGCCGTGGGAGTTCCGCGTGGGAGACATGGAGACCGGATACCAGGGAGAGCCCCGTTGAAACCCGTACGGGGGAGCCCCGGTGGCGTGGCGTGGCGGCCGGGGCGAGGCTGCGGAGAGGTCCGCGCTCTCCCACGGGCCGCTCAGCTCCCGTCTGGAGGCCCCCGTCGTGCCCAGCCCCGTACCCGTCCGCCGCGCCGCGGTCTCCCTCACGCTCTGCGGCACCCTGCTGGCCGGCGCGACGGCCTGTGGCGGCAGCGGTGAGAGCACCGCCTCCGCGGCGGCGCCGTCCACCAGCAGCAGCGCCGAGAAGCAGAAGTTCGCCAAGACCCGCTTCGTCGCCAACGCGGGCCTCGCCGCCGGGGCGACGTACCAGTGGATCGTGAAGCCGTACCGCGCGGGCAAGTTCAAGAAGGGCGCGGGCGGCCGGAAGTTCGCCCTCATCAAGGCGGGTCTCGCGGGCGCGTTCACGTACAACAGGCTGAAGGCCGCGACGAAGAACGCGAAGGGCGACCCGACCCTCTCCAAGGCGGTCGCCCCGCTGACCTCCGGCATCGACGCCCTGAAGGACCTGCCGTCCAAGCTCCGCAAGGGCGAGGGCACGGACTCGGTGGTGAACTCCTTCGACGGCATCATCAAGGACATCAAGGGCGCGGGCAGCAGCGCGGGCGCCGAGGTGAAGGACAAGGTGCCGTCGGCGGGAGACCTGACGAAGGGCTAGGAGTTGAGCTCGGCCAGGACCCGCAGCGTGTGCGGGTCCGGGGCGAGCACCAGCAGGTCCGTCACCGGACCCTTGCGCCACAGCTCCAGCCGCTCCGCGATCCGCGCCCGCGGCCCGACCAGCGAGATCTCGTCGGCGAAGGCGTCGGGCACCGCGAGGACCGCCTCCTCCCTGCGCCCCGCGAGGAACAGCTCCTGGATGTGCCGGGCCTCGGCCTCGTACCCCATGCGCGCCATCAGGTCGGCGTGGAAGTTGCGGGCGGAGTGCCCCATCCCGCCGATGTAGAAGCCGAGCATGGCCTTCACGGGGAGCAGGCCCTCGGCGACGTCGTCGCACACCTTGGCCCGGGCCATCGGGGCGATCAGGAAGCCCTCGGGCACGTCGGCGAGCGACGCCTCGTACACGTCCGTCCGCAGCGGCGACCAGTACAGCGGCAGCCAGCCGTCCGCGATCCGGGTCGTCTGCGCGATGTTCTTCGGACCCTCCGCGCCGAGCAGGACCGGCAGGTCGGCGCGGAGGGGATGGGTGATCGGCTTGAGGGCCCTGCCGAGTCCGGTGCCGTCCTCGCCGTCGTACGGATGGGAGTGGAAGCGGCCCGCCAGCTCCACGGGTCCCTCGCGCCGCAGGACCTGCCGGATCACCTCGACGTACTCGCGGGTCGCGGTCAGCGGCGACCTCGGGAACGGCTGCCCGTACCAGCCCTCCACCACCTGCGGCCCCGAGAGCCCGAGGCCGAGCATCATCCGCCCGCCGGAGAGGTGGTCCAGGGTGAGCGCGTGCATGGCGGTGGTGACGGGGGAGCGCGCCGCCATCTGCGCGACGGCCGTGCCCAGCCGGATCCGCGAGGTTCGCGCGGCGATCCAGGTCAGCGGGGTGAAGGCGTCCGAGCCCCAGGCCTCGGCGGTCCACACGGAGTCGTAGCCGAGCCGCTCGGCCTCCTGGGCCAGGGCGACGTGTCCGGGATCGGGGCCGCGCCCCCAGTATCCGAGTGCGAGCCCGAGCCGCATGTGTCCTCCCCGTCCAGCCTGAACCATTCCTGACGGTGCGTCAGTTTTCTGCCGGGTGGTGACTGTACGACAACGGCCCCCCGCCCGGAAGGGCGAGGGGCCGCGGTACTGCCTTGCGTGGGATCAGCCGCGCTGGATCCCCGTGGTGTCCTGCAGCACGCCGCGACGGCCGTCCTGCGTCTGGGCCACCAGGCCGGGACCGCGCTGCTCGACGGCCAGGTACCAGGTACCCGGAGCCAGCTCGGCGATCGGCGTGGGCGAGCCGTCCTCCGCGTACAGCGGACGCGGCACCGGCACGGCGAACCAGAACGGCGAGAAGTCACCGGCGGGCTGCGCCTGCGCGGGCGGCGGGGTCTGCCCGGCCTGCGGCTGGCCACCGAAGGACTGGCCCTGCGGCTGGCCCGGCTGGCCGCCGTAGGGCGCACCCGGCTGCGGCTGACCGGCACCGGCGCCCGGGTAGCCGTACCCACCCTGCGGCTGACCGCCGTAGGGCTGCGGGGCCATGGGCTTCGGGCCGCCCATGAGGGGGGCCTTCAGAGCAGGAACGATCAGCCCGGCGACCGCACCGGCGGCGAGCGCCAGGGCGGCGATCAGACCGAGGATGAGGCCGACACCGGCGTCCGGGGAGTCTCCGCGGCCGAGCGAGCTGTCGAAGAAGAAGCCGTAGGACTGGTCGGTGTCGAAGATCGCACCGAGCGAGCTCCAGGCGGCGGCGATGGCGAACGCCACACCGAGCTGGCCGAGGTCGAGGCCCGCGACCTTGCGCTGCTGCGGCAGCGCGCGGCCGACGACGATGAGAGCCGCACCGATGATGCCGAGCAGGTACACGCTCAGCAGCAGGTTGCCGTTTTCCCAGGCGTTCGGCAGCTTGTCACTGGGGGCGCCTTCGATGTCGAGGGTGTCGAGGAACGAAGCGATGAAGAGCAACACCGCTGCTCCGATCACCACGCCGTCGCCTCGAGTGAGGGAGCGGAAATTCACTTCAGGGTCCTTCGTCAGTCGTCTCGTCAGTGGAGGCGTCGCTGTCGCTGTAGTCGCGGTCGTGTCGCGGTGCGCGAAGCGCGGGGGTGGCCCCTCATCGTAGGGAGGACAATATCGTCAGTACGCGCGGGGTGTCTGCTCGGGATAAAGACGTCCACGCTTCATCGCGAAGACGTTCACCTCTGCTTCCGCAGGAACCCCGTGATTCCCTCGGAAATCCCCTGCGCCGCCTTCTGGCGCCACGTACCGCTCGTCAGCAGGGCCTCGTCCTTGGCGTCCCGCATGTTCCCGCACTCGATGAACACCTTGGGGACGGTGGAGAGGTTGAGGCCGCCGAGGTCCGTGCGGGTGTCGAGGCCGGTGCCGCCGCCGATGTAGTTCGAGGGGGCGCTGCCCGTCGCGCTCACGAACTCTCCGGCGATGCGCTCGCCCAGCTCCTTGGAGGGCGCGACGATCGCCGAGGTGTCGGCCGAACCGGACCGCACCTTCCCCGGCATGATCACGTGATAGCCGCGGTTGCCCGCGCCCGAGCCGTCGGCGTGGATGGAGACCACCGCGTCGGCGTGCGCCTTGTTGCCGATCTGGGCCCGCTCGTCGACGCAGGGGCCCCACGGGCGGTCGCCGTCCTGCGTGAACTTGACCGTGGCGCCCTGCTTTTGGAGCAGCGTCCGCAGCCGGTGCGAGACGTCCAGGGTGAACTTCGCCTCGGTGTAGCCGTGGTTGGTGGACGTGCCCGTCGTGTCGCACTCCTTGCGGTTCGTGCCGATGTCGACCTGGCGGTTGATCTCCGACGCGTGGCGGAAGTTGCCGGGGTTGTGGCCGGGGTCGATCACGACGACCTTGCCCTTGAGGGGGCCGCTCGCGGCCGGGACACCGCCGGGCGGCTTCGTGGCCGAATCGTTGTCGTCGGCGTCCCCGCCCTTGCCGTCCTTGTCGCCCTTGTTCTTTTCCTCGCCCTGATCGGAGGCTTTGCTTCCGGATGGGGAGGGCGTGGCGGAGCCGGGCGACGCGTCCTGTCCGGCGGACGCGCTCGCCGAGGCGGGCAGCGATCTCGCCGGTTCGTTCCCGTCGGGCCCGCTCGTGGCCTGGTAGACGAGCCAGCCCGCCAGACAGGTCGGCACCAGCGCGGCGGCGGCCACGGTCAGCGGACGGCCGATGCGGCGCCTGGGCGGCTGGGAGGGATCGAATTCCGGACCTACGTACGACACGAGGGCGAGCCTATCCGCGAGGTCGGGCCCCCCGCTCCTGTTGGCGTCAGATACCCGGGGCCGTGCGCCGCAGCACGCGCAGCGAGTCCGCCACCGCGACCTCCGTGAACGCGCCGGACTCCAGAGCCCTGAGGTAGACGCGGTACGGCGCCTGCCCGGTCATGATGTCGACCGGGTCGGGAAAGACGTCGTGGATGACGAGCAGCCCGCCCTCGGCGACGTGCGGCGCCCAGCCCTCGTAGTCGGCCGTGGCGTGCTCGTCCGTGTGGCCGCCGTCGATGAAGACCAGGCCGAGCGCGCCGCCCCACGCCTTCGCCACCTGCGGCGAGCGTCCGACGACCGCGATCACGTGGTCCTCCAGGCCCGCCTTGTGCAGCGTGCGGCGGAAGGTGGGCAGCGTGTCCATCCGGCCGACCTCGGGGTCCACCGTCGCCGGGTCGTGGTACTCCCAGCCGGGCTGCTGCTCCTCGCTGCCGCGGTGGTGGTCGACGGTGATGGCGGTCACCCCGGCCTGCCGGGCCGCGTCGGCGAGCAGGATCGTGGAGCGGCCGCAGTACGTGCCGACCTCCAGGAGCGGCAGGCCGAGCGCGGCGGCCTCCGTCGCGGCCGCGTAGAGCGCGAGCCCCTCGTCGCGCGGCATGAAGCCCTTGGCGGCCTCGAAGGCGGCGAGAATATCCGGCTCGGGCTCGGCGACGGCGGCCATGGGTTCCTCCAGGTCGTACGCGTGCGGGCAGGCGTTTGAGCGTATGGATGGGGTCGTACGCGTGTATGGCCGCCCATGATGCACGGCACCCCCGTCACCGGAGTGACGGGGGTGGGTGGTTCCGGCGCGCGCCCCGGGCTCGGGCCAGGGCCTGCCTCAGGCCGGTACGTCGCTGCTGCCCGGCAGTGAAAGGTCCAGCTCGACGGGGCGGTCCTGGCCGGGGTGGGCCGCCGCCGACGCCAGCGGGCCGTGGCCGGTGGCCCGCACCGCCAGGACGTACGAACCGTCGCCGGGCACGGCCAGCTCGTACCGCCCGCCGTCGTCCGTCAGTGCCGCGCCCGCCTGACGGCCGCTGCGGTCGATCAGCGTGACCTTCGCGCGGGGGACGGGCGTCCCGTCCGCGCCCCGCACCTGTCCGTGGAAGCCCGCGAGCACCTGGACGGCGCGCTCCAGGTTGGCGTCCTCCTCGCTGCTGGCGCGCAGCTGCGTGGTGGCCGGGCGGCGGGCGGAGGGCAGCATGAGCGCGAAGAGCAGACCGATGGCGACCGCGCCGCCGGCGATCAGGAACGAGACGCGGAAGCCGTGCATGGTGGGCACGGCGACGCCCCCGACGTGGTTCGCGGTGTTGGCGAGGACCATGCCGATCACGGCGCTCGACACCGACGTGCCGATGGAGCGCATCAGGGTGTTGAGGCCGTTGGCCGCGCCCGTCTCGGACGGGTCGACCGAGCCGATGATGAGTGCGGGCAGCGAGGAGTAGGCGAGGCCGATGCCCGCGCCGAGGAGCACCGAGATGACGATGGTCTGCCAGGCGGCGCTCATCAGGCCGAGCCCGGCGCCGTAGCCGATCGCGATGATCAGCATGCCGAGGATCAGGGTCACCTTCGGGCCGTACTTCGCCGACAGCCGGGCGTAGACGGGGGCGGTGAACATCATCGTCAGGCCGAGCGGCATCACGCACAGGCCCGCCACGACCATCGACTGGCCGAGGCCGTAGCCGGTCGCCGTCGGCAGCTGCAGCAGCTGGGGCAGGACGAGCGAGACGGCGTAGAAGGCGACGCCGACCATGATCGAGGCGAGGTTGGTGAAGAGCACCGAGCGGCGGGCGGTGGTGCGCAGGTCGACCAGTGGGGCCTTGACGCGCAGCTCCATCACGCCCCACAGGACGAGGACGGCGGCCGAGGCGCCGAAGAGACCGAGCGTGAGGGGCGCGCTCCAGCCCCAGTCGCTGCCCTTGGTGATGGGCAGCAGGAAGAGGACGAGTCCGACGGAGAGGCCGAGCGCGCCGAGCACGTCGAAGGTGCCCTGGGCACGGACCGGGCTCTCGGGGACGAACACGAGGGTCAGCAGGATCGAGGCCACGCCGAGGCCCGCGGCACCGAAGAACAGGGCGTGCCAGTCGGCGTGCTGTGCGGTCAGCGCGGCGACCGGCAGGGCGAGGCCGCCGCCGACGCCGATGGAGGAGCTCATCAGGGCCATCGCGGAGCCGAGCTTCTCGCGGGGCAGCTCGTCGCGCATCAGGCCGATGCCGAGCGGGATGGCGCCCATGGCGAAGCCCTGCAGCGCGCGGCCGACGATCATGACGATGAGATCGTCGGTGAAACCGCAGACCAGCGAGCCCACGACCATCACCGCGAGGCTGGTGAGCAGCATCTTCCGCTTGCCGTAGAGGTCGCCGAGACGGCCCATGATCGGCGTGGAGACTGCGCCCGCGAGCAGGGTCGACGTCATGACCCAGGTGGCGTTCGACGGCGAGGTGTTCAGCAGCTCCGGCAGGTCCTTGATGACCGGCACGAGCAGGGTCTGCATCACCGCGACGACGATGCCGGAGAAGGCGAGCACGGGGACGACCCCGCGTATGCCACGTGGTTGGTTCGTCGACATCGACATCGACATTGCTTGGGGCCTCCGGTGCGGAAGGTCGGGCTCGGCGGGAGCGGGAACGTATGTGTAAGCCGAACCTGTTTCCCGGGGCGACTATTCCGACGGATGTCGTACGAGGGGAATTCTTGACCGTTTGTTAACCGAGTCATCAGCCGGACCGCGGGGCGGGCCGTCGGCGGGTCGACCATCCCATGCTCATCTGACCTTCCGTCAGATTGGAACGTGTTCTACTCTGTCGCCGTCCCGGCAGCTGCTACCGGCGAGGATGCGCATGGGGATCGGAATCACGCGGGAACAAAGGGAGTTGGCGTCGGCGGTCCGCGGCTGGATCGCGCGCGCCGTGCCACCCGAGGAGACGCGCAAGCTCCTGGACGGGCCACCGCCCGGCGGCCGCCCCGGCCACTGGGACGGGCTCGCCGGGCAGGGGCTGCTCGGCGTCCACCTGCCCGAGGAGTACGGCGGTGGGGGCGGCGACCTCCTCGACCTCGCCGTGGTCCTGGAGGAGGCGGCGCGGGCCGCGCTCCCCGGACCGTTCGCGGCGAGCTCCCTCGCCTCACTGGTGCTGCGCCGCGCGGGCGCCTCCGCGCTCGCCGCCGACCTGGCCCGCGGTGCCCGCATCGGCGCCGTCGCCCTGGCCCCGGGCACGCTCACCGCCGTCGCCGTCCCCGACGGATACGTGCTCGACGGGGCGTCGCCGCCCGTCCTCTCCGGCGGCGAGGCGGACCTGCTGATCCTGGTCGCCGCATCGGCCGCGGGGCCGGTGTGGCTGGCTATCGACGCCACCACCGCCGCCGCTGTCACTGCCCCGCTGACCGTACGTACACATGACAGCGCCGACCCCACCCGGCCCACCGCCGAAGTGGACGCACGGGCCGCGCACGTCCCCGCCGACCGCGTGCTCGCCGTGGACTCCGCGACCGTCCGGGACCTGGCCGCCGCCGTGCTGGCCGCCGACGCGTGCGGCACGGCCGCGTGGGCGCTGCACACCGCGGCCGAACACGCCAAGGTGCGCGAGCAGTTCGGGCGGCCCATCGGGCAGTTCCAGGGCGTCAAGCACCTCTGCGCCGACATGCTCGTCCGAGTCGAGCAGGCGAGCGCGCTGGCGTGGGACGCGGCCCGCGCGGCGGACGACCACGACGTGCCGGACGACGTGCGCGGCCTGGTCACCGCGCTCGCCGCGGGCACCGCCCTGGACGCCGCGTACTCCTGCGCCAAGGACTGCGTGCAGATCCTCGGCGGCATCGGCTTCACCTGGGAGCACGACGCCCATCTGTATCTGCGCAGGGCGGTCGTGGCACGGCAGTTGCTCGGCGCGGGCGACGCGCACCGGCTGCGCGCCGTGCGCCTCGCGGAGGGCGGCGCGCGCCGCGAACTGCGCCTGGAGCTGCCGGACGAGGCGGAAACGTACCGCGAGCAGGCCCGCGCGGCGCTCGCCCCCGCCCGCGGACTCGACCCGGCCGCGGCCCGCAAGGCCCTCGCCCCCACCGGCTACGCCGCCCCGCACCTCCCCGAGCCGCACGGCCTGGGCGCCGGACCCGTGCGGCAACTCGCCGTCCAGGAGGAGATGAAGGCGGCGGGGATCAGGCTCGGCGACCTCGGGATCGCGACCTGGGTGGTCCCCTCCCTCATCGCGTACGGCACCGAGGAACAGCAGGAGCGCTTCCTGGCCCCCACCCTGCGCGGCGAGCTGCTCTGGTGCCAGCTCTTCAGCGAGCCGGAGGCGGGCTCCGACCTCGCGTCGCTGCGCACGCGCGCCGAGCGCGTCGACGGAGGATGGCGCGTCAACGGCCAGAAGGTGTGGACGAGCGCGGCCCAGTGGTCGGACCACGGGATCCTCCTCGCCCGCACGAACCCGTCGGCGCCCAAGCACAAGGGCCTGACGTACTTCCTCGTGGACATGAAGGCCGCGGGCATCGACGTACGGCCCCTCAAGGAGATCACCGGGGACTCCCTCTTCAACGAGGTGTACTTCGACGACGTCTTCCTCCCCGACGAAGCGGTCGTCGGGGAGATCGACAACGGCTGGCGCGTCGCCCGCGACACCCTCGGCAACGAACGCGTCCACATGGCCGACCAGTTGACCTTCGACACCGGCCTGGAGGCGCTCATCGCGCGCGCCGCCGAACTCGACGGCGCCCACCGCGCCCGCATCGGGGCGCTCGCCGCCGAGGCGCACGCCCTCGCCTGCATCGGACTGCGCACGACCATCCGGCAGGTGGCGGGCGCGGAGCCGGGCGCGGGCGCCGCCGTACGCAAACTCGTCCAGACCCCGCACCAGCAGAAGGTCGCCGAGCTGGCCCTCGAACTCCTCGGCGCGGCGGGCGCGGTGCGCGAAGGACCGGGGGAGCGGGCGCTGCACGGCTTCCTGATGTCGCGCTGCCTGACGATCGCGGGCGGCACCACCCAGGTCCAGCTCAACGTCGTCGCCGAGCGGATCCTCGGCCTGCCCCGAGACTGAAGGAGTACGAACGTCATGAAGAGCTACATCGTCGGCGTCGGGATGACGAAGTTCGAGAAGCCCGAGACGCGCGACTGGCAGTACTGGGACATGGTGAAGGAGGCGGGCACCAACGCCCTGGAGGACGCCGGAATCGCGTACGACCAGGTCGAGCAGGTCCCCGTCGGCTACTGCTTCCAGGCCTCGACGGCCGGTCAGCGCGCCGCCTACGAGCTCGGTCTGACGGGCGTCCCCGTCTACAACGTCAACAACAACTGCGCGACCGGGTCGACCGCCCTGATGATGGCGCGCCAGTTCGTCGAGGGCGGCCTGAACGACTGTGTGCTCGCGCTCGGCTTCGAGAAGATGGCGCGCGGGGCGCTGGGCGGGGGCAGCGATGGTGGAGACTTCAAGACGTCACCGGTCGCCCGGCACTACGGGATCATGGCCGCCCGCCACGGCTTCGAGATGACCCCGCCCACCGCGCAGATCTTCGGCAACGCGGCCCGCGAACACATGGAGAAGTACGGCACGACCGAGGCGCAGCTCGCCGCGGTCGGCGCCAAGAACCACCGGCACTCCACGAACAACCCCTACGCCCAGTTCCAGGACGCGTACACCGTCGACGAGATCCTCGCCGCCAAGACGATCCACCGCCCGCTCACCAAGCTCCAGTGCTCCCCGACGTCGGACGGCGCGGCGGCGGCCGTCGTCGTCTCCGAACGGTTCGTGGAGCGGCACGGCCTGGCGGAGCGCGCGGTGGAGATCGCCGCCCAGGCCATGACCACCGACACCGGCGAGTCCTTCGCCTCCGGGTCGTGCATCGACGCCGTCGGGCAGCCGATGTCACGGGAGGCGGCGCGCCGGGTGTACGAGACGTCCGGGCTCGGCATCGAGGACGTGCACGTCGTCGAGCTGCACGACTGCTTCTCCGTGAACGAACTCCTGACGTACGAGGCGCTCGGCATGTGCGCGCCCGGCGAGTCGGGAAAGCTGGTCGAGAGCGGTGCGACGACATACGGCGGACAGTGGGTGGTGAACCCCTCCGGGGGGCTCATCTCCAAGGGTCACCCGCTGGGCGCGACCGGAATCGCGCAGGTCGCCGAGTTGACCTGGCAGCTGCGCGGCGAGGCGGCGGCACGGCAGGTCGAGGGGGCGCTGGTGGGGCTCGCGCACAACATCGGGCTCGGTGGGGCGGCGGTGGTGACGG
>NZ_LIPN01000154.1 GCF_001418325.1 Streptomyces atriruber | reverse complement strand
GGCCCCACCCGCGCACGCTGCCGCCGCCGACGCTGGGTCGCCGAACGTCCACCTCTTCTACTACCCGTGGTACGGCAGCCCCGTCGGCAGCGGCAGTTGGCGCCACTGGCCCCAGGGCGGGCACACCCCGCCCGACGACGTCGGCGCCGACTACTACCCGGCGCTCGGCCCCTACGACTCCGGGGACATGGCGGGAGCCGTCGCCCAGCACATGAAGTGGGTGAAGCGCTCCGGCGCCGGCGTCCTCGTCTACAGCTGGTGGGGTCGTGGCGGTCACGAGGACCGGCTCGCCAAGGGGGTGCTGGACGCGGCCGCGAAGGAAGGCATCGAGGTGGCCTGGCACCTGGAGCCGTACGCGGGGCGCACCGCGGAGTCCACTGTGGCGGACATCCGCTACATCAACGCGGCCTACGGCGGCCACCCGGCGTTCCACCGCTCCGCCGAGCACGGCGACCGGCCCGCGTTCTACGTCTTCGAGAGCCTGCGCACCACCGACTGGGCCGCGCTCGACGAGGTGACGGACCGCAACATCGTCCTCGCGCAGACGACCGACACCACCAAGATCGCGCACTTCTCGGGGATGTACACCTACGACGGGATCGCGGGAGCCACCGCCCCCGGCTGGAAGCAGGCCGGTGACTACGCCCGCGCACACGACCTGATCTGGGCCCCGTCGGTCGCGCCCGGCTACATCGACGACCGCGCGGTCCCGGGGAACACCACGCCCACCCTCGGCCGCGCGGACGGAGCCGCGTACGACAAGCAGTGGAACAACGCCCTGGACCCGGCCGTCGGCGGCTCGCCCGCCTGGGTGTCGGTGACGTCCTTCAACGAGTGGCACGAGGGCAGTTCGATCGAGCCCGCCGACGGCTCACCCCCGGCCGGGCACGGCTACCTGACCTTCGAAGGGGCGTACGGGAAGACGGGTGAGGCGGCGCAGACCGCCTATCTGGACCGGACGGCCCACTGGGTGGACCGTTTCGAGTCGACGAGGGAGCTCGGGGCGGCGAGGGGGCGCGGGGTGACGAAGGCGGACGGGGAGGCGTCCCTCAGGCCGCTGCCACCCGCTTGGTGATCTCCTCCTGCGTCAGATACGCGTCGGTCATCTCGAAGTCCTTGAGCGTGGCGGGCCGTTGGCGCTGGAAACTGGTGCGTACGTAATCGTCGCCAGCGACCGCGTTGAGCCCCCAGTTCGCGGCCGTCCGGAAGCGGGCCGTCAGCGTGCGCAGGGCCCCCAGGTGGTAGCCGCGCGCCACGATCTGGGCGGGCAGCCCGGTCAGCTGCACGCCCAGCGGCTTCGACACCGCCTGAATGCCGCCGAGGTCGACGACCAGGCCCATGTCCTTGTGCTTGTAGTCGGTGAGCGGGAAGCCGCGCAGCGCCGCGACGAGGTTCCGCGCGGCGGCCCAGCCCTGGCGCATGGCGTGCTGCGCGGTCGGCGGGCAGATCGCGTCGCCGCCCTTGGCGAGGTCCGGTACGGCCGCCGCGTCGCCGAGCGCGAAGACGCCGTCGAGCCCGGGGACCGTCAGATCGGGCCTGACGACGAGCCGCCCCCGGTTGGTCTCGGCGTCCAGCGTCGCGATGAGCGGACTCGGCGCCACCCCCGCCGTCCAGATCAGCGTGCGGCACGGCAGGACCCGGTCGTCGGTGAGCGTGACGGTGTCCTCGGTCGCCTTGGCCACGGACACTCCGAGCGAGACGTTCACGCCCCGGCGCTGGAGGATCTCCATGGCCTTCTCGCCGAGCCGCTCGCCCAGCTCCGGCATCAGCTTCGGGGCGATGTCCACCAGGTGCCACTTGATCTGCGAGACGTCGAGGCCCGGATAGCGTTCGACCGCGGCGCACGTCAGACGCTGGAGGTACGCGGCCGTCTCCACGCCCGCGTACCCGCCGCCGACCACCACGAACTGCAGCCGCTGCGCGCGCTCTTCCCGGCTGGAGCTCGCCGCGGCCAGATCCAGCTGGGAGATCACGTGGTCGCGGATCCACGCGGCCTCGGCGAGCGTCTTCACGCCCACCGCGTGCCGGTCGACGCCGGGGATGTCGAACTGCCGCGTGACGCTGCCGGGCGTCAGGACGAGGTAGTCGTAGCGCTCCACGACCTCCTCGCCGTTGATCTTCCGGACGATCACCGCCTTGGCCTCGGGGTCGATGCCGACGGCGCCGCCCGGCACGATCCCGGTGCGGCGCAGCATCCGGCGCAACGGCACGGCCACCGACTGTGGGGTGAGCACTCCGGAGGCGACGTGCGGCAGCAGCGGCAGATACAGCTGGTGGGCCGTCGGACTGATCAGGCGCAGCTCCGCCTCGTGCGGCGAGAGCTTCTTCTCCAGCTTGTGAGCGCACTCCATGCCGGCGAAACCACCGCCGACGATGAGGATCCGGGGAGCTGCCATGTGATGTCTCTCCTGAGCGGTTGGAGATCGACTTCAGGGCCGTCGGGCCTGTCGGGGCTGTGGAAGATCTTCTGCGGACCGTACCCGTGGCCATGTACCCCTGCATCCTGGATGGATTGCTCGTGTGACGTGCTTCACACATCAGTGCTCTCCCTGTGCAACTCGCGTAAATGGTTGGCGCCGGATCGGGGGAGGGCGGGATGCTCCGTGGTGTCCGGGCCGCGCGGGTCCCCGCGACTGCGGTCCGTCTGCCCAGAGGGGGAGTTGCGATGACCGTCGCCGGTGCAGGTGAGTCCCGATCCCGACCCGAGGTCCGTACGGCGGCCGGGTCGCTGCGCGGCAGCAGGGAGGCGGGCGTCGCGGTCTTCCGGGGCATCCCGTTCGCCGAGCCCCCGGTCGGCGCGCTGCGCTTCGCGGCGCCGCGAGCGGTGCGCGGCTGGAGCGGGGTGCGCGAGGCCGTCGCCTATGGGCCGCCGCCCCCGCAGGGCGGTCACTTCGGCATGGAAGCGCTGGCTCAGGAAGCGGTGGGCGAGGACTGGCTGACCGTCAACGTCTGGTCGCCCGATCCCGGTCCCGGCGCGGCGCTGCCGGTGATGGTGTGGATCCAGGGCGGCGCCTTCACCATCGGCATGTCCGGCCTCCCCGAGTACGACGGCGGGCGCCTGGCGCGGGACGGCGGGGTCGTCGTGGTGACGTTCAACTACCGGGTGGGTCTCGAGGGCTTCGGTCAGATCGAGGGGGCGCCCGCCAACCGAGGGCTGCTCGACCAGATCGCCGCCCTGGAGTGGGTGCGCGACAACGTCCGGGCGTTCGGCGGCGACCCGGACCGGGTCACGGTCTTCGGGCAGTCGGCGGGCGGCGGGTCGGTCGCCGCGCTCCTCGCGGCGCGGGGCGCGGACGGACTCTTCGGCCGGGCCGTCGCGCAGAGCGCGCAGGGCACGTTCTTCTCGCCGGAGCTCGCCGCCGACATCGCCGCCGCGTGCGCGGCCGAACTGGGGCTGCGGCCCACGGTGGCCGACCTCCGCGACGTGGCGCCGCACCGGCTGTCCGTCGCGGGCGACGCGGTCGGCGCCGGGGCGGCCCGGCAGGGCGGGCGCTGGGGCAGGCCCGCGCTCCGGTCGATCACCTTCGCACCGGTCGTCGACGGCGCGACCCTGACGGTCACCCCGTGGCAGGCGCTCGCCGAGGGCGCAGGCCGGCACATCGACCTTTTGGTCGGCCACACCCGCCACGAACAGCGGCTGCTCACCGCGCTGGACGGACTCCTCGGACAGGTCGGCGAGGAGACCGCGGCGGCCGCCCTGCACGCGTTCGCCCCGGGCCCGGACGGCGCCCGCGCCTACCGCGACGCCCACCCGGAGGCGGGCCCGGACGAGCTCTACGATCTGGTGCTGTCCGACTGGCTGTTCCGTATGCCGTCCCTGCACCTCGCAGAGGCTCAGGCGGCCTCCGGCGGCCGGGTCCACGCCTACGAGCTGACCTGGCCCGCCCCCGGAATGGAAGGCGTACTGGGCGCCTGCCACGGCCTCGACGTGCCCCTCGTCTTCGGCAACCTCGACCGAGGCCAGCCCGCCGCACTGATCGGCGGGGCCCCCGCCGCCGGAACCGAGTCCGAGGCGGAGCTCCTCTCCGCCCGCATGCGCTCCGCATGGACCGCCTTCGCCGCCCACGGCGACCCCGGCTGGCCCGCGTACGACCGCGACAAGCGCCTCGTGCAGCTCTTCGACGCCCGGCCGACCGTCACCGCCTACCCGGAGGAGGCGTCACGCCTGATCTGGCAGGACCACGCCTTCTCCGTGCTGCCGCTGCTCCCGGCAGGTCAGATTCCGGGCCGGTAGCGGAGCGGGTGGTCGCGCGGGACCTCGACGAGCACGATCCGGACACCGTCCGGATCCGCGATCCACATCTCGATCAGGCCCCACGGCTCCTCGACCGGCGGCCGCAGCACCTCGACGCCACGCGCCACCAGCTCCTCGTGGGCCGCCGCGACGTCCGCGACCTGGAGCCAGAGCCGCAGACCGGGCGCGGACGGGGTGTCGGAGCGGCCGGACACCTCCAGGAACCCGCCGCCGAGGAAGTAGACCGTGCCGCGCTCGGGGCCGGTGCCGAACTCGCGGTGGACGGCGAGGCCCAGCGCCTCGCCGTAGAAGGCACGGGAGCGCTCCGGATCGGTGGGGCGCAGAAGCATCCTGCTGCTCAGTACGTGGACCATGCGGCCGCACCCTAATGCCCGCGGCCGGGGGTTAGGCTCGACGGCGCCCCATACCGCGTCAAGATTCGGAGAGCCAGGTCCATGGACACCGCCCCGCGCCCCACCTCAGGAGAGCTCATCTTCCGCGACGCCGTCGCCGCCGACGTGGCCGCCGTCGTCGCGCTGATCGAGTCGGCGTACCGCGGTGACGCCAGCCGGGTCGGGTGGACCACGGAGGCCGACCTCCTGGAGGGGCAGCGCACCGACCCGCAGGGCGTCGTCGACGTCATCGAGTCGCCGGCGAGCCGACTGGTCGCGGTCGAGCGGGACGGCGCGCTCGTCGCCTGCTGCCAGCTCGAACACCGTGGGGACCACGCCTACTTCGGGATGTTCGCGGTCAGTCCGGCGCTGCAGGGCGCGGGCCTCGGCAAGGTGATCATCGCCGAGGCCGAGCGGACGGCGCGCGAGGCGTGGGACGTCCGCGAGATGCACATGACCGTGATCTCCGCCCGCGACGACCTCATCGCCTGGTACGAGCGGCGCGGCTACCGCCGTACGGGAAAGATGACCCCCTTCCCGTACGGCGACGAGCGCTTCGGCATCCCGCAGCGGGACGACCTGCAGTTCGAGCTGCTGGTCAAGGACCTCGCCCAGGCGCGGCCCGGACGTGCCTAGGCCGTGAAGCGGCCCGTGCGCTTGATCTCGGGATAGTCGGTGGTCGCCCCGTCCAGCTGGAGGGCCCGCACCAGGCGCAGGTCGTCCTGCGTGTTCACGACCCAGCCGATGATCCTGAGGTCGGCCTTCTTGGCGCGCTCGACGATCTCCAGCGTCAGGCGCCGGATGTTGAGGACGAGGGTGGTGGCGCCGACGGCGGTGGCGCGCTCCACGACGTCGGTGCCGTAGCGGCTCGCGACGAGCGCGGTGCGCACCCCGGGGACGAGGCGGGCGATCTCGGCGATCGCCTCGTCGTGGAAGGAGATCACCTCCACCCGCGCGACCAGATCGCGGCTGTGCATGACCTCGGCGAGGGCGCGCGCGGCCGCGACGTCCTTGATCTCGGCCTGCAGCGGTGCCTTCACCGCGTCCAGGACCTCTTCGAAGACGGGGATGCGCTCGCCGCGCCCCGCGTCCAGCTCCCGCAGCTCGGCGAGGGTCTTCTCGGCGATCGGCCCCTTGCCGTCGGTCGTACGGGCCACGTCGGCGTCGTGCATGACGACGAGGGCGCCGTCCTTGCTCAGATGCAGATCCAGCTCGATGAGGTCGAGGCCCGCCGCTTGCGCGGCGACGAAGGACCGCAGGGTGTTCTCGGGTTCGACACCCATGACCCCGCGATGACCGATGGTGAGGAAGTTCAAGATCCACTCGCTTCCGTCGACGGAGGCTCGGCGACCGCACGGCGGAGGTAGCCGCGCGGCAATGTCGCAGCCTAATGGCCCGCCTCGGTGAAGGAACCGTGTGGACGCGGGTGAGTGGACTCGTCCGATCTGGTTCCCGCGATCCCGAGGAGGAGCCCGGTGATGAGGGCGGCGACAAGGACGGCGCGGGTGCTCACGGGTGCGCTGCTCCGTACGGCGGGGGACGGGTGACCCCGTCCGTCCTACCGGGAGGAGCGCTGCCGGGGCGAGTCGCTTCACCCGGGGGTGGGCGAGTCCTCCACGGGTTGACCGGGCGGCTCGACGGACTCCTCCTCGGCGGCCGCGGAAGTCGTGCTCGGTGCGTGTGCTGCGTGTGCCGAGTGTGGTGTGTGTGCTGCGTGTGCCGAGTGTGGTGTGTGTGCTGCGTGCGGTGCCGCGCCCTCGCCCCCCGCTTCCAGCGCGGCGAGGTCGTCGAGCATCGCCTCGGCCAGCTCCACCTCCGACTCCAGGCGCCGCTCGCTCCACCGCAGCGCGACCTGGGGATGGGACCACGCCTGTGCCCCGTCCACCCGCGCGAGCGCGTCCCTGACCTCCTTCAACTCGCCCCTGGTCTGCGTGATGTGCCCGGCGACCAGCTCCCGCAGCCGGTGCGGGGCCGTGAGGTGGCCGAGCCAGATCCGCAGGAGCAGCGGGTGCTTGAGGACGGGCGGGCCCACGTCCCGCCCGGCATCGGCCCAGTCGGCGAGTGCGGCGCGGCCTTCGTCGGTGATGGCGTACGCGCGCTTCGCGCGGGGCTCCTCGGGCCCCGAGCGGCGCGACGTGGCGTACCCGAGCGCTTCGAGGCGGCGCAGCTCGGCGTAGATCTGGCTGATCGCGGGCGACCAGTAGAAGAAACGGAGGGAGGCGTCGGCCCACTTCTTGAGCTCGTAGCCGGTCCGCTCCCCGGGAAAGGAGAGCAGCCCGAGCACGGCCCACGCGGTCGGCGGCAGCGCGCCGCCGCCGTCGGCCGGTTCGGTGGATCCCTGCTGCGAGGTACTTCGACGGGCCGCCATAGGGCGCATTGAAGTGAACGGGATGGTGGAGGCGCAAGGGTGGGCGGCTGCCGCTCCCGGTGCGACGTGTGGAGGTCCTGCGGTGCGGGGTGGGCTTGTGCGCTGCCCTGGGTCGGTGGCGGGGCCGTCCTGGGGGAGAGGGCGGCCCCGTCCTTGGGGTGCGGTCAGCGGCTGTAGTGGCCCGCGGCCTTCCGTACCGTTTCCGGCTTGACGTCTCCCCGGCGTGCCAGCGCGGCCAGCGCCGTGACCGCGATCGAGGGGGCGTCGACGCCGAAGTGCCTGCGGGCGTTCTCACGGCTGTCGGAGAGGCCGTAGCCGTCCGTGCCGATGGACGTCCAGTCCTGTTCCACCCACGGCCGGATCTGGTCGGGCACGGCCCGCATCCAGTCGCTCACCGCCACGACGGGGCCGGGGGCGCCCCTGAGGGCGCGGGTGACGTAGGGGACCCGGTCGCTCGTGGCGGCGTCCTGCGCCGCGGCCGCGAGGTTCGCCGCGTCGCAGGCGAGCGCGTCACGGCGCAGCTCGGTCCAGGACGGCGCCGACCACACGTCCGCGGCGACTCCCCAGTCCTCGGCGAGCAGTTGCTGTGCCGCCAGGGCCCAGTGGATGGCGGTGCCGGACGCCAGGAGTTGCAGGCGCGGGGCGTCGGCGGCCGGGGGCACGGCCTCCCGGTAGCGGTACAGGCCGCGCAGGATGCCCTCCTCCACGCCGTCACCGGTCGGCATCGGCGGCTGGACCTTCGTCTCGTTGTAGACGGTGAGGTAGTAGAAGACGTCCTCCGCGTCGGGGCCGAACATGCGCCGCAGACCGTCCCTGACGATCACCGCGACCTCGTACGCGAAGGCCGGGTCGTAGCTGATGGCGGCCGGATTGGTCGATGCGATCAGGTGGGAGTGCCCGTCCGCGTGCTGAAGGCCCTCGCCCGTCATCGTGGTGCGTCCCGCCGTGGCCCCTATGGCGAAGCCGCGGCCCAACTGGTCGCCCAGCGCCCAGAACTGATCCGCCGTCCGCTGCCAGCCGAACATCGAGTAGAAGATGTAGAACGGGATCATCGGCTCGGCGTGCGTCGCGTACGAGGTCGAGGCCGCCGTGAGTGAGGCGAGCGAACCCGCCTCCGTGATGCCCTCGTTGAGGATCTGCCCGTCGCGCGCCTCCTTGTAGTAGAGGAGCTGGTCGCGGTCGACCGGGTCGTAGGTCTGGCCGAGCGGCGAGTAGATCCCGGCCGACGGGAAGAGTGACTCCATGCCGAACGTGCGGGCCTCGTCGGGGACGATCGGCACCCAGCGCCCACCGGTCTCCTTGTCCCGCATCAGCTCCTTGACCAGCCGCACGAACGCCATGGTGGTGGCGATCTCCTGGGTGCCCGAGCCCTTCTTCAGCGCGGCGAACGCCTTGTCGGCGACGGCGGAATCGGCGACCGGCAGCGGCTTGGCGACGACCTTGCGGACGGGCGCGGGGCCGCCGAGCGCCGCGCGCCGCTCGCGCAGATAGGCCAGCTCGGGGGAGTCTTCGCCCGGATGCGCGTACGGCACCAGGTCGTCGTTCAACGCACTGTCGGGAATGGGGAGTTCCAGCAGGTCGCGCATGGCGCGGAACTCCTTGCCCGAGAGCTTCTTCATCTGGTGGTTGGCGTTGCGCGACTCGAAGCCCGGGCCGAGCGTCCAGCCCTTGACCGTCTGGACGAGGACGACGGTCGGCGCACCCTCGTGCTCGACGGCCGCCCGGTAGGCGGCGTACACCTTCCGGGGCTCGTGGCCCCCGCGCGACGTCCCCACGATCTCTTCGAGCTGTACGTCGGTGAGCTGATCGGCCAGCGGCCGCAGCGCCGGGTCGGCGCCGAGGAAGCGCTCGCGGATGTACGCGCCGTCGCGGGCGGCGAAGGTCTGGAACTGTCCGTCGGGGATGCGCCCCAGATGCCGTACGAGAGCCCCGTCGGCGTCCAGGGCGAGGAGCTGGTCCCAGGCCGATCCCCACAGCGACTTGACGACGTTCCAGCCGGCGGCGCGGAACTGGCGCTCCAGCTCCTGCACGATCTTGAAGTTGCCCCGCACGGGCCCGTCGAGGCGCTGCAGGTTGCAGTTGACGACGAACGTGAGGTTGTCGAGCCGCTCGCGGGAGGCCAGGGCCAGGGCTGCGGTCGCCTCCGGCTCGTCCATCTCGCCGTCCCCGAGGAACGCCCAGACGCGGGAGCCGGACGTGTCCTTGATGCCGCGGTGCTCCAGGTAGCGGTTGAAGCGGGCCTGGTAGATCGCGGAGAGCGGGCCGAGGCCCATCGACACGGTCGGGAACTCCCACAGCCAGGGCAGGCGGCGCGGGTGCGGGTAGGACGGCAGACCGTCGCCGCCCGCCTCCTGCCGGAACCGGTCCAACTGGCCCTCGCTCAGACGCCCTTCGAGGAAGGCGCGGGCATAGATGCCGGGCGACGCGTGGCCCTGGACGTACAGCTGGTCACCGGACCGGTCGGCCTCCTTGCCGCGGAAGAAGTGCTGGAAGCCCACTTCGTAGAGCCAGGCGGCGGAGGCGAAGGTGGCCATGTGCCCGCCGAGACCGCCGCGTTGGTTGCCGCGCGTGACCATCGCGGCGGCGTTCCAGCGGTTCCAGGCCGTGATCCGGGCCTCCATCGCCTCGTCGCCGGGGAAGGCGGGCTCGGCGGCGGTGGGGATGGTGTTGACGTACGGCGTCTCGAGCAGCGGCGGGAGGTCGATCCCGGTCCGCAGGGCGTGCTCGGCGAGACGGCGCAGCAGATGCGCGGCACGGTCGGGACCGCCGAACCGGGCGGCCGCGTCCAGAGATTCGCGCCATTCGGCGACCTCGGACGGGTCCTGGTCGGGAAGTTGGTCGAGCTGGGACACGGGTGATCCCCTTTCGCGTACGCATGAGTTCCAGGATGTGGAAACCCGGTTCCGTTATAAAGAAGCTAGGAGCCGCGAATGCATGCAGTCAACACTTACTTGTCGGTAATGAGCGATGATCGATCATTCGCTCCCGTGGGAGGCGGCCGGTTTCGCGTAGTTCAGGACGTGCAGCTGCACCAGTCGACCGACGTACGGATCCTGTCGCCGGAACGCCTCGACGATGGCCTCGTGGTCGCAGGCGTTCTCGTGCGGCTCGGTGCGCAGCCACTTGAGGGAGAGCCGGGTCCACAGCTCGATGGCCAGGGACTCCCAGTTGCGCAGCAGGACCTGGTTGCCGGAGGCGCGGACGATCTCGCGGTGGAACTCCACGCCGTGGTGGATCTGCCCCTCGACGTCGTCCGCCCGTGCCAGCTCCCGCAGCCGCTCCAGGTGATGCTCCAGCCGCTCCAGAACCGCCGTTTCACCTGCCATCCGCTGCACCGCGAGTTCCGCGGCGAGCTTCTCCAGCGCGGCCCGCACGGGGTACACCTCGGTGAGCTGTCCCGGGGTCAGCTCCTTCACCCGCATGCCCTTGTTGGGGATCGACTCGACCAGCTGCATGGCCTGCAGATCGCGCAGCGCCTCGCGGATCGGGGTCTGGCTGACGCCGAGCTCCAGGCCGATGCGGCGCTCCACGATCCGGTCCCCGGGTTGCCAGCGGCCGTTCAGCAGGCCCTCCAGCACGAAGTCGCGCACCTGCTCGCTGAGCGGGACGCGCGCCACGGGGGCCGGGACGGAGGGGATGCGCGTGCGGTCGGGTGTTCCGGCGGTCATCTGGGCTCTCCAGGAGGGAATGCGAGGTAGATGAATGATGATCGATCATTTGTTCCTGAACCGTACCGTGGGAGGCCTCCTGCCGATAGGGGGATCTTCCGTCGGCAGGGGACCTTTGGGCGGCAGAGGGCCTTTGGGGGTGAGAGGGGGATCAGGCCGGACCGCGGCCCGGCTGACGGTTCGCCGCCAGCGTGAGGGTGCGGGCCCGCTGGGCGATCTCGTCCAGCTGCGCGGCCGGGCTGTAGACCGTCAGCGCCGAGTGCAGCTTGTCGAGGAGCAGGGTGTCCGGCGCCGGGGCGGTCTCGCCGTCGTACGCGAGCCTCGCCACGTCCTCCAGTCCGCTGAGCCGCAGCTGTTCGACGCGCTCGGTGCGGAACACCCTGGAGCGCCGCAGCGCACCGCCCAGGGAGGACAGGGCGACGCGGATCCGGGCCAGCGGCGCCTCCGCGTCGACCGTGCGGATGTCGAGGAGGCCGTCGTCCATGCGGGGCCGGTGCGTGGGCGCGAGCCCGTCCGGCGCGTACTGCCCATTGCCCGCGAACAGCAGCCACAGGACCCGGTCGTGTCCGTCGAGCCGGATCCGCAGCGGGGTGGCGGTCCGCAGCACCTCGACGAACGACACGGCCGCCGCGGGCCACTTGCCGATGCGTCCCTCCAACTTCTCGCGCTGGCGCACGAGTTCCGGATAGAGCCCGATGCTGAACGTGTTGACGAAGCCGGTGACGTCTTTGCCCGCGCCGTCGCGCACCCGTGCCAGGTCGACGCGGACGGCCTCGCCCCGCCGGACGGCGTGCGCGGTGTCCTCGAAGGTGGGCGTGCCCGCGTCCAGGGCGAAGTGGTTGAGGGTGCCGCCGGGGAAGACCGCCAGCGCGAGCCCCGCCTCCGCGGCGCGCCGGGCGGTGGCGTTCACCGTGCCGTCCCCGCCGCAGACGCCGAGCACCCCGGCCGTCGCGGTGGCCCGCTCCACGGCCTCGTCCAGGATCTCGCCGAGGTCGTCGCCCGGGCCGCACGCCAGGACCTCGGCCTTCGGCAGCAGCAGCTCCAGGTGGTCCCGCGCGGGCAGCCGTCCCGGAACGCCCTTCCCGGAACCGGAGTTGAGAACGATGACGAGCCCCTCGCCCTCGGGCAGCGCGGGCGCCTTCACCCGGGACCGCCGGTGCTGCGCGGGGGAAGGACGCGGCGGCCACCAGTAGCAGGTCGCCGCGGCGGCCGCCGCGCCCAGCGCGCAGCCCGCGAGGACGTCACCCGGGTAGTGCACCCCCACGTACACCCGGGAGAACGCCACGGCCGCGGCGACCGGCGCGAGCAGCGCGCCGTACCGGGGCGTCTCCAGCGCCACCCCCACGGCGAACGCCGCCGCCGACGCGGCGTGCCCGGACGGGAACGAGGACGTCCACGGCGCCTTCGAGAGGCGGCGCATCGCCGGGACGGTGTCGAGGACGGGGCGGTGTCGACGTACGGCGTACTTGGCCACGGCGTTCGTGGTCACCGAGGCCAGCGCGAGCGCGCCGACCCCGCGCCGCGCCGCGCGCCGGGCCGCCGGGCCCCCGACGACCGCGAGGGCGGCCGCCGCACCGAACCACAACCGCCCGTGGTTCGCCGCCGAACTCAGCGGCGGCAGCACCTGCTCCGCACCCGGCAGCCGCGCCGACGCCACCCGTTCGAACCATCGCCGGTCGATGCTCCCGATGCGTTTCATGGCCTCACTTGACCAGGGAGACACGGCGCAGGCCCGCATTGCTCGCCCGAACGGGGTACGTGTCGCAGTCTTGGGAACGGCCCCCGGCCGACGGGTGGCAGCCGACCGGACGGAGAACCGCATGACGCCGAGCCGCTCCCTCGACGTGCAGGTCAAGCGCGTCTACGACGAGGCGTCGTCCGGCGACGGCACCCGTGTCCTGATCGACGGACTGTGGCCGCGCGGGGTGTCCAAGGACCGGGCGCGGCTCGACGCCTGGGACAAGGAACTGGCCCCGTCGAACGAGCTGCGCCGCTGGTACGACCACGACCCCGACCGGTTCGAGGAGTTCGCGGAGCGCTACCGCCACGAGCTGGCCGACCCGGAGAGGTCCGCGGAACTCGACCGGCTGCGCGGCCTGGCCCGTGAGGGCCGACTGACCCTGCTCACGGCCACGAAGGACCTGCCGCACGGGCACGTGCGCGTGCTCGTCGACGTGCTCGAACCGGGAAGGCGGGACGGGCGGGACGGAGGAGAGAAGGGGTAAGCATGGAGGCGGGGGACACCAGAGGCGCATTACGGACGCACCAGTAGGCACACCGCAGGTTCACCAGCAGGCACGTCAGAAGCACGACAGGATCTCCAGGAGGTACACACCGTGCTCGTCGACCTATCCGGTAAGACCGCGCTCGTCACCGGCTCGACCCAGGGAATCGGCGCGGCCATCGCCGCCGGTCTGGCACGGGCGGGCGCCCGGGTGGCGGTGAACGGGCGGTCCCGTGACTCCGTGGCCGCAGCCGTCGACCGGCTCAAGGGCGAGTCCGACGGCGCCGAGTTCCTCCCGGCACCGGGGGACATCTCCACCGACGAGGGCGCGGACCAGGTCTTCGGGGCCGTCCCGCGGGCCGACATCCTCGTGAACAATCTCGGTGTCTTCGGAGCCGAGGCCGCCCTCGACATCAGCGACGACGAATGGCGCCGCTACTTCGAGGTCAACGTGCTGACCGCGGTGCGGATGATCCGCCGCTATCTGCCGGGCATGAAGGACGGTTCCTGGGGCCGGATCCTGAACATCGCCAGCGACTCGGCGCTCGTCACGCCCGCGGAGATGATCCACTACGGCATGTCGAAGACCGCGCTGCTTGCGGTGTCGCGGGGCTTCGCGAAGGAGGCGGCGGGGACCGGCGTCACCGTCAACTCCGTGATCGCGGGCCCGACGCACACCGGCGGCGTGGAGGACTTCGTCTACGAACTGGTCGACCGCGCGCTGCCGTGGGACGAGGCGCAGCGGAAGTTCATGACCGAGCACCGCCCCCAGTCGCTGATCCAGCGGCTCATCGAGCCGGAGGAGATCGCGCACATGGTCGTCTACCTCAGCTCCCCGCTGGCATCCGCGACGACGGGCGGCGCGGTGCGGGTGGACGGCGGGTACGTGGACTCGATCGTTCCGTAGCCGGTCCGATCGCCGCCGGTCCTGGCGCGGGTTTGCCGGAACGGCAACGAACATCGCCCGGCCGCGGACGCGCGCCGCATGCTCGGGGCCGGAGTCGCCGCCGCCGGAGCCCCAGGAGGATCCATGCCCCAGCCCCAGCCCCAATCCCAACGTCCGCCCGAGCCCCGCACCTCGCCCGCCGGGGACCTCACCCACCGCCTGGTCGCCTCGTCCGCGGGCCGCATCCACCTGGTGGAGCAGGGCACGGGACCCCTCGTCCTGCTGGTGCACGGTTTCCCCGAGTCCTGGTACTCCTGGCGACGGCAGCTCCCCGCCCTGGCCGCGGCCGGGTATCGCGCGGTCGCCGTCGACGTGCGCGGCTACGGCCGTTCGTCGCGGCCCACGGACACCTCCGCGTACCGGATGCTCGACCTGGTCGAGGACGGCGTCGCCGTGGTGCGTGCGCTCGGCGAGGAGACCGCGGTGATCGTGGGGCACGACTGGGGCGCGAACATCGCCGCGCACTCCGCGCTCGTCAGGCCCGACGTCTTCCGCGCGGTCGGCCTGCTGAGCGTCCCGTACACGCCGCCGGGCGGCCCGCGGCCCGGTGAGGTGTTCGCGGGGATGGGTGGGGACGAGGAGTTCTATGTCTCGTACTTCCAGGAGCCCGGCCGCGCCGAGGCCGAGATCGAACCGGACGTCCGGGGCTGGCTCGCCGGTTTCTACGCCGCGCTCTCCGCCGACACGATGCCCGGCCCGGACGCGCCGGACCCGCACTTCGTGAGCCGTGGCGGGCGGCTGCGGGACCGGTTCCCCGAGGGGCGGCTGCCCGGCTGGCTCGACGAGCGGGATCTCGACGTCTACGCCGCGGAGTTCGAGCGGACCGGCCTGACGGGTGCGCTCAACCGCTACCGGAACATGGACCGCGACTGGGCGGACCTCACCCCGCGCTTCGCCGGTGCGCCGATCCGTCAGCCGTCCCTGTTCATCGGCGGGGCCATGGACGCCTCGACCGTGTGGCTGGCGGACGCGATCAAGTCGTTCCCCGACACCCTGCCGGGCCTGCACGCCTCGCACGTCCTGGAGGGCTGCGGCCACTGGGCCCAGCAGGAACGGCCCGCCGAGGTCAACGGACTCCTGACGGAGTGGCTGGGCACCCTGGACGGCTGACGTACAAGGACCACGGTCCGCCGGGCTACCGGTTCGCGGCTTCGCGGGAGGCGGTCCGGTTCGTGCGACCGACCGCGCGGCCCACCGCGTTGCGCACCGCGAGGCCCGGTCGGGTACGGGGCACCATGAGCCTGGAGAGCAGACCGACGCGTCGCTGCCGCGGACCCACCTCACGGCGGAGCCGCGACTCGTAGGCGGCGAAGGCGCGGGCGTGATCACCGGGGTGGGCGGCGAGCTCTTCCGCGAGGGCGTACGCGCCCGCCATCGCCATGCTGGACCCGTCGCCCAGCAGGGCCGTCGCCGCCGCCGCGTCCCCGAGCAGGACGACCCGTCCGCGGGACCACGAGGGCACCCGGATGGTGGTCAGGGGGTCGAAGAACGGAGCCGGGTGGTCGAGGAACGCCGCCACGAGTTCCGGTGCCCGCCACCGCACGTCGGCGTAGGCGTCGGCCACGGTCTGCTTGTGCAGGGCGGTGTTCTTGCGGTCGTGGGGCGCCAGTTGTGCGGCCCGGAAGGTGAAGATCGCTAGCGGGGTGGTCCGCGAGGGGTGGACGACCAGCATCCGGTTCGGCACGGTCAGCATCGTCATCTCGCTCGGGTCGTCGACGGCGTCGGGTTCCAGCGGCACGGTCGCGTTGTACAGGCCCAGGTCGCTCGCGAACTGCCGCTCGGGTCCGAATGCCAGGCGCCGTACGGTGGAGTGGATCCCGTCGGCACCGACCACCAGGTCGAAGCGTCGTGGCGCGGACCGCCGGAAGGTGACGTCGACCCCGCCTCCGTCCTGGTCGAGAGCGGTGACCGTGTCGTCGAACAGGAACTCGGCCTCGGTCCGCGCCGACCGGTGGAGCACCTCGGACAGGTCGGCTCGGGTCACCTCGACCGTCGGCGCGCCGTCCGAGGCGAGCGGGGTTCGCAGGATTCGCCTGCCGCCGGGGTCGAGCAGGGTCAGTGACCGATTGCGCGTGGCGAGCCCGCGGAGCTGCGGAAGGATGCCCATGCGGTCGGCGACCGGGATCGCGGGCCCCTTCACGACGATTGCGCTGCCACCGGAGCGCAGCTGCCGGGCATGTTCGACGACCGTCGGCCGGTAGCCGTTCCGGGAGAGCCAGTACGCGAGTGCGGGCCCTGCGATTCCCGCACCGACTATCAGCGCCTCGGGCTTCTTCATGACGATGACCTCTCGGAGTGTCGCTGACCAGGTCCCCGGCGAGTCCCGTGGCCGGGCTCAGGGCGCACGGCGGCACGGGGCAGCGCAGTCAGCACTATCGGGCTCAGGTACGAAAAACTTCGTACCTGAGTGGAGCACATCGTTCAGGTACGATTCAAGTCGTACCTGAAGGGGGTGCCACGTGACCGGGAAGAACCTGGTCGGCCCGGAGGCCGATGCGCTCGATCTGGGTGCGGTGTTCCGTGCACTCGCCGACGAGCACCGCCGTGCGGTGATGACGCAGTTGGCCGCCGACCGCAGCGACGGCGAGCGGGGCTGCAACTCGTTCGATCTGCCGATCTCGAAGCAGACCCAGACCCACCACTTCCGCGTCCTGCGCGAGGCGGGTCTCATCGACGAGATCGACTACGGCAACCGCAAGGGCGTCCGGCTACGACGCACGGACATCGAGAAGAGATTCCCCGGGCTGCTCGCCCTCCTGGGAGCAGAGCCCCCGAGCGATACCGCTCCCCGCTGACACCGCCGTCCGGCACCGCATCGTCGGCGACGAAGTCGGCGCGGGCGGCGTTACCGGGCGCGGCGCAGGGTCTTTCGGCGCTTGGTCGTTGAGATGTGCCAGTGGTCCGAATGCCCGTGCTCTCCCAACGTCAGATGCACGTTCCGAAGGGTGCCACTGTGGTTGAAAGGCCACCGGTGTCTCCCCGTGATCGTTGCCGGATGCAGAGCGGCGGGGCCGATCAGGTCCGGCATGAGGTCCCGGATCCACTCGGTACCGTCGGCGTCCAGGAAGGTCACATCGAAACGCCGCACCAACTCCGGCTGGACGGTCACTTCATCGGCACCATCGCAGGACACTTCTTCGCCGGGCCGGATGAGCGGCGCGAGGAGCGAGGTGTTCACGATTCGGTGTCCTTCGGTGATGTCCGGATCGTGCTCCACGACGAGGTGAACCCCTGACACGTGACGATCGGCCTGGTTGGCCACGTGCGTTCGGTATCTGCGGCATTCGTGCGGCAGGGCCGCAGTCTGTTCGAGCCAGCAGATGACTTGGGCGGCTTCTTGGCGTTCCTCCTTCCGGCGGTCTCGAAGCAGGATGTAGAACCCAAGGAGCAGCGACCCGCTCGTCAGGATCGCACTCGCCCAGGCCGGCACCGTTCCCCAGTCCAAGCCGTCCAGCTCGGCAGCGCTCCAGTCCAGTCCGCTCATGGCGTCATCTTCGCGCCGAATCCGCCTGCTCGGACCGGACTTCAAGCACTTCAGGGAACCTGTCTGCCCCCCCCGGATCAGTCTCCCTGAGACCAGGCCGCGCTCGGCAGCGACAGGTAGACGCCGAAGTCGACGAGCCCGGTCGCGGCGCGGATGTCGGCGTGCAGCGCATCCACGCGCTCTTGGCGGTTGGCTTCCCTGCTGGCGGACCACTTCGACTTGATCTCGATCACCACCGTCAGCCCGCTACGGTCCAGCGGGCCCAGAGGCCGGAAGCGGATCTCGACGTCCCCGGGTTGCAGCTCGCCGTCGTACGGCTCCTCGGGACACTCCACGGCCAGGGACACCAAGTGCGGCAGCATCGAGCCCAGTTCGCGTAGTCGGGGCTCGGGCACCGTGGGCGCGTAGGTCACTTCGACGAGCGGCATCCTCGACACCCTAGGCGACGAGCTGAGGAGAACGTCACCGCGGGTGCTCTCAGGGAAACGTGACCGTCGGATCCACGGGCGTGAGGACCAGCCAGCGCAGCGCCGTGTCGGCGAAGCGCCCGTACGCCGAGACGCGCACGTCGAACGGGTCGGGTGCCACCAGCGGGAAGTACATGGGGAGCGCCGCGTCGTCGAGGGGTGCCCGGACGTCGGCCGTGCCGGCCCAGAGCTCGGCGACGCCCGGCTCGCGCCGCACCGTCCGCACCACCTCGTCCAACCGCTCGTTGTCCGGCCAGCGCTGCCAGGCGAGGCGCAGCCGCCCGAGCAGCGGGGCCGCCCACCTCGTGTCCCAGTCGCGCAGCTGATACCGGGCCTCCGCGGAGAACGCCCAGGTCATGACGTTCGCGTCCGCGCGGGCCAGCCAGGGGCAGTGCCGCGCCGCCACGGCGTTGACGGCGACCACGTCCCAGGCCTGGTCGCAGATCCAGCTCACCCGGCGCTGCTGGTGCAGCAGATCGAGCATCGCGGCGTCCGGCCGGGCGCCCTCGGTCCGGTGCCGGGGCGGCGGGTGGCCGGTGCCGCGGTGGAGGGCGGTCGACTGGCGGGGGGAGAGGTCGAGGATCCGCGCGACGCCGGCGATCATCTCGCGCGCGTACTTGCGGTCCTCGCCCCGCTCCAGCGCGCGGTACCAGCGCTCCGAGACCCCGAGCAGCAGGGCCATGTCGAGCTGGGTGAGGTACGTGCGGTGGCCGCGGAAGGGGACGGGGCCGGGCAGCAGGGCGGGGTCCCGCGCCATCCGCCAGGCACGCAGCATTCTTCCCAGGTCCTCACGTCGCGCGTCCACCAAGAGTAAAGACCTCGCAAAAATGGGGCTGTCGTACGAAGAGTGCCGCGTGCCCCGCACGGATCTCGGCCGGTCCGGGGCACGGTGTCAGCCTCGCACACGGCGCCGGTGACCGGAACGCGAGAGTGCCGGTATCGAGGCGTGCCGACCTTGGCGCGGCGCTGGCGGCCATGGTGGGCGTCCCGCCACCCGGCACGGCCGGAACTCCGGAGTTCCGGGTGCGGGGCCGCTGTTCCGCCGCGCGACCGGCCCTGTCCGGCGGCCGCGTGCACCACCCGCACACCTACGGAGAGTTCACCGATGAGCCACTTCCTTCCGGAGACCGATGCCGTGCTGACCGCCGCGCGCGGGCTGGCCCTGGCGCACGCCGGCCTGATCGAGGTGAACAGCAGCCCGCTCTACCTGCGGGCGCGGGACGCCGACCCGGCCCGCACGGT
>NZ_LIPN01000153.1 GCF_001418325.1 Streptomyces atriruber | reverse complement strand
CTCGGGCTACGGCTCAGGCCACGGATCGGGCTCGGGCTACGGCTCAGGCCATGGATCTGGCTCTGCGGGCAGCTCTGGGTACGGCCCTGGGGCTGGTGCCTATCCCGTTGATCCCGGTGGCCCCGCTGGGCCCGGTGATTCCGTTGATCCCACCAGGCCCGGTGGACCTGCCGCGCCCCGTGCGGACGACGCTCCCCCGGCCACGGGGTTCGCGCCGCCTGCCTGAGCGGGGTCAGGTGAACGTCGACGGTGGGGTTTCGAGGTGTTCCAGCTCGATTCCCGGGGCCGCCAGGACGACGTCGCCGGTGATGTGGACGGCGTGCTGTTCGCCGGTGTCCAGGGCTGTGACCTGGTATTCGTCCACGGTCAGGGGGCCGTTGTCAGTGGCGTGTGCTTCGCTTTTCAGCAGGGCCCAGGACTGGTCGAGGGTGCGGGGGGCGAGGACCGGGTCCGTGAAGGCGACCAGGCGGATGCGGGTCGCGGGGGACGCGGGGGTGAGGCGCAGCAGCCTGGCCGTCGCGACGAGGAAAGCGGGGGACGTGCCGGTGAAGGCGTGGGCGGGGGCGTTGTCCTCGGTGGCATGAGCACCTGTGGGGTCGGTGCGGACCCAGGTGACGCCGTTGAGGACGCCGGCGCGGACCTGCCAGTCGCCTGCGTGGAGTTCGAGGCGGATGGGGCGGCCGCGGGCGTCGAGTGCGAGGTCGACGGAGCCCGCCGGGGTGCCTGAAGGGGGGATTCGTTGGGAGACGTAGCGCCAGCCGGAGGGGCCGGGTGCGCAGTGGAAGTGTTCTTCGCCGAGGGGGGTGTGATCGTGCGGATCATGGAGCGAATATCGGCCGCGGGGCATGGTTCTCGGTCCTCGGTCCTGTTCCTGGCGTGAGTCTCGTGCGTCTGGTGAGTCTTCGTCGGCGCAAAGGGGCAGGCCCCCGCCGCTGGGCGAGGGCCTGCTGAAGTGGTGCGTGCTGACCGGCGGCCGGTGAGCCGTCAGTAGCGGTAGTGGTCGG
>NZ_LIPN01000152.1 GCF_001418325.1 Streptomyces atriruber | reverse complement strand
TGGGGGCTGGTCGCGCAGTTCCCCGCGCCCCTGAAACGCCCCCTGCGGGGCGCCCCGCCCTGGACGCCCCGCAGGGGCGCTCTAGGGGCGCGGGGAACTGCGCGACCCGCCACGACGCACCCGCAGAAGAGACACCCGGTCAGCGGGCCCCCGGTTTCGACCACGGCCACTTCAGGCCGCCGCCCGTGTCGCCCTCGGCGTCGAAGTCGTACTGCCATCGCGCCCCGAGCGAGATCCGGCTGCCGCTCGCCGCGGCCACCCGCCGGTACACGAGAACGGTCGGCGGGCCGCCCGCGTCGTCCGGGACGGGCACGCGGTAGACTTTCGGCGGGTGTCCGGTCGGCCCGAGCAGCACCGGGAGCACCCGGCCGTCCAGCGGGCCGCCCACGAACGGGGTGTCTTCGCTCTTCACGCCCCCAGTGTCACACCCCGCAGGCGCGCCCCGGAGGTCAGAGCAGGTGCGCCGCGTCGGCCACCACGGGCAGGACGCGCCGCGCGAGGCCGCCCACGGGCCCTTCCGGTGTCTCCAGGGTCAGCGCCCAGCGGACGACGTCGGCGGTCTGCAGGTCGCGTCCCGCGGTCGCCACGAGCACCGCCATGAACTGCTCCACGAGCATGTCCCGCAGATCGTCGAGCGGCGGCTGCTTCTCCTCGTCGAGCCAGATCAGCGAGGCCGCCTCGACCGCCGTGATCCACATCCGCACGGTCATCCGCAGCCGCGGTCCGGGCTCCGGCACGTCCAGGTGGCTGAGGATGTGCTGGGCGGCGGCCCGGCGCACGCCGTCCACGATGGCGGAGGTCCGCGAGGTCTCCACCACGCTGCCGCCCTGCAGCAGCGCGCTGAAGCCCGTGTCGTGCTGGTCGACGAAGGCCAGATAGCGGTCGAGGGCGCGGGAGAGCCGTCGGGTGAGGGGGCCCTCCGGAGGCTCGGCGAAGCACTGCTCCAGGTCGTCGGCGGCGGACCGCAGCGCGGCCTCGTACAACTGCTGCTTGCCGCCGGGGAAGTAGCGGTACACGAGCGGCCGCGAGACCCCGGCCGCCTCCGCGACGTCGTCGAGGTTGACCTCCTCTGGCGCGCGGTGCGCGAAGAGGGTGAGCGCGGAGTCCAGGAGCTGCCGCCGCCGCGCCTCGACGCTGAGGCGGCGGTAGGCGCGGGTGGTGGCAGGCGAGGTCATGCCTCGCAGCGTAACGCGGGGCGTGCCGCTTTAGGGGCGCGGGGAACTGCGCGACCAGCCGCGGAACGCCCGCGCCGTGATGATCAGGCCAACAACCCCGAAGACCGCCAGAGCCGTCGCCCGACCCCCCGCATCACACCGATGTCGTCCAGGAAGTCGGTGAGCCGCTTCGCCCCGGTCTGCATGACCTCCCTGCGGTGCCCGCTCGCCTTCACCTGCGCGACGGCCTCCCTGCGGTCCAGGCCCACGTTCGTGTAGACCTCGGGGTTCACGAAGGCGATGGAGAAGACGCGGGCGGCCTCGCCGCAGCTCAGGCGGGTCAGCTGCCGCTCCCAGGCGGGCGCGGTCACCATCTGGCGCCGCAGCTCCTCGCGGGCGTACCGGACGTGGCGGGCCTCCTCGACGACGTGGATGCGGGTGACCCCGCGCACCAGCTTCTGGACGCGCTCGTCGGGGAACGTCAGCCGCTGCATCCAGTCGAGGATCTCCTCGCCGAGCAGCGTGCAGGCGAAGGAGCCGGGGGTGGTGGAGACCGTCTTCAGGACGCGCGCCAGATTGTGGTTGAGGCGCGTGACGGGGTACGTGGGGGCGCCGCCCTTCTCGATCATCCGCGCGAACATCATGGAGTGGCGGCACTCGTCGGCGATCTCCGTGAGCGCGTACCGCACATGGGCGCTGGTCACCGACTTGTCGTAGATGTGCCGCACCAGCAACTGCATCAGGATGATCTCGAACCAGATGCCGAGCGAGGCGAGGGAGGCCGCCTCGTGCCGGGCGAGGTCGAAGCGCTGCTCCTCGGACATCCGCTTCCACATCGGGGTGCCGTAGAGGGAGACGAGCTCCGGCGGCCAGAACCACTTGCCGTCCTCGACCGGGGCCTCCCAGTCGAGCTCCTTGTCGGGGTCGAAGGAGTGCTTGGCGGACGACTCCAGGAGTCGCAGGGCGACCTGTTCGCGGTCCTTGAGCAGTCCGAGCGCGTCCCGCAGGCCCTCTAGCGAAACCTCTTCCGTCACCGTCGTCATGACTGTTCCTGCCTTGTCGCGGGGTTACCGGCGGTCAACTCTTATGAGACTGCTTGTCAGTAAGGCCGTCAATCCCTTGCACACGACTTGTTGACCGCTTGTCCAGTAGCGTGTGAGCCTGCCGTCATGGCGACGCAGGAGCTTTACACCAGTCCACCGGACGGGCTCAACTGGCTTGTTCCGTCCGCCAGTTCGGCCCGCTTCAGCTGGGAGTACGACGAAGGGCGCGACCGCCTCCTCGCTCTCTACCAAAAGGGCAAGGACAAGCAGTGGGACGGCGCCAAGCGCATCGCGTGGGACCTGGAGGTCGACCCGCTCGACCCCCTCGGCACCCCCGACGAATCGCTGACGCTCCACGGCACGCCGCACTGGGCGAAGATGACCGAGCGGGACAAGGGCGAGCTGCGCAAGCACTACGCCTCCTGGCAGTTCAGCCAGTTCCTGCACGGTGAGCAGGGCGCGATGGTGTGCGCGGCCCGCATCGTCGAGTCGGTCCCCGACCTGGACGCGAAGTTCTACTCCGCGACGCAGACCATGGACGAGGCGCGGCACGCGGAGATCTACAGCCGCTTCCTGCACGACAAGATCGGGATGCTCTACCCGATCAACGACGACCTCCAGGCGCTGCTCGGCGACACGCTCCGCGACTCGCGCTGGGACATGCCCTACCTCGGCATGCAGGTTCTCATCGAGGGCCTCGCGCTCGCCGCGTTCGGCATGATCCGCGACACCACGGACAAGCCGCTGCCCAAGCAGATCCTCGCGTACATCATGCAGGACGAGGCCCGGCACGTGGCCTTCGGCAGGATGGCGCTGCGCGACTACTACAAGCAGCTCACGGACGCCGAACGGCGCGAGCGCGAGGAATTCGTCATCGAGGGCTGCTACTTGATGCGCGACCGGCTGCGCGGCGTAGAGGTCCTGGAGAACTTCGGCATCCCCAAGGCGCAGGCCCAGGAGTACAGCGAGCAGTCCGAGTTCCTCGCGCTCTTCCGGCAGTTGCTCTTCTCCCGCATCGTGCCCTGTGTCAAGGACATCGGCCTGTGGGGCAAGCGCCTCCAGGAGGCGTACGTGGACATGGGCGTCTTCGAAATGGGCAACGCCAACCTCGACCAGCTCATGGCCCAGGACGAGGAGATCGCCGAGAAGCTGGACGCGGAACGTTTCGCGGCCGAGGAGCAGGAGCGGGTGGCGGAGGTGCGGGACGCGATCGCGTCCGGCGATTCGGACTGACGCCGCCGGTCAGCGGGCGCTGATCGCCGCCTCCATCACCGCCTTCGCGATCGGCGCCGCACTGCCGCCCCCGCTGATGTCCCCGCGGTCCGCTGCCGCGTCCTCGACGACGACGGCGACCGCCACCGAGGGCTCCGGATCGTCGTCCGCCTGCGCCCAGGAGACGAACCACGCGTACGGCGTGCCGGAGTTGTCGATGCCGTGCTGCGCGGTGCCCGTCTTGCCGCCGACCGTCACGCCGGGGATCGCCGCGTTCGTGCCCGTGCCCTCGTCGACGACCTGCGTCATCATCTCGCGCAGTTGCGCCGCCGTGCCCGGATTCATCGCCTGGTGCAGGGACTTGGCGCCCTCGGTGTCGACCACGTCGCCGTCGTCGGTCGTCGTGCGGTCCACCAGGTGCGGCGACTTCACCGTGCCGCCGTTCGCCACGGCCGCCGACACCATCGCCATCTGCAGCGGCGTCGTCCGGGTGTCGTACTGCCCGATGGCGGAGAGCCCGAGCTGCGCCTTGTCCATCGAGGTGTCGAAGTTGCTGGCGGCGACCGACGAGGGGATCTTCAGGCCGTCGTCGTTGAAGCCGAAGTTCCGGGCCGTGCCGAGCATCGGGCCGAGGCCCGTGTCGACGCCGAGCTTCGCGAAGACCGTGTTGCAGGACCACTGGAAGGCGTAGCGCAGGCTGGCGTTCGTGCAGCCGTCGACCTCGTTGGTCAGCTGGGTGCTGGTGCCGGGCAGCGTGTACGGGTTCGGGGACTTGGTCGGCGCGTCCGGGTCCGTCACCGCGCCCGAATCGAGCGCCGCCGCGGCCGTCACCACCTTGAACGTCGAACCGGGCGGATACGTCTGCCGGATCGCCCGGTTCAGCATCGGCTTGGCGGAGCTGCCGTTGAGCTCCGCCCAGGTGTCCGCCACCGCCCGGCGGGTCCCGGAGAGCCTCTCGGGGTCGTACGAAGGGGCGCTGACCAGCGCGAGGATCTTCCCGGTCGACGGTTCGAGCGCGACGACCGCGCCCCGCTTGCCGCCCAGACCCGCGTACGCCGCCTGCTGCACCGGCGCCTTGATGGTGGTCTCGACCTTGCCGCCGGGGTTCTGCGCGCGCGTGATGTCGTTCCACAGGGGGAGCGGGGCGAGCATCGGATCGGTGCCGGAGAGGATGTCGTCCTCGGCGTTCTCCAGGAACGTCGTGCCGTACACCTGCGAGGCGAAGCCGGTCACGGGGGCGTACAACGGACCGTTCTTGTACGTCCGTTCGTAGCGGAGCTGCTCACCGGTGTCCTTGGAGCCGGTCACCGGGCGCCCGTCGACCATGATGTCGCCGCGCGGCTGGGCGAAGCGGACGATGGCGTTGCGGCGGTTGGCCTGGTTGGCGTCGAGGGAGTCGGCCTGGAAGACCTGGACGCGGGTGGCGTTGATGAGCAGGGCGATGAGCAGCAGCGCGCAGAAGGCGGCGGCGTGCCGGATGTACCGCGTCACAGAGCTCCCTCTCCCACGGGCTGACTGCGCGCCGAGTCGCTGACCCGGATCAGCAGCGCCACGATGATCCAGTTGGTGACGACGGACGAGCCGCCCTGCGCCAGGAACGGCATCGCCATGCCGGTCAGCGGGATCAGCCCCATGACGCCGCCCGCGATCACGAACACCTGGAGCGCGAGGATCGAGGAGAGCCCGATCGCGAGCAGCCGCCCGAAGGAGTCGCGCAGCGCCAGCCCGGCGCGGAAGCCGCGCTCCACGAGCAGGGCGTAGAGCAGAAAGATCGCGCAGAGCCCGGAGAGGCCGAGCTCCTCGCCCGCCGTCGCCAGGATGAAGTCGGACTTCGCGGCGAAGCCGATGAGGATGGAGTGCCCGAGCCCGAGGCCGGTGCCGAGCATCCCGCCGGCCGCGAACGCGAAGAGGGACTGGGCGAGTTGGTTCGGCCCCTGTCCGGCGTCGATGGAGGCGAAGGGGTGCAGCCAGTCCTCCACACGGCCGTGGACGTGCGGCTCCAGCGAGCCGACCGCGAACGCGCCGAGCGCGGCGAGGAGCAGGCCGACCGCGATCCAGCCGGTGCGGCCGGTGGCGACGTACAGCAGGATCACGAAGAGCCCGAAGAAGAGCAGCGAGGTGCCGAGGTCGCGCTCCAGGACGAGGACGCCGACGCTGAGCAGCCAGATCGCGACGATGGGCCCGAGGACGCGCCCGGTGGGCAGCTGGAGGCGCTTGAACCGCCACAGCGTGCGGCCGGTGTACGCGAGGGCGTTGCGGTTGGCCGCGAGGTAGCTGGCGAAGAAGACGGCGAGCAGGATCTTGGCGAACTCGCCGGGCTGGATGGAGAAGCCGCCGACCCTGATCCAGATCCGGGCGCCGTTCACGGCGGGGAAGAAGATCGGCACGATCATCAGGATCAGCGCGGTGACGACGGAGAGATAGGCGTAGCGCTGCAGCACGCGGTGGTCGCGCAGGAAGAGGACGGCCGCGATGAACAGGCCCACGCCGGCGGTCGACCAGATCAGCTGGGCGGGTGCCGCCTCGTCGTTCGGGGTCTCCAGGTCGAGCCGGTAGATGAGCACCAGGCCCAGGCCGTTGAGGAGCACCGCGATGGGCAGCAGCAGCGGATCGGCGTACGGGGCGCGGAAGCGGACGGCGAGGTGCGCGACGAGCGCGAGCACGCCGAGCCCGGCGCCGTAACCGGCGGCGCCGGGCGGGACGGTGTCGTTCTTGGCGAGGCCGACGGCGCAGTAGCCGTACACGGAGAGCAGGACGGCCACGACGAGCAGGGTGAGTTCGGTGCCACGGCGTCGGGGGACACGGACAGCGGGGACCGCTGGGGGTGCGGTGCCCGCGCTGGTTCCGGCCATGCCGGGAACGTAGCAAGCAAATCACCCGGAAGTCCGCTTATGTCGACTATGTCGGCCATGTGGGGCGAGGGTGCGTCAGCACCAGCGCGGGACCTGCCCGATGTTGGCGATGTAGTGCGCGGAGCCCCAGGCCCAGGTCCCGTCGGTGAGCAGGTACCAGCGGTTGTTGTTGGCGACGCGGTCGCCCGTGGTCTTGCAGAAGATGGTGACGACCTTGCCGTACGGCTCCGTGCGGATCACCTTGCTGCCGCGGGTCGGGGCGGTGCGGAGCAGGAGTCCGGTCTTGGCGGTGACGCGGCCCTTGTAGACGGGCGGGTGGTTGTTGGCGTCGTCCAGGGCGGCGGCCGGACCGGCGGCGGTGAGCGCGGTGAGGGCGCCGCCGGCGGCGAGTATGCCGAGCCGGATGGCGGTGGTCCGCGGGGACATGGGGCCTCCTCGGGGGAAGGGCGGGTGAGGCGGCCGAGGCGGATGCCCATAAGCCGCAATTCACACTAAAAGCGGCACCATGCGCACGCGCAAGCTCACGCTCCGCCGTGCGGACCGCCCGACTCCTCGTCGTCCCCGGCCGTTTCGAACGGCAGCCGCAGCGTCGCCACCGCCCCGCCGTCGGCCGCGTTGGCGAAGTCCAGCCGCGCGCCGAGCACCGCCGCCTGGCCCAGCGCGATGGTCAGACCGAGACCGTGGCCCTTGCTCGTCCCCTTGCTGGTGCCCTCGGTGCGGAAGCGCTGCGGCCCGTGCTCCACGAGGTAGTCGGGAAATCCCTCGCCGTGGTCCCGCACGGAGACGACGGGACCGTCGACGGTCACGACGACCGGCGGCCGCCCGTGCCCCAGCGCGTTGGCCACGAGATTGCCGAGCACCCGCTCAAGGCGCCGCCGGTCGGTGTCCACGCAGACGTCGCGTACGACGACGAGCTCCGTGCCCTCCCCGGAAGAGCGCACCACCCGCTCCGCCAGTGGAGCGAGGTGATGGGCGTCCAGGTCCACCCGTTCGCGCTTCGAGTCGAGCCGGGAGATCTCCAGCAGGTCCTCGGTCAGCGTGCGCAGCGCGGCGACCCTGTCCCGCACCAGCTCGGTCGGCCGGCCCGGCGGCAGCAGCTCGGCCGCCGCGTGCAGCCCGGTCAGCGGGGTGCGCAGTTCGTGCGCCACGTCCGCGGTGAACCGCTGCTCGCTCAGCAGCTTGCCCTGCAGCGTGGACGCCATCGTGTCCAGGGCTCCGGCGACCGCGGCCACCTCGTCCTGGTGGCGCGGGACGCCCGTGGTGTCCGGGACGGAGTGCGGGTCCTCGACGCGCGCGTCCAGGTCGCCCGCGCTGATCCGCCGGGCCACCTGCGCCGTCTGGTGCAGCCGCCGCGTCACGCGCGTCACGGCGAACGCGCCGACCAGCAGCGTCGCGCCGATCGCGAGCACCGACGAGCCGAGGATCGCCCGGTCGAGCCCGTCGATGGTGCGGGCGCCCTGCGCGTAGTCGACCTGGACGGCGATGGCGCGCTGCCCGTCGGCGGGCCCCGCGGCCCACATCGTCGGCCGGGAGTCGTGGGCGGCGACCATCGTGCCGCGCTGCCCGCTCACGGCGAGGTCGCGCAGGCGCGAGGGCAGCCCGGCCGGGTCGACGCCCGCGCCGGGGCCGAGCCGGTCGCCCGCCTCGTACCGCTCGGTGACCTCTTTGAGCCGGACGAGCGCGCGTTCGCGGGCCTGGCCCACGGTCTGGTTGGTCACCGAGACGTGCACGAGCGCGCCGAGCAGCGCGGCGAGCGCACAGCACATGACGGTGATGAAGACGGCGGCCTTCCAGGTGAGGGTCGCAGTCCAGGCGGGGAGCCGCGGCGTGCGCGACGGTCGGCGGCTCATCGGCCGCCGCTCTCGGAAGGGGTGGGGCGGGGCGAGGCGGGCGCCGGTGTCTTGGGCCGGTGCGACTTGGGGCGGGCCGCGTTCGCGGAGCGGACGATCTCGTCGCTCGTGGGCAGCATCGCCTTCTGGTGCGAGTCCCAGGACCAGACGGTGTGGTACTCGTACCCCGGGAGACTGGAGATGGCGCGGATGATCAGGTCGCGCCCGGCCAGCTCGACGCCGAGCACGGCGTCGCTCATCTCCATGATCTGCGTCAGCCGCCGGTCCTCCTCGGCATAGACGCGGATGTCGAGATTGTCGTCGGGCGTGGAGACGCCGACGATCAGGTCGTCCTTGCCGTCGCCGGTCAGATCGCGGTAGTACGCCTTGAGGACCGGGCAGCGGTTCTGCTTGCCGGAGTCGTCCCGGGCGCAGTCCTTCAGCCGTTCGACGGTCTCCTTGTAGGCCCGGTCGGTGGTTTCGTACGTCCCGGGGTTCTCGGTGAAGTCGGCGCGCACGACGTCGACCGGATCCACCTTGTGCAGGTCGCCGTCGGGCACCTTGACGCCCTTGACCTTCACGGCCTCTATGGCGCCGTAGTCCTCGGCGGGCACCGACGGGGACGGCAGGTCGGGCCAGAGGTGCGTGGGTCCCTCGGCGGTCGGCGTCGGGCCCGCGCCCCGCAGTCCGCCCGGGTCGCCGCAGCCACCGGCCAGCAGGACGGCGAGGACGGCGGNNNNACCCCGACCTTCGCGACGTTCTTCATCAGCGCGGGACCGTTCGCCGTGTCGTAGTGCGCGACGATCACGGCGGGGCCCTTCTCGCCGGGCGTGACCCCGCCGGTCCACCAGCCGGGCTCGTCCGCCTTGTCCACCGGCGGCACGTCGAGCTCGTGGTCCGCGCCCACGCCGAGGTCGAGCATCGACTTCGCGTCGACCCCCGCCGCGGGGATCCGCAGGCCGGTCGGCCTGGACGCCTTCAGCGGGGCGACGGCCCGCTCGGCCTGGGCCGAGGCGGCGTTGTTCACCTTCACGTCGGGGGCCGGGTCGCCCTTGCCGCCGCTCTGTCCGCAGGCGATCAGGCCGATGCCGAGGGCGGCGGTGAGGGCTGCCGCGGCGGCGATGCGGGCGGTGCCCCGGCGGTGGCGGGCGGGCGCCTCGGTTCCGTCGGGCGTGCCGGGCTCGACGTCGGTGGGGGTGCGGG
>NZ_LIPN01000151.1 GCF_001418325.1 Streptomyces atriruber | reverse complement strand
GGCGGTGCGGGCTCGGCGCCGACGGGGGCGGGCTCGTGCGGCTGCTCCTGGACATGCTGTCCGTGCTGTCGCCCGACGGGGTGCCGCGCGAACTCCTTGCCGGGGCGGTCGGGCTGCGGGGCGCGCACGGCGGCGCGGAGGTCGCGGAGGTCGACGGTGTTCTCGGCGCTCTCGTCGACGCCTCGGTCATCACGCGCGTCGGCGACGACGCGGTCGCCGTGCACCGGCTCGTGCAACGGGTGCTGCGGGAGCGGGCGCGGCAGGAAGGGACGTTGGACGGGGCGGCGGGTCTGGTGATGGGCCACCTCGACGGTTTGCTGGTGCCGCCGGCAGACGCGTGGCGGCTGCGTGAGCGGGGGCGACGGCTCGCCGATCAGATCGAGGCGCTGTGGAGCGCGCTGCGGCCCGAGGTCGAGGAGCGGGGCGCGGGCGGCATGGAGGCGCTGATCGAACTGCGGAGCTGGATGGCCGAGGGGCACCTCGCCGAGGTGGGTGACCTGACGCGGGCGCTGGGCGTGGTCAGGGAGATCGTGGCCGTGTGCGACGCGGCCCCGGACCAGGCCGGTGGGATCGCCGTGTCCGCCCTGGACTCGCTGGCCGACGTCTGTGCGCGTGCGGGCCGGGTCGCGGAGGCCGTGACGGCCCGCCGCAGGTGCCTGGAGCTGATGGAGGCCGCGGCGGAAGCCGACGAGCGCGGGATCTGCCTGGCCCGCGAGGACCTGGCCGACACCTGCCGGGCGGCCGGGCGGTTCGAGACGGCCGTGTCCCTGTACGAGACCGTGGTGCGCGACGCCGAGCGGCTCTTCGGGCCCCAGCACGCGACCACCCTCGGCGCCCGCGGCGGCCTGGCCCGCTCCTACGCCGCGGCGGGCCGACTGGCCGAGGCCGTCGCCCTCTCGGAACGCATGCGCTCCGAGCTCACGGAGCGCGTGCGCGCCGAGGCGTCGCCGGGAGCGGCTCCCGACAGCGCCCGGGAACTGTGGCCCTGGAAGACGCTCGCGGACGCCTACGGATCGGCGGGCCGGGCCGAAGACGGCGTGGCGCTGCTCCGGGAGTTCCTCGCGGAGCGCGTGCGGGCGGAGGGCGAGGACGCGCCCGAGACGATCCACACCCGGCACGCCCTCGCCCTGAACTGTCTCTCCGCAGGCCGGTACGACGAGGCCCTGACGCAGGCCCGGCGGGCCGAGGCCGACGCCGCCCGGATCCTCGGCGACATCTCCGAGCACACCGCGGACATCAGGGACACCGTCGCGCTCTGCCTGCTGCGCCTCGACGACGACGAGGAGTCGATCGGCCTGCACCGGCGGATCGTGGCCGACCTGACCGCGCTGTACGGCCCGGACCACCGGAGTGTCCTCTCCGCGCGGCTCAATCTTGCGCGGGCCCTGGACAAGGGGCTGCACGAGGCAGAGGCCTACCAGGTCCACCGCGACGTACTGGCCGACTACACGCGCCTGTTGGGGCCGGACCACCCGGACACGCTGGAGGCGCGGGCCCAGTTCATCTACGGCTGCGCCTCGTCGGGGCGCACGAAGGAGGCCGTCGTCGTCGCGCGGGAGGTGCTCGCCGACGCGGAAGCCGTCTACGGACCCACCCACCGCCGCACCCTGGCCATCCGCCTCGGCCTCGCCACGGTGCTCGTGGAGGAGGGGCGGGGCGCGGAGGCCGCCGCTTCGCTGAGGACGGCGCTCGCGGAGACCACGGATGCCCTCGGCGCCGGTCACCCGCAGACGCTGCGGGTGCGCGAGAACC
>NZ_LIPN01000150.1 GCF_001418325.1 Streptomyces atriruber | reverse complement strand
CACGGCGGCCGCCACGCTCCCCCCCCTCGTGGCGGCCGCCCCCCTTTTTTTAGGGGGAGGCACAAGCTGTGGGCCGGGCCACACCGACCCGGCGGCAAGGTGTCGCCGGGGCGCGATAGCCTGACGGCGGATCTCTCTTGATGCCAAGAGATCGATCATCGAGAGGCGATCGAGGACTCGAAGAGGCGTCGGCGGGGATCCAGGAACCAGGGGATCCACGTACGAAGGACAGGGACCCCCACCGCCAGCTGTCTTACGGAGATCGCCATGACCCGCACTCCCGTGAATGTCACCGTCACCGGCGCGGCCGGCCAGATCGGCTACGCGCTGCTCTTCCGCATCGCCTCGGGCCACCTGCTCGGCGCGGACGTGCCGGTCAACCTGCGCCTTCTCGAGATCACGCCGGCGCTGAAGGCCGCCGAGGGCACCGCCATGGAGCTCGACGACTGCGCCTTCCCGCTGCTGAACTCGATCGAGATCAGCGACGACCCGAACGTCGCCTTCGACGGGGCCAACGTGGCCCTTCTCGTCGGCGCCCGCCCCCGCACCAAGGGCATGGAGCGCGGTGACCTCCTCGAGGCCAACGGCGGCATCTTCAAGCCGCAGGGCAAGGCCATCAACGACCACGCCGCGGACGACATCAAGGTCCTGGTCGTCGGCAACCCCGCCAACACCAACGCGCTCATCGCGCAGGCCGCCGCCCCGGACGTACCGGCCGAGCGCTTCACCGCGATGACCCGTCTGGATCACAACCGCGCCCTGTCGCAGCTGGCGAAGAAGACGGGCTCGTCCGTCGCCGACATCAAGCGGCTCACCATCTGGGGCAACCACTCGGCCACCCAGTACCCGGACATCTTCCACGCGGAGATCGCCGGCAAGAACGCCGCCGAGGTCGTGAACGACCAGGCCTGGCTCGCCGACACCTTCATTCCGACCGTCGCCAAGCGCGGTGCCGCGATCATCGAGGCCCGTGGCGCCTCGTCGGCCGCCTCCGCCGCCAACGCCGCCATCGACCACGTCCACACGTGGGTCAACGGCACGGCCGAGGGCGACTGGACCTCCATGGGTATCCCGTCGGACGGTTCGTACGGCGTGCCGGAGGGCCTCATCTCCTCCTTCCCGGTGACCGTGAAGGACGGCGCGTACTCGATCGTCCAGGGCCTGGAGATCAACGAGTTCTCGCGTACGCGCATCGACGCCTCCGTCCAGGAGCTCACCGAGGAGCGCGAGGCCGTCCGCGGTCTCGGCCTCATCTGAGTCGGCGCGTACGAGCACGACTGAGAGACCGACCCCCGGCAGCCGGTAAGACCGCCGGGGGTCGGTCTTATTGGCGTACGACACGGAGGAGTACTTGCCCGTACGCTGAAAGTGCCGCAGCTTCCGGCTCGCCCGCGAGCCGAGGCAGTCGGCGCATCGGGGGTACTCGTGACGCACACCCAAGCACCTCAGCGGACCGGCAGTCTCACCGGTCCCGGTGGTGACCCGAGTGCGAGCGAGGCGACCCGGCTCCTGTGCGCGGGCTCCTACGTCGACGTCCGCTTCCGCGAGGCGGTGATCGACGAGCTGTACGTCCATGAGGAGCGCATCGCCGCCCCCTCGCTCGGCATCGACGCCACCCGCGTGCTCGCCCACGCGCTGCGCGCCCGGCGCGTCGAGTTCGGCTGGGCGCTCGTGATCCTCCTGCTGTGGGTCGCGGCCCTGCCCCTCACCCGGGGCCTTGTCCTCCTCTATCTGCCGTCCTTCGCGATGCTCGTCCTCGCGGGATGGATCCGGGTGATCGTCAGGCGCTCCTCCTTTTTCTGGCGCGTCGTGGCGTGGCAGCTGCGCTGGGGTGGACGGGGGTTACTCGTCTTCGTGCTCATGCTGCTCCTCGGCCTCGCCGCCGGGGACGGCGGCAGTCTTCTCGACACCGGCACGGGCACGGGCATCAGAGTGGACCCGGCTTCGGCGTGGTTCGCCCTCGCCCTGCCCCTCCTGATGGCCTGGGTGGTGGCCGCACAGGGCGGCCAGTTCGCCAAGGCACTGACCGGTGAGCTGTCCAGGGACCGGTTCCCCGATCTCGCCGCCGATCCGGCCGAGCAGGCGGAGGGCGAGCGTTTCCACCGGCTGCGTCGCCGTATCCACGTCGAGCAGCGGGCGAGCCTGATCATGTACCGGGCGGCGGACCCCTTCTGTGGGGCGGGCAAGCCGTACGCGCCGTGGTCCCTGGCGGTGGAGCTGCGGCCGCGTGAGGGCGTCCAGCCCGAGCCTCTCGACAACACGGTGCTCCTGGGCCACATCGTGCCGCTCCTCGAGGCGTTGCGCGTGCCGTCCCCGCACGGTGCGCCCTACCGTGCCCTCGCCGTGCGCGACCGGCTGCGTGAGCTGGAGATCGACGAGGTGGTGTTCCTGCCGGTGGACGGTCTGCCGCGCAGGTCCCAGGCGCCCTACGGGCCCGAGGCGTTCGAGGAGCACCGGTTCCGTTCGGTCGAGGAGGGCGGCGAGACCCGGCGGCACTTCCTGCGGGTCAGGGTCGGCGGCTGGGACGAGGAGATCGTCACGACGGTGTTCGTCCGGGCCCACACCCAGGGCGGGATGCTGATGCTGGAGATCGCCCCTCATGTGCTGCGCCCGGTGCGGCAGCTGTATCAGTACGCCGACCGAGTCGCCTACCAATACCGGCACAACAATCGCTTCGGCAAGACCGTCTGGGCGCTCGGCCATGTGCCTGCCTCGGCCGGGCGCGCCGCCGTGACGATGTGGTGGGCGTCGGGGGTGCTGTGGCGGATCGCCTCCGGCGGCCACGCGAAGGCTCTCGCCGACGGTCCGTGGATGTCCGTGCGGGAGCTCGGTTCGGACGACCGGGCCTCGCTCTTCCAGGAGATGGACGTCAGCCGCTACCTCAAGTCCATCCAGGACCGGGTGACGGGCGGGGTACGGCGGGCGCTGTACGAAGCGGGCTGGGAGACCGAGGGGTTCGAGAAGAAGGTGGAACTAGCCGTCGACACGCTGAGCATCGGGACGGTGGGCGCCTTGGCCTTCGGCGATAGGAACGTCGTCACCAGCAACACCGTTGGAGCGACCGCCACGACGGCGGCGCGCCGGAACGGGGGGAACCATGGGAACACCTGAGGAACGCGCCGCGGGCATCCATATCGGCAGCGTGGAGGGCGCCTTCGCGATCGGTGACGGCAACGAGGTGACGTACTACGAGGCTGGAGGTCCGGTGCGCGACCGGGCCGAGGAGGAGCTCCTTTCCGCCGTGCGGAGGCTGCGCGAGGACCTGACACGTCTGTCCGGCGACGACAGGACGGCCGCTCTCGACGCCGAACTGGCCGCTACCGAGGCCGAGATCACGTCGACCGGCGGCGCCGGCCCCGGCAGGCTCGCCCGGCTGCGGACCGCTCTGGCGGACGCGGGTGCCGGGATCGGGGTCCTGGCGTCGGGTGCGGCGGTCGCCGAGTCGGTGCGTGCGCTGTTGGGCGGCTGACCATGGGCGGGCGCGGTGACCCCGTGCACTGGAACGCCGCGACCCAGCGCTGGGAGCCGGGCGTGGCCCCCTCCGCGGAGCCGGTGCCGCTGCGGAGCCCCGACGGGCCGGACTCCTCGGAGCCCCAGGGCCAACGCTTCCCCGGGTACGGCCCGCCGAGCGGCCGTCCGCCCCGTCGGCATCTCGCCGTCGTCGTGGTGGGTGTCCTGGTGGCCGTTGGCCTTGGCGGCGGGTGGCTGGTGTGGGGGCGCGACGACGGCGGGAACGGCCGGGCGGACGGCCGTCCCGCGGTGAGCGCCTCCGTCACGACGCCCGGCCCCGGAGAACGGACGAGCGCCTCCGCCCCGGCGCCCGAGCCCGGAGACCGGACGAGCAGCTCCGTCCCGACGCCCGAGCCCGGGAGCCGGGCGAGTTCGGTGCCGGAGGGCTACGAGATGCGGGAGGACCCGAAGGGTTTCGCGACCGCCGTGCCGAGCGGCTGGGAACGCCGTACCAAGGGAGTGCAGGTTTACTACGAGTCGCCGGACGGGCGCTCGCGGCTGCAGGTCTCCACGCCCTCCGGCCTGGAGATCACTCCGTATGAGGCGCTGAGCCGCACGTCCGAGGCCCTCAAGGAGGGCCGCGACGCCCTCCCCGACTACCGGCAGGACGAACTGGTCGAATACAACAACACCAGGTCCATGCTGACCTTCACGTACGACAGGCCGAATGACGGCGAGCATCGAGTCTGGGACTGGGCGTTCATGACCGAGAATGCCGGCCCTCAGTACGCCCTCCTCGTCGACGGCCCCGCCGACGAGTGGCCGTTGCAGCGAAGCAGGGCGAAGATCGCCCTGGACTTCTTCCTGCCCAGGCCCGGCCGGTGACCGGCGCACAATCTGCTGGTGGGGGAGTGAGTCGCCCCCCGGCTCAGGCGTGAGACGAGCCCGCCGCCTGCAGTGTCGCCGCCTCCTTGGACAGCTGCACCGCCGACGCCAGGCTCAGGCCCGGCTCGGCCCGGCGCAGGGTTTTGATCGCGTGGACGGAGTCGGCGGGGCCCGTGTACCCGGCGGCGGTGATGCGGCGCAGGGCCCAGCGGCCGCGTATCTCGGAGTCCGGGACGGCGGCCGTGCGGGCGAGGAGCGCCGCCGCGCGCTCAAGGCCGGGGCGGTCCCTCTCGTCGGCTGTCGCGAGTGCCTCGCGCAGCTCGTCCGCGACCGCGTCCGTGTCGCGCAGGGCGATCACCATCAATTCCCGCTTGGTGCCGAACATGTCTGCCGCTCCCCATCCTCGTGGCTGCTGCCGCCGGGGCTATGGCCGCCCGGGTTATTGCTGTCGTACTCGTGAATGTAGTACTTCTTATACATGAGCGAGCAAGTGCACAACAGGTTGGCGATGGTGCGCGCCGAGCGAAAGGTGTCGCGTCAGAGCCTGGCCGAGGCAGTGGGAGCCCACTACCAGACCATCGGCTACATCGAGCGCGGGCAGTACAACCCGAGTCTCGACCTCGCGCTGAAGATCGCGAAGTTCTTCGCGCTGCCGGTCGAGGCCCTGTTCTCCCTCGAACCCTTTCGCCCGCTCACGGATCAGGTCTACGGGAGGAACGAATGATGAAGACCGACGAGCAGCGCCCCGTCACCGGCTACGACCGGCGCATGTACGCGATCATGAACCGCCGCGAGGCCGCCCCGCTCCACGCCACCGCGGCCCGCCGCCGGACCGTCGTCGTCACGCACATCGTGCTGACCGCGCTCGGCATCGCGTGCTGGCTCTACTCCGTGCTCGGCGACGAGCGCTGGGCCACCTTCGGGATACTCGGGGTCCTGTTGCCGTGGTGCGTGGCGACCGGTGTCATCAACGGCGCGACCCGCGGCCTCCTCGAACTGCGTGCCCGCGTCCTGGACGAGCGGCAGCGCGCCGAGAAGAACCGCGTGGCGGCCCGCGCGCAGTACGTCATGATGTGGCTCCTGCTGGCCGCGACCGTCCTGGTGGGCGGCCTCGGTCTCGCCGGGGTGGAGATCGAGGGGCTGATCTTCCCGGTGCTGTTCAGCGTGTTCGTCGTGCACTGGCTGATGCCGCTGTGGCTGGCCGGGCTGACGGCCGCCGACGAGCCCGCCGATGACCCCGAGGACGACCTCACGGGCGGCGCGTGACCCGTATCCCCCGAAGCCGTGCTTACGGGGGATTCCCCGGGCGCAATGTTCCGATCATTTCGTCACCTGCAGTGACCGGGCGGGCATCGAGCGTATGTTTTGCTCCGAGTGCCCGCACACGCAGTGACACGGCGCACTTTCGGCCATGAGACAGGCATGGTTTCTCCCCCTCAGGGCAGGTGCACCCGGCTACCGCGAGTGACAGGCGGGGCATATGACAGGAACGGAAGGCAAACGGGACGTGTCCGCACAACAGACCATCCATGTGGACGGAGAGTGGCTTGCCGCCATCTCCGGCGCCACCCGCGACATCCTCGACCCGGCGGACGCCAAGCCGTTCGCCGTGATCGCCGAGGGCGGATCGGAAGACGCGGACGCCGCCATCGCAGCCGCCCGCAAGGCCTTCGACGAAGGCCCCTGGCCGGCCACGCCCGTGGCCGAGCGCGCCGCGCTCCTGCGCCGCGTCGCCGACCTCCTCGTACGCGACCGCGAGAAGATCGGGCTCCTGGAGAGCCGCGATGCGGGCAAGACCCTCGAAGAGGGCCGCGTCGACGTCGACTGCGTCGCGGACGCCTTCCGTTACTTCGCCGACCTCGTCATCGGCGAAGGCGCCGGGCGCGTCGTCGACGCCGGGTCCGACGACATCCACAGCGTCGTCGTGCACGAGCCCATCGGCGTCTGCACGATGATCACGCCCTGGAACTATCCGCTGCTCCAGGCCAGCTGGAAGATCGCCCCCGCGCTCGCCGCGGGCAACACCTTCGTCATCAAGCCGAGCGAGGTCACTCCGCTGACGACGGTCGCGCTGATCGAGCTGCTCGTCGAGGCCGGTCTCCCCGCCGGAGTCGCGAACATCGTGACCGGCCCCGGCCACACCGTCGGCGCCCGGCTGTCCGACCACCCCGACGTCGACCTGGTCTCCTTCACCGGTGGCCTGGTCTCCGGCACCAAGGTCGCCCAGGCCGCCGCGCTCGGCGTGAAGAAGGTCGCCCTGGAGCTCGGCGGCAAGAACCCCAACGTGGTGTTCGCCGACGCCTGCGCCACGGAGGAAGGTTTCGACACCGCCGTCGACCAGGCGCTGAACGCTGCCTTCATCCACAGCGGGCAGGTCTGCTCCGCCGGTGGCCGCCTCATCATCGAGGAGTCCGTGCGCGAGCGGTTCGTCGCCGAGCTCGCCCGCCGGGCCGCGAAGATCAAGCTCGGGCGCGGCACCGAGGACGGTGTCGAGTGCGGCCCGCTCGTCTCGCAGCAGCAGCGCGAGAAGACCGAGATGTACGTCGCCTCCGCCCTGGAGGAGGGGGCCGTGCTGCGCTCCGGCGGCAAGCGGCCCGAGCCGAGCGACGTGCGCCCGGCCGAGGGGTACTTCTACGAGCCGACCGTCCTCGACCAGTGCCACCGCGGGATGCGGGTCGTACGGGAAGAGGTCTTCGGGCCCGTCCTCAGCGTCGAGACCTTCCGCACCGAGGACGAGGCCGTCGCCCTCGCCAACGACACCGAGTACGGCCTCGCGGGCGCCGTGTGGACCAGCGACTCGGGCCGCGCCCGCCGCATGGCCCGCCGGATGCGCCACGGCACCATCTGGATCAACGACTTCCACCCCTACCTGCCGCAGGCGGAGTGGGGCGGCTTCGGCAAGAGCGGTGTCGGGCGCGAGCTCGGTCCCGCGGGTCTCGCCGAGTACCGCGAGGCCAAGCACATCTACCAGAACCTGGCGCCGGAGCCGGTGCGCTGGTTCGCCGGCTGACCGGACCGGACAGAGGCACGCGCGGGGCGGGAAGTCCGCCCCGCGCGACACGTTCAAGCACCCCCCGCTCATTACGCGCAAGCACCTTGGCACGACCTCGCAGGAAGAGGAGCACGTACGCATGTCTGACCAGACCGAGTTCGACTACGTCATCGTCGGTGGCGGCACCGCAGGATCGGTGATCGCGTCCCGCCTCACCGAGGACCCGGACGTCACCGTCGCCGTCATCGAGGGCGGCCCCAGCGACATCGACCGGGAGGACGTCCTCACGCTGCGCAAGTGGCTCGGCCTGCTCGGCGGCGAGCTGGACTACGAGTACACGACCACGGAGCAGCCGCGCGGCAACTCCCACATCCTGCACAGCCGCGCCAAGGTGCTCGGCGGCTGCTCGTCGCACAACACCCTGATCTCCTTCAAGCCCCTGCCGTCCGACTGGGACGAGTGGGAGGCGGCGGGCGCCACCGGCTGGAACGCCAAGGCCATGGACCCCTACTTCGGCAAGCTGCGCAACAACATCGTGCGCGTCGCCAAGAAGGACCAGAACCAGATCGCCAGCGACTGGGTCGAGGCGACGAAGACCGCGCTGGGCGTCCCCGAGGTCATCGGCTTCAACGACAAGCCCTTCGACGAGGGCGTCGGCTTCTTCGACCTCTCGTACCACCCGGAGAACAACAAGCGCTCCTCCGCGTCCGTCGCCTACCTCCACCCCCACATGGAGGCCGGTGACCGCCCGAACCTCCACCTCTTCCTGGAGACCTGGGCCACCAAGCTGGAGCTCGACGGCAGGACCGCGCGCGGTGTCCACATCCGCACCAAGGAGGGTGTGGAGAAGCTGTTCACCGCCCGCCGCGAGGTGCTGGTCTGCGCCGGTGCCGTCGACACGCCGCGACTGCTGATGCACTCCGGCATCGGCCCGAAGAAGGACCTCGAAGCCCTCGGCATCCCGGTCGTGCACGACCTGCCGGGCGTCGGCGAGAACCTCATCGACCACCCCGAGTCGGTCATCGTCTGGGAGACCAACGGGCCGATCCCCGGCAACTCCGCGATGGACTCGGACGCCGGTCTGTTCGTGAAGCGGGACCCGGACCACAAGGGCCCGGACCTGATGTTCCACTTCTACCAGATCCCGTTCACCGACAACCCGGAGCGGCTCGGCTACGAACGCCCCGAGCACGGCGTGTCGATGACCCCGAACATCCCCAAGTCCCGCGCCCGCGGCCGTCTCTACCTGACGTCGGCGGACCCGGAGGTGAAGCCCGCCCTCGACTTCAAGTACTTCGAGGACGAGGGCGACTACGACGGGCGCACGCTCGTCGACGGCATCAAGCTGGCGCGCAAGGTCGCGCAGGCCGAGCCGTTCAAGAAGTGGCTCAAGCGCGAGGTGTTCCCCGGCCCCGAGGTCACCGAGGACGCCGAGATCAGTGAGCTCGTCCGCAAGGCCGCGCACACCGTCTACCACCCGGCGGGCACCTGCCGAATGGGTGCTTCCACTGATGAACTCGCCGTGGTCGACCCGGAGTTGAAGATCCGGGGCCTGGCAGGAATCCGTATCGCGGACGCATCCGTCTTCCCGACGATGCCCGCCGTGAATCCGATGATCGGAGTGCTCATGGTCGGGGAGAAATGTGCCGAGATCCTTGGTGGTGACGGCCGATGAGCGAGGCCACCGTGACGACCACGGACCAGGAGAGCACGCCCGCCGCCGGACCCGTCTTCGCCGTCCGGAACCTCTGGAAGGTCTTCGGCCCCAAGGCCGAGCGAATACCGGACGACACCTCGCTGCACGGCCTGAGCCCCGCCGAACTGCGTGAGCAGACCGGCTGCACCGCCGCCGTGCGCGATGTGTCCTTCGAGGTCAACAAGGGCGAGGTCTTCGTCGTCATGGGCCTGTCGGGCTCCGGCAAGTCCACCCTCGTGCGCTGCCTGACCCGGCTCATCGAGCCGACCTCCGGCACCCTCGCCATCGACGGCGAGGACGTCCTCGCCATGGACAAGGCCCGCCTGCGCGAACTCCGCCGCCACCGCGCCGCCATGGTCTTCCAGCACTTCGGGCTCCTGCCGCACCGCACCGTCCTCGACAACGTCGCGTACGGCCTGGAGATCCAGGGCGTCGGCAAGGCCGAGCGCCGCGCCAAGGCCCTCGAAGTCGTCAAGAAGGTCGGCCTGGAGGGTCTGGAGCAGCGCAAGCCCGGCCAGCTCTCCGGCGGTCAGCAGCAGCGCGTGGGCCTGGCCCGCGCCCTCGCCGTGGATCCCGAAGTCCTGCTCTTCGACGAGCCGTTCAGCGCCCTCGACCCGCTGATCCGCCGCGACATGCAGGAAGAAGTCGTGCGCCTGCACCGCGACGAGGGCCGCACGATGGTCTTCATCACCCACGACCTCAGCGAGGCCCTCAAGCTCGGCGACCGCATCGCCCTGATGCGCGACGGCCGCGTCGTCCAGGTCGGCACCCCCGAGGAGATCGTCGGCTCCCCGGCCGACGACTACGTCCGCGACTTCGTGCGCGACGTGGTGCGCGCCGACGTGATGAGCGTGCGCAGCGCCATGCGCCCGGCCGACGCCGACGAGGAGAGCCGCGGCGCGGCCCTCGCCCCGGACGCCAAGGTCTCCGAGGCCATCGAGGCCGTCGCCCGCTCCGGCTTCCCGGTGCGCGTCATGGACGGCAAGCGCTGCCTCGGCGTCGTGGACCACGCGGGCCTGCTCGCCGTGGTCGCGGGCACCGAGCGGACAGCCCCCGGCAAGGGCGAGGTGGTCGCCTGATGGCCACCGCCACCGCCTCAAGTCCCGTACGAGATACGGGAGTCGGCGCGCTCCTGCGTCACCGCGTCGTCGGCAAGCTCCTGCTGCTCGCCGTCGCCGCGGCGGTCCTCGTGCCGATCGCGAACGCCAAGTGGGCCTCCGGCGCCTGGCCGGGCGCCCTCACCGTCGACCTGTCCGAGCCGTTCGGCAACGTCACCACCTGGATCGTCGACCACCGCGACAGCCACCCGCTGTTCGTGTACTTCTTCGGGCACGTCTCCAACGGCATCGTGGCGTCCGTGCGCGCCGTCTACCTGGTGCTCCTCGCGGGCGGCTGGGCCGGTGTCCTCGCCGGGGCCGCGCTGGTCGCCTGGCGGGTCGCGGGCGTGCGGGTCGCGGTGCTCACGGCCGCCTCGTTCGGCCTGTGCGGGCTGCTCGGCATGTGGGTGCCGACGATGCAGACCCTCGCGCTGATGGTCGTCGCCGTGCTCGCCTCCGTCGTGGTCGGCATGCTGCTCGGGCTCGCCGCCGGGCTGAGCGACCGGACGTTCCGCATCCTGCGGCCGGTCCTCGACACCATGCAGGTGCTGCCGGCCTTCTCGTATCTGCTGCCGGTCGCCATGGTCTTCGGCATCGGCGTCCCCGCCGCGCTCATCGCGACGGTCATCTACGCGGCGCCGCCGATGGCCCGGCTCACCGCGCTGGGGCTGCGCGGCGCCGACTCCGGCGTCATGGAGGCCGTGACCTCGCTGGGCACCACGGGGCGCCAGCGGCTCGTCTCCGCGCGCTTCCCGCTGGCCCGCAAGGAACTCCTCCTCGGCCTCAACCAGACGATCATGATGGCCCTCTCGATGGCCGTCATCGCGTCGGTGATCGGCGGCGCCGGTCTCGGCGACCGCGTCTACCAGGCGCTCGGCTCGGTCGACGTCGGCCAGGCCCTCTCCGCCGGTCTCCCGATCGTGCTGATCGCCGTCGTCCTCGACCGCGTCACGGGCGAGGCCGGGGAACGCCTCGGTGCGAACGCCCAGGACACCTCGCCGCTGCGCGGCCGGCGCGGCTGGGCCGTGGCCGCTGCCGTGACCGTGGCCGTCGCGCTCGCCGCCCGCTTCGCCGACCGCCTCGACTGGCCGGACAGCTGGGTCGTGAACATCGCCGGTCCCGTCAACACCGGCCAGGAGTGGATCGTCGACCACCTCTACACCGGCATCCCCGTCATCGGCGGCACCGCCGACTGGGCCGCGCACTTCACCACCTGGGTCCTCAACCCGACCCGCGACGGACTGCAGTGGCTGCCCTGGTGGTCGGTGCTGCTCGTCGTCGCCACCCTCGCCTGGCTGATCGGTACCTGGAAGACCGGGCTCACCGCCGTGCTCGCGATGGCGGGCATCGGGGTCCTCGGCGTGTGGGACAAGTCCCTCGACACGCTGTCGCAGGTGCTCGCCGCGGTCGCCGTCACCGTGGTGATCGGCTTCGCGATCGGCATCGGGGCGGCCCGCAGCAAGCGCCTGGAGCGAGTGCTCCGGCCCTTCCTGGACATCCTGCAGACGATGCCGCAGTTCGTGTACCTGATCCCGGCGGTGGCCCTCTTCGGCGTCGGCCGCGCCCCCGCGGCCTTCGCGGCCATCGCGTACGCGGTGCCCGCCGTCATCCGCATCACCACGCAGGGCCTGCGCCAGGTCAGCCCGGCGGCGATGGAGTCCTCGAAGTCCCTCGGCGCCACCACCTGGCAGCAACTGCGCCAGGTCCAGCTTCCGCTGGCCCGACCGACGCTGCTGCTCGCCGTCAACCAGGCGGTCGTCCTCGTCCTCGCCGTCGTCGTCATCGGCGGCATGGTCGGCGGTGGCGCGCTCGGTTACGACGTCCTCTACGGCATCGCGCAGAACGACCTGGCGGTGGGCATGATCGGCGGCATCGCCGTCGTCTGCCTCGGCCTGATGCTGGACCGGGTGACGCAGCCCACGGAACGTCGAGACCGCGCGAAGAAGGGAGCCTGACATGCGTATGCGTACGCGAGTGATCGCTGCCGCGAGCGCGGGTGCCGCTCTCCTCGCCCTCTCGGGCTGCGGCAAGGCCGACATGACCAAGCAGGCGTCCCCGTTCGCGAACGCGGCGGGTGCCAAGACCGTGACGCTCTCCGTCCAGTCCTGGGTGGGCGCGCAGGCGGACGCGGCCGTCGCCGCGTATCTGCTCGACCACGAGCTGGGCTACCGCGTCGACAAGGTCCAGATCGACGAGGTCCCGGCCTGGGACGCGCTCAGCCAGGGCCGCGTCGACGCGATCATGGAGGACTGGGGCCACCCGGACCAGGAAAAGCTCTACATCGACGACAAGAAGACGGTGGCGCGCGGCGGCGACGTCGGCGTGACCGGCCACATCGGCTGGTACGTCCCCACGTACTTCGCGAAGAAGCACCCGGACATCACCGACTGGAAGAACCTGAACAAGTACGCCGACGAGTTCCGCACTCCGGAGAGCGGCGGCAAGGGCCAGCTGATGGACGGCTCCCCGTCGTTCCTCACCAACGACAAGGCCCTCGTGAAGAACCTCGGCCTGGACTACCAGGTCGTCTTCGCGGGCTCCGAGGCGGCGCAGATCACCCAGATCAAGCAGTTCGCCAAGCAGCAGAAGCCGTTCCTGACGTACTGGTACAAGCCGCAGTGGCTCTTCGAGAAGGTGCCGATGACGGAGGTGAAGCTGCCCAAGTACAAGGAGGGCTGCGACGCCGACCCGGCGAAGATCAAGTGCGAGTACCCGCACACGCCCCTTCAGAAGTACTTCAACGCGGACTTCGCCGAGAACGGCGGCGACGCGGCGGAGTTCCTGAAGAACTTCAAGTGGTCGGAGGCGGACCAGAACGAGGTCTCCCTCATGATCGCCGACAAGAAGATGTCGCCGGACGACGCGGCGAAGGCGTGGATCGACAAGAACGAGTCGAAGTGGAAGGCGTGGCTGCCCAAGTCCAAGTAGCGGCTCGCTGACGGCTGTACGGTGCCGGGCCCCCGGTGGACGGGGGCCCGGCACCGTCATGCCCGGCCCAGCTCCTCGGTGATCCCGCGCAGCGCCGCCATGGTGCGGCGCAGCAGACCGGGACCGAACGTGATGCGTGTCGCGCCGAGCCCGCCCAGCTCGGGCAGGGTGGGGCCGTCCGGCAGCGCCAGGACGTTGAGCGGTCCCTCGATGCCCGCCCGCAGCACGGGGATCGCCTCGGCCGGCGCGAGGATCGGGTAGACGCAGTCCGCGCCCGCGGCCACGTACAGGCGGGCCCGCTCGATCGCCCGCTGCGGATCGGCGATCCCGCGGACGAACGTGTCGACGCGCGCGTTGATCACCAGCCGGTCGCCCGCCGCCTCCCGCACCTGCGCCAGCCAGTCCGCCTGCTCTTGAGGGTCCCGGAGAATGCCCGTCGAGCCCTTGCCCTCGTACGAGTCCTCCAGGTTGCAGCCGACCGCGCCCGCTTCGAGGAGGCGGTCCACCAGTTCCTTGGCCGTGAGGCCGTAGCCGGTCTCGGCGTCCATGGTCACCGGCACGTCGACGGCCCGGGTGATCCGGGCGACCGCCTCGAACATCTCCTTCGGCGGCACCTGCCCGTCCTCGTACCCGAGGGAGAGGGCGATGCCGGCGCTGGGCGTGGCGAGCGCCTCGTACCCCGCGTCCTGGAACACGCGGGCGCTCGCGGCGTCCCACGGTCCGGGCAGGACCAGCGGGTCCCCGGGCGCCCGGTCGTGGTGGAGGGCGCGCAGCGCGTCGACGGGACGGGGGGTCACCATGCGGGGCCTCCGGGCTCGATGCGACGGCTGACCATCAGCCGGTTCCAGCTGTTGATGACGGCGATCACGCCCAGCAGATGGGCGAGTTCACCTTCGGTGAAGTGCTCGGCGGCCTTCGCGTACGCCGCGTCGGGCACGAAGCCCTCGGTGAGGACGGTGACGGCCTCGGTCAGGGCGAGGGCCGCGCGTTCGCGCTCGCTGAAGAGGCCGCCCGCCTCGTCCCAGGCGTTCAGGAGCGCGAGGCGCTTGGGGGTCTCGCCGTGCTCCAGGGCGACGTCCACGTGCATGTCGAGGCAGAAGGCGCAGGCGTTGAGCTGCGAGGCCCGGATCATGACCAGCTCCGCGAGGACGGGATCGCCGAGGCCCTTCTTCGCGGCGGCGCTCAGCGCACTCATCGCGCCCGCGACGCCGCGGTCCAAGTGCGTGGTGCGAGCGCTCACTTGGCGCCCTCGGCCTTGTAGTGCCCCGGCACCTGGCGGGTGCTGACGCCGAAGCGGTTCCACGCGTTGATGACGGTGATCGCGGCGATCAGCTGGGTCAGCTCCGCCTCCTCGAACTGGGCGGCCGCCCGCGCGTACACCTCGTCGGGCACGAAGCCCTCGGTGAGAACGGTGATCGCCTCGGTCAGTTCGAGCGCGGCGACCTCCTTCGCCGTGTAGAAGTGCTGCGACTCCTCCCAGGCGCTGAGCTGGATGATCCGCTCCACGCTCTCGCCCGCCGCGATGGCGTCCTTGGAGTGCATGTCGAGGCAGAGCGCGCAGCGGTTGATCTGCGAGGCGCGGATCTTGACGAGCTCGTAGATCACCGGGTCGAGGCCCTTACGGGCGGCCGCGTCGAGCTTGATCATGGCCTTGAAGACCTCGGGGGCGTGCTGGGCCCAGGCGAGGCGGGGGGTGTGCTCGTGGACGTGGGTTTCGGAGGGAGCGTTCATGGTGTCGACGCTACGTGCGGAGTAGCCCACGAGTATGGTCCATTCCCATGGGAGAAGCGTGGGCCAATCTGGGCGTCGACCTCCATCTGGAGACCGGCGGCGACGCGTCCCGCCACGGCGTCCGCAAGGGCCTGACGGACGCCCTGCGGGAGGCCGTGCGCGGGGGCCGTCTCGCCCCCGGCACCCGCCTTCCCTCGTCCCGCTCCCTCGCCGTCGACCTCGGCATCGCGCGGAACACGGTCGCCGACGCGTACGCCGATCTGGTCGCCGAGGGCTGGCTCACCGCCCGCCAGGGCTCGGGCACGCGCGTCGCCGAGCGCACGGTCGCGCCGCCGGTGCGGCCCGTGCCGCCCCGCAGGCCGGGCGGGCCGCCCGCGTACAACCTCACCCCCGGCTCGCCGGACCTCGCGTCCTTCCCGCGCGCGGAGTGGCTCAAGGCGGCCCGGCGCGCGCTGGCCGCGGCTCCCCACGCCGCGCTCGGGTACGCGGACCCGCGCGGCCGCGTCGAGCTGCGCACCGCCCTCGCCGGGTACCTCGCACGGGCGCGGGGCGTCCACGCGGACCCCGACCGCATCGTCGTCACCGCGGGGTTCGTGCACGCCCTCGCGCTCGTCGGCCGGGTGCTGCGGGCGCGCGGCGAGCGCGAGGTGACCGTCGAGTCGTACGGCCTCGACCTCCACTGGAACCTGCTGCACCACGCAGGCCTGCGCACGGTGCCTCTCGCCTTCGACGAACTCGGCACCGACGTCTCCGGGTTGGGCCCCGGCTCGGCGAAGGCGGTGCTGCTCACCCCCGCGCACCAGTTCCCGATGGGCGTGCCGCTGCACCCCGACCGGCGCGCCGCGGCGGTCGACTGGGCGCGCCGCGAGGGCGGGGTGATCATCGAGGACGACTACGACGGTGAGTTCCGCTACGACCGCCAGCCGGTCGGCGCGCTCCAGGGCCTCGACCCCGAGCGCGTGATCTACCTCGGCACGGCGAGCAAGTCCCTCGCGCCCGGCCTGCGCCTGGGCTGGATGGTGCTGCCGTCCGGCCTGTGCGCCGAGGTCCTCGGCGAGAAGGAGGCCGCGGGCGCGTCCTGCGGGGCGCTCGACCAGCTGACGCTCGCGGAGTTCATCACGTCGGGGGCGTACGACCGCCACGTCCGCGGCGCACGGCTGCGCTACCGGCGCCGCCGCGACCAGCTGGTGGAGGCGCTGGCGGGGCGGGCCCCCGAAGTGCGCGCCACCGGCATCGCGGCCGGGCTGCACGCGGTGCTCGAACTGCCGCCGGGTACCGAGCGGTCCGTCGTCCAGGCCGCCAACTGGGAGCGCCTCGCGATCCACGGCCTCACCGACTACCGCCATCCGCTCGCGGTGACGCCGAGGGAGGACGCGCTGGTGGTGGGGTACGGGACACCGGCGGAGCATGCGTGGGCGGGGGCGTTGGAGGCGTTGTGCCGGGTACTTCCGTGACGGTTCCCCGAACGTTCGTTGCCGTGGATCACCGGCTCCGCCGGTTCGTCCTCAAACGCCGGACGGGCTGGTACTCCTGTCCGCCGGAGCCTCACCGAACCGGGCCAGCGCCAGCGCCCCCGCGACCGCCACCGCGAAGCCGAGGATCGCCAGCCAGCCCAGGCCCTCCCGCGTGCGGTCGCCGAGCCAGACCACGCCCACCAGGGCGGGACCGATCGTCTCGCCGATCACCATGCCCGCCGTGGCCGTCGTCACCGACCCGCGCTGCAGCGCCGAGGTGAGCAGCAGGAACGCCGCGCCGCCGCCGACCAGCAGGGCGTACGTCGCCGGATTGGCGAGCAGCGCACCCGGCGACACGTCGTCGATGAGCCGCACGGTCACCTCGACCACCCCGAACCCGCATCCCGCGCCGAGGCCCAGCGCCAGCGCCCGCCCCCGGTCGGGCAGCCGCCCGGCGACGGCGCCGAGGACCAGCACGGCGACGGCGATGCCCAGCATCACGTACCGCAGCGTCGTCGAGCCGGTGCGGTCGCCCTCGTCACCGGACGCGAGGCCCAGCATCGCGAGCCCCGCGCAGACGACGCCCACCGCGCCCCACTCGACGCCGCTCAGCCGCACCCGCAGCAGCCGGGCCGCGACCACCGCGGTGACGGCGAGACTGGCGGCGAGCGCCGCTCCCACGGCGTAGATCGGGACGGAGCGCAGCGCCACGATCTGCAGCAGGAAGCCGAGTCCGTCCAGGGCGAGCCCCGCGATGTACCGCCACTGGCGCAGGGCGCGCAGCAGCAGCGCCGGGTCGACGCCGGAGCCGGTGCCGGGCGCGGTGGCGCGCGTGGCGACCGCCTGGAGAACCGAGGCCGTGCCGAAGCAGACCGCTGAGCCGAGTGCGCAAATCATCCCAAGAGACACGAAGTGACTGTAGAGGAAGGTGAGTCAAAGGAGACCCATGGGACATCCGGTGCAGGTGGCTGGCACGGTGTGCCGGGGCTTACCTACGCTGACCGCTGAACATGTACAGAGCAAGGCAACGGGGGATCGCATGACGAAGAAACAACCGCGACGGCTGCGTTCGAGCACCGTCGTACTCGGCGGCATGGGCGTCCTCGCGGCGGCCCTGACCTCCTGCGGCTCGGACCCGGACCGGCGCTGCGTGGACCGGGACAGCTACGACGCGTTCCGCGGCTACAAGATCGTCGGCGACAAGAACTGCAAGTCGGGCTCGTCCTCGGGTTCGTCGTCGGGCAAGGGCCGCAAGGCGGGGTCGGGCACGGGTTACGGCACCGGCAAGTCCTCGGGCCGCACCGACCCCACCTGGTACTACGACTCCGAAGTCGACGGCCGCTACGCCGACTACGGCACGTTCAGCCGCAGCGAGGCCGTCGACCGGGACGGCTTCGGCTGCTCGGGCAGCGGCAGCGGCGGCGGCTGACCGGACGCGACACGTACGCCATGGAACGCCGCATCATCGACCCCCGCCCCGGCTGGCAGCAGACCGTCGAGGACCAGGGGCTCATCTACCCGCTGACGCGCTACCCCGACGACACGCTGCGCCCCTACTGGGACGAGAGCGCCTACTACGTCTTCTCGCTCCCCGAGGTGGAGGCGCTGGAGGAGGTCGTCGAGGAGCTGCACGCGATGTGCCTGGCCGCCGCCGCGCACATCGTCGAGCACGACCGTCTCGCCGACCTCGGCATCACGGACCCGAGAGTCGCGTCCGCCGTCACCGAGGCCTGGCACCGCCGCGCCGAACTCCCCTCCCTCTACGGCCGCTTCGACCTGCGGTACGACGGCACCGGCCCGGCCAGGATGCTGGAGTACAACGCCGACACCCCCACCTCCCTGGTCGAGGCCGCGAGCCCGCAGTGGTTCTGGATGGAGGAGCGCTTTCCCGGCGCCGACCAGTGGAACTCCCTCCACGAGCGCCTCGTCGACGCGTGGCGGAAGCAGGCCGCCCTGCTGCCGCCCGGCGGCCCGCTGTACTTCGCGCACTCCGCCGCCGACGAGCTCGGCGAGGACCTGATGACGGTCGCGTACCTGCGCGAGACCGCCGAACAGGCGGGCATCCCCGCGGAGTCGATCTCCATGGAGGACATCGGCTGGGACCGCCTCTCCCGCCGCTTCGTCGACAAGAAGCTCCGCTTCATGCGCAGCTGCTTCAAGCTCTACCCGTGGGAGTGGCTGACCACGGACCGCTTCGCGCCGCACGTCCTGGAGACGCTCGACAACGGCGGCGGCACGGGCTCGACGCTGTGGATCGAACCCGCCTGGAAGATGCTCCTCTCCAACAAGGCGCTCCTGGCGATCCTCTGGGAGCTGTACCCCGGCCACCCGAACCTCCTCCCCGCCTACCTCGACGGCCCCCGCGAGCTCGCCTCGGGACGCGGTTACGTGGCCAAGCCGCTGCTCGGGCGCGAGGGCGCCGGGGTGACGGTGCACGAACCGGGCTCCGCGCCCGTCCCCGCCGCGGCGGGCCTCTGCTACCAGGAGCTGGCGCCGCTGCCGGAATTCGACGGCAATCGGGTCGTGCTCGGCGCGTGGGTGGTGGAGGACGAGGCCGCGGGACTCGGCATCCGGGAGTCCTCGGGGCTGATCACGGACGAGTACGCGAGGTTCGTCCCGCACGTCATTCTGTGAAGGACGTGCCGGTCGGGGCGGTCGTGCCGGTCGGGGCGGCGTCGGCGGCGATGCGGACCAGCATCTTGCCGGTGTTCGCCCCGCGCAGCACCCCGAGGAACGCCTCCGGTGCCCGCTCGATGCCGTCGGCGAGCAGCGGGGCCGCCCGGCCGGTCCACTCCGGGAACAGGTCGAGGTGGCTGGTGACGAGCATGCCCCGCAGCGTCGCCCCCTGCTTGGCGGCCCGGAAGAGGCTGTCCGGACCGGGCGGCGGCGTGGGGGAGTCGTACGTGCTGACGGCGCCGACCAGCGCGATGCGGCCGCCCGGACGGATCGCGCCGATCGCGGCCTGCGCGAGCTGCTCGGACAGCGCGCCCTCGCGGTGGTCGATGGCGGCGGCGTACCCGAAGGTGTCGAGGAGCTTCTTGGCCTTCGCCGGGCCGCCCGCCGAGCCGATCACCCGTGAGGCGCCGAGCTCGCGGGCGATCTGCCCCGCGACGCTGCCGACACGACGGGCGACGAGCGCGCGGTGGCGCTGGCCCTGGGAGGCCTCGCGGGCGCCCGTTCCCTGGCGGCGACCACCCGCACGCCGCGCGCCTCCTCGGCACGGCCGCCCGCATCCGCGAGGCCGAGGGCGCGCCCCTGCCTCCCGCGGAACGTACGGACACGGCCGCGCCGTACACCGCGGCCGCACGGCCCTCGGCGACATCGCCTTCAAGGAGTCGTACGCCCAGGAGGCCCGAACCTGAGACCAGGCTCCCCGCGCAGCGCGCACCACGCGGCACGCGGCACGCCGCACGCAGCCGTCAGCGGCCGCACAGAGCCGAGTCCACGACCTCGTCCACGTGCGTCATGACCGCCTTGTCCGTCGGCTGCGTCGTCACCGCGACATTGGCGGCGCTGCCGTCATCCGTGGCCCCGCCCCGCGTCTCGTATCCCGGGTAACTGCCGCCGTGCCCCCAGTAGAGACCACCGCAGGACAGGGGCCTGCTCACGATCCCCAGGCCGTAGCGGGCGCCCTTGCCGAAGTAGTCGGCGGGGACCGTGGTGCGCATCTGGGCGAGCTGGGGCGCCGGGAGGAGCCGACCGGGTGTGAGCAGCGCGGTGTAGAACCGGTTGAGGTCGGTGTTGGTGGAGATCAGCTGACCTGCCGCCCAGGTCCAGGAGGGATCCAGCTCCGTGATGTCCTGCAGGGGCTTGCCCGGCGCCTCCTGGTAGTAGCCCTTGGGGTGGGGCTCGCGGATGGTCGCGTCCCTCGGCGCGGGGAAATAGGTGTGGCGCAGCCCGAGGGGCTCGATGATCCGGCGGTCGATCTCCGCGGCGACGGGGTGCCTCGTGACCTCCTCGATGATCATCCCGGCCAGGACGTAGTTCGTGTTGCTGTACGCCCAGTCCTTCCCGGGTTCGAAGTCCGCCTTGTACCGCAGCGCGATGTCCAGCAGCTCGCGCGGCTCGTAGTAGCGGGGCTGCAGGTCGTGCTTGGTGTAGTTGGGCAGCCCGCTCGTCTGCTGCAGGATCTGGCGGACCTTGATCTTCCGGCCGTCGATCCCGTCCCCGCGCACGAGCCCCGGCAGATACTTCTCCACCGGGGCGTCGAGGCGGATCTTCCCCTCGGCGACCAACTGCAGCACGACCACCGCGGTGAACGCCTTGGTGTTGCTGCCGATCCGCACCTGTCCGTCCCTGGGCACCTCGGAGCCGGTGGCCAGGTCGCCGACCCCGGCCGTGTAGGTACGGTTGGGCCCCTTCCTGCCCTTGACGCTCGCCAGCGCGGCGGGCACCCCGTCGGCGCGCACCAGCGCCTCCAGCCCCTGCTGGACGCCGCCCGCCCCCGGCACGGGACGCGCCGCGGACGCCGCGGACGCCGCGGACGCGGCCGGCACACCCGCTGCCATGACCCCTACGGCCACCGCGGCCGCCACCATGGCCGGCATCCCTCTGCGCCGCCCATCCCGCTGCCGCCCGGAAGAACGGACCTTCTGCCCTGCCTGCTCACGCACTGGCCAACTCCTATGGAAATGTGGGAAACCGGCGCTTCACGCCGGACCCAGCATTTCCGGACGCGGCCGCCCGGGACGATCCTGCCAACCGCCCACTCCAGGTGGGGCTATCCCCCGGGCCGCACCGCCCTCGCCGCTAGCTGAGCACCGCCCGCAGCTGAGCGAGCCCCCAGTCCAGATCCTCCTTGCTGATCACCAGCGGGGGAGCGATGCGGATCGTCGACCCATGGGTGTCCTTGACCAGCACGCCCTTCTCCATCAGCTGCTCCGAGATCTCCCGTCCGGTGCCGTACGACGGGGCGATGTCGACGCCCGCCCACAGCCCGCGCCCCCGCACCTCGGTCACCGTCCCCGCACCGGCCAGCAGCCCCAGCTCGGCGTGCAGATGCTCGCCCAGCTCCGTGGCCCGCTGCTGGAACTCGCCCGTCGACAGCATGTCGACCACCTCAAGGCCCACCGCGCAGGCGAGCGGGTTGCCGCCGAACGTCGACCCGTGCTCACCCGGCTTGAACACCCCGAGCACATCGGCGTCGGCCACCACCGCCGACACCGGCACGACCCCGCCGCCGAGCGCCTTGCCCAGCAGATACACGTCCGGCACCACGCCCTCGTGCTCGCACGCGAACGTACGTCCCGTCCTGCCGAGCCCCGACTGGATCTCGTCCGCGATGAAGAGGACCCCGCGCTCCCGGGTCAACTCCCGCACCCCGGGCAGATATCCGGCGGGCGGCACGAGCACCCCGGCCTCGCCCTGGATGGGCTCGATCAGCACGGCCACGGTGTCGTCGGTGACCGCTGCCCGCAACGCCTCCAGGTCGCCGTACGGCACGATCTCGAAGCCCGGCGTGTACGGGCCGAAGTCCGCCCGCGCCTCTTCGTCCGTGGAGAAGCTGATGACGGTTGTCGTTCTGCCGTGGAAGTTGCCTGCCGCGACCACGATCTTCGCCCGGCTGTCCGGCACTCCCTTGACCTGGTACCCCCACTTCCGCGCGGTCTTCACGGCCGTCTCGACGGCCTCCGCGCCGGTGTTCATGGGCAGCACCATCTCCTTGCCGCAGAGCTCGGCCAGGCGCGTACAGAACTCGGCGAACCGGTCGTGGTGAAAGGCCCGCGAGGTCAGCGTCACCCGGTCCAGCTGCGCCTTCGCGGCATCGATCAGGCGGCGGTTGCCATGGCCGAAGTTGAGCGCGGAGTACCCGGCGAGCATGTCCAGGTAGCGGCGCCCCTCGACGTCGGTCATCCAGGCCCCGTCGGCCGAGGCGACCACGATGGGCAGCGGATGGTAGTTGTGCGCGCTGTGCGCCTCGGCCGAGGCGATGAACCGATCGCTGGTCGTCCGGGAACTGTTCGTAGCGGAAGATGACGTACTCGACACGGGGTCTCCGTTCGTCCTGCGGCTGGGGGCGGGTGTCGCGCCCAATTCCTATCGTCGCTCGCATCGCGGACGAAGAAACCTGCCGGATCGGCGTGCCAGCTAGGGTGGCCCTGACAGCACGGTGACTGGCATACGGGGAACGGACCCCGATGGAGCCGTGCGAGGCACGACCTTCGAGGTGCCGCCTGCCTGGGCACCCCGGGACCACGACCGGACACTGACCGCTCGCCCCGGAGGACGCCATGACTCTCCCTTCCTCTGCCTCTGCCTCTGCGAACCATCCCGCCCTCGCCGCCGAGGACCCGGAACTCGCCGCGCTCGTCGCCGCCGAGGAGCAGCTCCAGGCCGACACCCTGCGGCTGATCCCCAGCGAGAACTACGTCTCCACCGCGGTGCTCGAAGCCTCGGGCACCGTCCTGCAGAACAAGTACAGCGAGGGCTATCCCGGCCGCCGCTACTACGAGGGCCAGCAGAACATCGACCTCGTCGAGCGCCTCGCCATCGCCCGCGCCAGGGCCGTCTTCGGCGTCGAGCACGCCAACGTCCAGCCCTACTCGGGCTCCCCGGCCAACCTCGCCGTCTACCTCGCCTTCGCCGAGCCAGGCGACACCGTGATGGGCATGGCCCTGCCGATGGGCGGCCACCTCACCCACGGCTGGGGCGTGTCCGCCACCGGCAAGTGGTTCCGCGGCGTGCAGTACGGGGTGCGCCGGACCTCCGACCCCGGGACGAACGGCCGCATCGACCTCGACGAGGTCCGCGACCTCGCCCTCAAGGAACGCCCCAAGCTGATCTTCTGCGGTGGCACCGCCGTCCCCCGCACCATCGACTTCGCCGCCTTCGCCGAGATCGCCCGCGAGGCCGGAGCCGTCCTGGTGGCCGATGTCGCGCACATCGCCGGCCTGATCGCGGGCGGCGCCCACCCCTCACCGGTGCCGCACGCCGACGTGATCTCCACGACCACCCACAAGACTCTGCGCGGCCCGCGCGGCGCGCTGCTCATGTCCCGCGAGGAACACGCCAAGGCCATCGACAAGGCGGTCTTCCCCGGTCTGCAGGGCGGCCCCCACAACCAGACGACCGCGGCCATCGCCGTCGCCCTCCACGAGGCGTCCCGGCCCGCCTTCCGCGACTACGCCCACGCGGTCGTCGACAACGCCAAGGCCCTTGCCGACGCCCTGCTCGCCCGCGGCTTCGACCTGGTCTCCGGCGGCACCGACAACCACCTGATCCTGATGGACCTCACGCCCAAGGACGTCCCCGGCAAGGTCGCCGCGAAGGCCCTCGACCGGGCCGGGATCGTCGTCAACCACAACACCGTCCCCTTCGACCCGAGGAAGCCCTTCGACCCCTCGGGCGTCCGCATCGGCACCCCCTCCCTGACCTCCCGCGGACTGCGTACGGAGCACATGGCGACCGTCGCCGAATGGATCGACCGCGGCGTCGCCGCCGCGCGCACCGGGGACGAGGACGCCCTGACGAAGATCAGGTCCGAGGTCGCCGACCTGATGGCCGCACACCCGGCCCCGGGCCTGCCGACCGCCTGACCCGGCACCGGACCGACCGCCGTCCCGACCGGCACCTCCCGGACGGGGCGGCGGCCCGCCACCCCCGAACGCGCTGTGTTCCTCGTCTCATCGGCGACGATCGCGAGCGGCCACGGCTCCGAACGCCGGGGCATCGGCCGTGGCCGATCCGTTCCCACCCGTCACACACCTGTTTCCGAGCTATGAGAGTCACCTGAGAGAATGGGCCCCATGGCCTCTGAACGACCTCGTGTGCTCTCCGGAATCCAGCCCACCGCCGGCTCGTTCCACCTCGGCAATTACCTCGGCGCGGTCCGCCAGTGGGTGGCGCTGCAGGAGTCCCACGACGCCTTCTACATGGTGGTGGACCTGCATGCGATCACGATCCCGCAGGACCCCGCCGAGCTGCGCGCCAACACCAGGCTCGCCGCCGCCCAGCTGCTCGCCGCAGGTCTCGACCCGGAGCGCTGCACGCTCTTCGTCCAGAGCCACGTGCCCGAGCACGCCCAGCTCGCCTGGGTGATGAACTGCCTCACCGGCTTCGGCGAGGCCTCCCGCATGACGCAGTTCAAGGACAAGTCCGCCAAGCAGGGTGCCGACCGCGCGTCCGTCGGCCTCTTCACCTACCCGGTCCTGCAGGTCGCGGACATCCTGCTGTACCAGGCCCACGAGGTCCCGGTCGGCGAGGACCAGCGACAGCACATCGAGCTCACCCGTGACCTGGCCGAGCGCTTCAACGGCCGCTTCGGCGACACGTTCACCGTGCCGTCGGCGTACATCCTCAAGGAGACGGCGAAGATCTACGACCTTCAGGACCCGTCGATCAAGATGAGCAAGTCGGCGTCCACGCCGAAGGGCCTGATCAACCTCCTCGACGAGCCCAAGGCCACCGCCAAGAAGGTCAAGAGCGCCGTCACCGACACCGGCACGGAGATCCGCTACGACGTGGCCGAGAAGCCGGGCGTCAGCAACCTCCTCAGCATCTACTCCACGCTCACCGGCACCGGTATCGCCGAACTGGAGCAGAAGTACGTCGGCAAGGGCTACGGTGCGCTGAAGACCGACCTCGCCGAGGTCATGGTCGAGTTCGTGTCCCCCTTCCGGGACCGCACCCAGGAGTACCTGGACGACCCGGAGACGCTCGACTCGATCCTGGCCAAGGGCGCGGAGAAGGCCCGTGCCGTCGCTGCCGAGACCCTCGCGCAGGCGTACGACAAGGTGGGCTTCCTGCCCGCCAAGCACTGAGTCACCGCTCCGAGCACGACAACAGCTGCACCGCGCTGCCCACCGGGCTGCGCCCCTGCCCATCGACACGACGACAGGAGTACGACGTGGGGACCGTAACGATCGGCGTCTCGATCGCGGTCCCGGAGCCTCACGGCAGCCTGCTCCAGGAGCGGCGCGCGGGCTTCGGGGACCCCGCGGCGCACGGCATCCCCACGCACGTGACCCTGTTGCCGCCCACTGAAGTGGACGCATCGGCGCTGCCCGCGGTTGAGGCGCACCTCATCTCGGTCGCGGCGGCCGGTCGCCCCTTCCCGATGCGCCTCTCCGGGACGGGCACGTTCCGTCCGCTGTCCCCTGTCGTCTTCGTGCAGGTGATGGCGGGCGGGTCGGCCTGCTCCTGGCTGCAGGAGCGGGTGCGGGACGCGTCGGGGCCGATGGCGCGCGAACTGCAGTTCCCCTACCACCCGCACGTCACGGTGGCGCACGGCATCTCCGAAGAGGCCATGGACCGGGCGTACGAGGAGCTCTCGGAGTACGAGGCCGAGTGGCCCTGCACCGGTTTCGCCCTGTACGAGCAGGGCACCGACGGCGTCTGGCGCAAGCTGCGCGACTTCGCCTTCGGCGGCACCGTGGTGCCCCCTCAGGCCCCGGCCACGGCGGCCCGGGGTACGCTGCCCGCTCGCTGACCGGGGGCAGCCCCGGTCGATCGTGCCGGGGGGACCATGCGCCACGCAGCGGCGGCCGTCGCCGTACTCGCTCTTCTGATGGTCGGCTGCGGGACGCAGCAGTCCGGCGCGGACGCGGACGACGCCGACGACGGTTCCGGCAAGTCCCGCGCGGCCGGGCTCTCCTGGGCGTACGAGCACATCGACGACGTGCACGGCGAGCTGCTCGACGGGGCCGCCCTGGCTCCGGACGACATCTGGGCCCTCGGCAGCGACGACGTCGTCGACGGGCGGCTCGCGAAGGCCCACCTGCTGCACTTCGACGGCAGGAAGTGGTCGCGCGAGCCGATGCCGGTCGAGGGCGCCCCGCACCTCTTCCGGCTCGACTCCCTGGGGTCGGCGGGCATCCGCCTGAGCACCGTGGACAGGCCCGGAGAGGCTCCGGGGACCCGGCGGGACGCCCTGTGGGACGGCACTCGGTGGGTGCCCCTGGACAGCGACCCGGCCGGTGACGCCCCTGCCGGGCCGCTCACGGACGTCGAGGTCATCTCGCAGGATGACGTGTGGGTGCTCCAGGGCGACGGCAAGGTGACGCACTGGGACGGCAGCCGGTGGACGGTGACGCCGATGCCCGCGAAGGTCGCCGCCCTCGCGGGCTCGGCGGCGGACGACGTGTGGGCGGTCGGGTCCCGTACGACGGGTCCAGGCGTGGGCGGCCCCGGCGGTGAGGTCCGGCAGCTCGCCGCGATGCACTTCGACGGTGCGAAGTGGTCGCTGACCAAGACGCCGACGTACCGCTTCCCGGACCCCGTGCCGCCCGAGCCGTACGCGGAGTTCACCGGCGTCGACGTCGCCTCCAGAACGTACGTCCGTGCCCACGGAGGGCACGCCTACAAGGGGTACGACGGCGAAGAGGTCCGCGACCCGGAGACGGAGTCCGTCGAGCTGAGCTGGGACGGCACCCGGTGGCGGGACTCCGGTCCCCTGCCCGGAGCGTGCGCGGACCGGACTCCCGTGGCCCGGGACGGCGACCGCGGGTTCTTCATGAACGGCAACTGGCACCTGACCACCGACGGCACGTGCAGCAGGATCACGAAGCCGCGGCTGCCGGGCGGCCACGGCGCGCGCCCGGAGTCGCAGCAGCAGCTCTGGCTCAAGAAGATCGTCGCGGTGCCGGGCACGGACCGGGTGCTCGGTTTCGGCAGCGTCGAGGTCATGCAGAGCGGCGCCGCACCGGACGCAGCCGTCGTCGTCACCCTGAAGCGCTAGGAGCAGGCCTTGAAGAAGACAGCCGTGACCCTGGCCGTGCTGGCCCTCGCCGCGGCGGGCTGCGGCGACAGCGGCGGCGGCCCCGCCCGCACGGACCCCACCGGCGGAGCGTCGACCGGCGCCTCCGCGCAGGGTTCCTGGAAGCTGGAGCACGTCGACAAGGCGGTCAGGGGCGAGCTGACCACCGTCACCGCGGCGTCCGAGGACGACATCTGGGCGGCGGGCTGGCAGTCCGACAACGGCGACATGAGCGACCCCGATGGCCAGTTCCTGCTGCGCCGCGAAGGCGGCTCGTGGCGGCGGCAGGAACCGCCCGCCGAGCTCGACGGCAAGGTCTTCGAGCCGCGGCTCGACTCCTCGGGCCCCGACGACGTCTGGTTCTTCGGATCCGGATCCGGCGCCGACTCGATGGTGGGTGTGGCCCGTTGGGACGGCAGCCGCTGGCGGCGCGTGCCGCCGCCACCGGGTTCGGGGGCCGTCTCGGAGACGAAGGTCTTCGCCCCCGACGACGTGTGGGTGCTGCACGGCGAGCAGCAGGCACAGCACTGGGACGGCGGCCGCTGGAGCACCCATGAGCTGCCCGCCTCGGCAGGCGCGCTCGACGGCGCGGCGGGGGACGACCTGTGGGCGGTCGGCTTCCGCACGAGCGGCCCCGGAGTGGGCGGTGCGGGCGGCGAGCTCAACCAGCCCGCCGCGATGCACTGGGACGGCACGTCCTGGACGACCGCGCCGACGCCCGCCTACCGGTTCCCCGAGCCCGTCCCGCCCGAGCCGGGTGCCTCTCTGGACGGCGTCGAGGTGGTCTCTCCGAAGGAGGCGTGGGCGTTCGGTTCGCACGGCTTCAACCACGGAGAGGTCGAGCAGGAGCCGTCCATCGAGCACATCCTGTTGCGCTGGGACGGCTCGCGCTGGCAGGAGCAGAAGGGTGCCGACCGGGACGAGTGCCTGTCCAGGGGCATCGTCACGCACGGCGAGGACGGAGGGCTGCTCTTCGGAGTGGGCCGTTACCGCTCTCCGGAGGGCCGCTGCACGAAGCTGTCCTGGCCGCGCCTGCCCGCCGAGGGCGAGGTCACGGCCAAGGGCAAGCAGCAGCTCTGGCTCGACCCCATCGTGCCGGTGCCGGGCACGAAGAAGTACGTCGGCGTGGGCAAGGTCTACGTGATGCAGAGCGGCAACCCGCTGACCATGCCCACGATCGCCACGTTCGAGCCGCCCGAGAATTCCTAGGGCCTGCCCGCCGACAGGGGACCTGGGCGGGCGGCTCAGACCGGCGGGCGGTTCAGACCGGCAGGCGGCGGAACACCGGCCTCGGCACGTGCCGCAGCGCCGACATGACGAACCGCAGCGCCCCCGGCACCCACACCGTCTCCGAGCGCCGCCGCAGCCCGTTCTCGATGGCCTCGGCGACCGCCTCCGGGGTGGTCGCCATGGGCGCCTCCTCCAGGCCCGCCGTCATCTTCGAGCGCACGAAGCCGGGGCGGACGACCATCACGTGCACTCCCGTGCCGTGCAGCGCGTCGCCGAGGCCCTGCGCGAACGCGTCGAGCCCCGCCTTGCTGGAGCCGTAGATGAAGTTCGAGCGGCGCGCGCGCTCGCCCGCCACCGAGGAGAGCACCACCAGGGAGCCGTGCCCCTGGGACTGCAGCGCCCGCGCGCAGACTAGACCGGCCGAGACCGCGCCCGTGTAGTTGGTCTGCGCGACGCGCACCGCCGCGAGGGGCTCGTCCTCGTCGCGTGCCTGGTCGCCGAGGACGCCGAAGGCGAGGAGCACCATGTCGATGTCGCCCTCGGTGAAGACCTTGCCGAGGGACTCTTCGTGCGACTCGGAGTCGAGCGCGTCGAACGCGACGGTCTGCACGTCCGCGCCCATGTCGCGCAGATCGGCGGCGGCCTTCTCCAGGTCGGGCGACGGGCGCCCGGCCAGCCACACGGTGCGGGTGCGGCGGGCGACGAGGCGCCGCGCGGTGGCGAGGCCGATCTCCGAGGTGCCGCCGAGGACGAGCAGGGACTGAGGGGTGCCGAAGGCGTCTTTCATGTTCCGGTCTCCTAGAGGGCGAGGCGGCGGGAGAGGTCCGAGCGGAAGACGCCGCGCGGGTCGAGCTCGGCCCGCAGGGCGCGGAAGTCGTCGAGTCGCGGATACATCGCGGCGAGCATCTCGGGCCGCAGACGCGAGTCCTTGGCGAGGTAGACACGGCCGTCGGCGGCGGCCACCTCCTCGTCGAGGTCGTCGAGGAAGGCGCCGAGTCCGGGAAGGTTCGCGGGGATGTCGAGCGCGAGGGTCCAGCCGGGCATCGGGAAGGAGAGCCAGCCCGGATCGCCCTCTCCGAAGCGCTTCAGGACGGCGAGGAAGGACGGGCAGCCGCGCTCCGAGATGCGCTGCACGATGCGGCGCAGGGCCTCCTCCTTGCCGTATCCGACGGCGAATTGGTACTGCACGAAGCCGCTGCGGCCGTAGATGCGGTTCCAGTGGGGGACGCCGTCCAGCGGGTGGAAGAAGGTGGAGATCTTCTGCAGCTCGCCGGTGCGGGAGCGGGGCGCCTTGCGGTACCAGAGCTCGTTGAAGAGGCCCACCGACGCCTTGCCGAGCAGCCCCTCCGGGAGGAAGGAGGGCGCGGCGGGCAACTGCCCCGGACGGAACGCGAGAGGGGCTCTGCGCGCGCGTGCCCGCTCCGGAAGGGCGTCCAGGGGGGCGTGGTCGCCGCGGGTCAGGACCGAGCGGCCCATGGCCGCGCCGCGCGCGAGGAGGTCGATCCAGGCGACCGAGTAGCGGTAGCGGTGGTCGGTCGAGGTGAGGCGGGCCATCAAGTCGTCGAGGTCCGTGGCCCGTTCCGTGTCGACCGCCATCAAGGAGGTCTCCACGGGGAGGAGTTGCACGGTCGCCGAGAGGATGACGCCGGTCAGGCCCATGCCCCCGGCCGTCGCGTCGAACAGGGCGCTGCCGGGCTCGACCGTGCGGACCGTGCCGTCGGCGGTCAGCACGTCCATCGCGAGGACGTGGCGGGAGAAGGACCCCGAGACGTGGTGGTTCTTGCCGTGGATGTCGGCGCCGATCGCCCCGCCCACCGTCACGTAACGGGTCCCGGGCGTCACCGGCACGAACCAGCCGAGGGGGAGCAGGACTTCCATCAGGTGGTGCAGCGAGACGCCCGCGTCACAGACGACGGTGGCCGCCGGGGCGCCGGTGTCCGACGTCCGTGTGGTGTCGATGACGCGCACCCGGTCCAGGCCCGTCATGTCGAAGACGTCGCCGCCCGCGTTCTGCGCGGCGTCCCCATAGGCGCGCCCCAGGCCGCGGGCGATGCCGCCGCGCTCCCCGCACGCGCGCACCGCGGCCGCGGCCTCCTCCTGCGAACGGGGTCTCACCAGCCGGGCGGTGGTCGGTGCGGTGCGGCCCCAGCCCGAGACGGACACCGCGGACGGGGGGACGGGCACGGCGGACGCCGTCGGAGCCGAGGCGCGGGCACGGGAATCGGCGGGGGAGTCGGCAGGCATGTAAACGACCGTATCGCCCATACATGGGCGTTTCGCTCAAAACCATCCCGGCTCTCACCGAAATGGGTGATTGAGCGAGTGTCACCCAACATTGACGTAATTATTGGGATGTTGCCTAGAAGAGTCGAGATGCCCAGCTCTCGAACGTCTTCGAAATAGAGGCGACATGCACGACATGGACCACCGGTTGCTGTCGGCCCTGCGCGACTGCGGCACAGACCCGCGCGTGGCGGCCGCCGCCCGCGCCCTGTCCCGCACCGGCGAGCACGGCGCACTCTGGATCCTGGCCGGTCTCGCGGGTGCCGCCGTCGACCGCGAGCGCCGCGGCGCCTGGCTGCGCGGCACGGCCCTCACCGCCGCCGCCCACCTGGCCAGCATGGGCGTCAAGCGGATCGTCCGCCGCCCGCGCCCCGCCGCCCACGGCGGCATCGAACCCCTCGTGCGCACCGCGGGCCGGCACTCCTTCCCCAGCTCGCACGCCACCTCCGCCGCCGCGGCCGTCGTCGCCTACGGAGCGCTGCGCCCCGTAGGCGCCCACCTCCTCCCGCCGCTGGCCGCCGCGATGTGCGTCTCCCGGATGGTCGTCGGCGTCCACTACCCCTCGGACGTGGCCGCGGGCGCGGCGCTCGGCGCGCTCACCGCGCGCGCGGGCGCCACCTGGATGCAAGGAGGCCGCAGCGATGCCTGAACGTATCTCCACGGTCCTGGAACGCCCCGGACCGCCCCGGACGCCGGGGCAGGGCCCCGTCGGCCTGCCGCTCGGCCTCCTGAAGACCGCACGCCCCCGCCAGTGGGTGAAGAACGTCCTCGTCGTCGCGGCCCCCGCGGCCGCCGGCGAGCTCTTCTCGCGGCACGCACTCGGGCAGGTCGCGATCGTCTTCGCGCTGTTCACCGCCGCCGCGTCCGCCGTCTACCTGATCAACGACGCACGCGACGCCGACGCCGACCGCGCGCACCCCACCAAGTGCCGCAGGCCGGTCGCCAGCGGACAGGTGCCGGTGCCCGTCGCCTACGCCGTGGGAGGCCTCCTCGCCGTCCTCGCGCCGACGGCCGCCACCCTCCTGTGCACGCCCCTGACCGCGGCGCTCCTGGCCGCGTACGTCGGCATGCAACTCGCCTACTGCATCAGCCTCAAGCACGTCCTCGTCGTCGACCTCACGATCGTCACGACCGGCTTCCTGATGCGCGCCATGATCGGCGGCCTCGCGCTCGACATCCCCCTGTCGCGCTGGTTCCTGATCACCACGGGCTTCTGCGCGCTCTTCATGGTCTCCGCCAAGCGCTACTCCGAAGCCGTCCAGATGTCCGCGAGCTCGGAGAAACTGGGCGCCACGCGCGCGTTGCTCACCGAATACACCACCGGCTACCTGCGCTTCGTGTGGCAACTGGCCGCGGGCGTCGCCGTGCTGGCGTACTGCCTGTGGGCCATGGAGGAGGGCGGCACCGCCGACGGGGGTTCACTGCCCTGGCGCCAGCTGTCCATGGCCGCCTTCATCCTCGCCATCCTGCGCTACGCCGTCTTCGCCGACCGGGGCACCGCGGGAGAGCCCGAGGACGTCGTCCTGCGGGACAGGGCGCTCGCCGTCATCGGCCTGGTGTGGCTCGCGATGTACGGACTCGCGGTGGCGGACTGGTGAGTTTGAATTCCCTACGCGAACGGCTGCGGGCGCTCGGGCCCGAGCTGCTCGGCTTCGCCGCCGCCGGGATCTGCGCGTACGCCGCCGACCTCGGCCTCTTCATCTGGCTGCGCGGACCCGTCGGCCTGGACCCGCTGACCGCCAAATCCCTCTCCTTCGTGGCGGGCTGTTCGGTGGCGTACGCGGGCAACGCGCTCGGCACCTACCGGCGCAAGGCCGCGGAGGTCCCGCGGCTGCGCCAGTACGCGGTGTTCTTCGCCGTCAACATCGCGGGCGCCCTCGTCCAACTGCTGTGCATCACCGTGTCCCACTACGGACTCGGCTTCACCTCGCAGCGCGCGGACACCGTCTCGGGCGCCGGAATCGGTATGGCACTCGCCACTGTTCTGCGCTTTTGGGGTACCCGGACCTTGGTCTTCCGCACATCGGGCAGGACAAAAGGCAGTACAGCAGGCACGGAGGCGTCATGGACTGGCTGAAGAAGCTGCCCGGCATCGGGCCACTCGTCGAGAAGGGCATGCGCACGCACGCGTGGCAGTCCTACGAACGGCTCGACGAGGTGCACTGGGCGCGGCTCGCGGCCGCCATGACGTTCATCAGCTTCCTGGCGCTCTTCCCGCTGCTCACCGTCGCGGCCGCCATCGCCGCCGCGACGCTCTCGAAGAAGCAGCAGGACACGCTCGAGAGCAAGATCTCCGAGCAGGTACCCGGCATCTCCGACCAGCTGAACCTGGACGCCCTGGTCGCCAACGCGGGCACCGTCGGCCTCGTCGCGGGCGCCCTGCTGCTCTTCACCGGCATCGGCTGGGTCGGCTCGATGAGGGAGTGCCTGCGCGCCGTCTGGGAGCTGGGGGACGAGGAGGAGAACCCCGTCCTGCGCAAGGTCAAGGACGCCGGGGTGCTCTTCGGGCTCGGCGGCGCGGGGCTCGCGTCGTTCGCCGCCTCCGCGCTCGCGTCGACCGCGGTCGGGCAGGCCGCCGACCTCTTCGGCATCGACGAGAAGGGCTGGGGCGCGGTGCTGCTCCAGGGCGTCGCCTTCGCCATCGCCGTCCTCGCGGACTTCCTGCTGCTGCTCTACGTCCTGACGCTGCTGCCCGGCGTCCAGCCGCACCGCCGCGACCTCATCACCGCCGCGCTGATCGGCGCGGCCGGCTTCGAACTGCTCAAGCTGCTGCTCGGCGGCTACATCAAGGGCGTCGCCGCGAAGAACATGTACGGCGCCTTCGGAGTGCCCGTCGCACTCCTCCTGTGGATCAACTTCACCGCGAAGCTGCTGCTGTTCTGCGCCGCCTGGACGGCGACGCGCAAGGCGTCGCGTACGGCGGCGGAGGAAAGCGAAGAGGCAGCCTCCGAAGAGACTGCCCCCACAACCGCAGCCTCCGAAGGGACTGCCCCCACAACCGCAGCCTCCGAAGAGACTGCCCCCACAACCGCAGCCTCCGAAGGGACTGCCGACACCATCGCGTCCTCCGGAGAAGACGTCCGCCGTCAGTCCTGAGACGTACCCCGGCCCGACTGGCCCGGCAGCGGCATCCGGCGCCGGATCACGAAGGCACCCCCGGCGAGCACCACGAGCACACCGGCCGTGATCGCGACCGCGGTGCCCACGCCGCCGCCCCCGCCGTCGGAGGCGTGCGCGGCGTTCTCGGTGTCCGTGCCTCCGCCGCCGCTGCCCGGGGCGCCCTTGCCCGCGCCACCCGTGGCGGCACCCTTCGGGGCGACGAGCTCACCCACGGGGTCGACCTTGCCGGCCGCCTTGAAGCCCCAGTCGAAGAGACGCGTGGTCTCCTTGTAGACCGCGTGGGTCTCTCCGGAGGAGGGGTTCATGACGGTGACGAGGAGAACCTTGCCGTTCCGTTCGGCAACACCGGTGAAGGTGTTTCCCGCGTTCGTGGTGTAGCCGTTCTTGACGCCCGCGATGCCCTTGTAGGCGCTGATGCCGGGGGCGCCGGTGAGCAGCCGGTTGGTGTTCTGGATCTCGAAGGACTCGCGCTTGGTCTTGCCCTTGTCCTTGCCCTTCTCGATCTTCTTGGTCTCTCCGGGGAACTTGGCCGTGGCCGTCGCGCAGTACTCGCGGAAGTCCTTCTTCTGCAGCCCCGAGCGGGCGAACAGCGACAGGTCGTACGCGGACGAGACCTGCCCCTTGGCGTCATAGCCGTCCGGGGAGACCACGTGCGTGTCGAGGGCCTGCAGCTCGTCGGCGTGCTTCTGCATGTCCTTGACGGTCTTCGGGACGCCGTCGTTCATCGCGGACAGCACGTGCACCGCGTCGTTGCCCGACTTCAGGAAGACGCCGAGCCACAGGTCGTGGACGCTGTACGTCTCGTTCTCCTTGATGCCGACCATGCTGCTGCCCGCGCCGATGCCCGCCATGTCGGAGAGCGCGACCTTGTGCTTCTGCGACTTCGGGAACTTCGGCAGGACCGTGTCGGCGAAGAGCATCTTGAGGGTGCTCGCCGGAGGCAGCCGCCAGTGCGCGTTGTGCGAGGCGAGGACCTCACCGGACTCGGCGTCCGAGACGATCCAGGAACGCCCCGTCAGGTCCTTGGGCAGCACCGGCGCGCCCGGCTTGAGCTTCACCTGGGTGCCCGCCTCGCCGAGCCGCGCACCGCCCACGGTGGACATCTTGGCGGGCGGCTTCGGTTGGTCGTCGTCGCCTCCCGGCTTTCCGTCCGCGAGCGCGGGCGCTGCGGTCGACATGGTCAGCAATGCGGCGGAAGCGACCAACAAGGCGGTCTTTTTTACGGCAGGCACGGACGAGAACGTACAGGGCGGGGCTGTGGAAGTCGCTCCCGAGGTGGACTGTGTCACCTCGTCCCCACCCCGGCGGCGGTGCGGCAGGGGAGCTCGCGATACTGAACGCATGAAGCTCAGCCGCCCTGTCTCCTGGTTCCTGCTCGCCTTCGGGGTGTGGAGCTGGTTCATCTGGATCACTTTCGTCAAGAACCTGTGGAAGGACGGCAGCGGGCTCGCCTTCGACGACGCGGACAACCCGACCGGGTACTTCTGGGTGCACCTGACGCTTGCCGTTGTCTCCTTTGTCTTGGGGACGGTGGTGGGGACCATCGGGTTCCGTGGAGTCCGTGCCCTGCGCAGAACGTCATAGCCGTGGTTGCCCTCGTGGTCCTCGTGGGCCTGGCCGTTCTCGCGGCCTTCGTGGCCCTCCACTGGTACGCGTGGCGCCGCCTGGTGCGGGACACCACGGCCGGGCCCGGCCTCGCCCGGCGCGCCGGGACGGTGGTCTTCGTCGCGGCGCCGCTGATGATGTTCGGGGCGCTCGTGGCCGAGCGGACCGGCGCGCCGTTCCTGCTCCAGCAGGTGCTGGCCTGGCCGGGGTTCATGTGGATGGCCCTCTCCCTGTACCTGCTGCTCGCGCTGATCGTGGGGGAGCTGCTGCGTCCCCTGGTGCGGCGGTGGGCGGAACGGGAGGGGACCGCTCCGGAAGCGGTACGCGTATCGGAGGCGGAGTCCGTGCTCGTGACCGAGCCCGACCGGGCTCGCTCCGCACCGGATCAGACTGCCCCCGAGGCCGAGAACCCTGCCCCTGCGCCTGCCCCTGAGCCCGCCTCCGGGCCCGAGAAGTCCGGGCCCGAGAAGGCCGGGCCCGAGAAGCGCGAGCCCGCACCCGAGAGGGCCACCCCCTCCCGTCCCTCCCGCCGCCTCTTCGTCTCCCGCATCGTCGGCGGGACCGCGGCCGCCGTCGCCGCGGGAACCGTCGGCTACGGAACGTACGGCGTGCTCCGCGGCCCCAAGGTGAAGCGGGTCACCGTGCCGCTGGCGAAACTGCCGCGCGGGGCCCACGGGTTCCGGATCGCCGTGGTCAGCGACATCCACCTCGGGC
>NZ_LIPN01000015.1 GCF_001418325.1 Streptomyces atriruber | reverse complement strand
GGGGGCGGGGGCGGCCGGGGTCACCGGCGCCGCTGCCGCAGGACCAGAAGTGCTGAGCAGTACGGCAGTTGCCGCGACACCGAGCGCCGCGGTGCGCACGGCGGCACGTATACGTTGATTCACGTGGTTCTTTCGCTTTGGTGCATTGGTTCACAAAAAAGCGCCATGCGGTGGCTATGCACCGCATGGCGCCGAGGACCCTATGTCATTGGTACATACCAATGCACATCGCGTGAACCGGTCACCGCGCGTCTCCGCCGAACTCAGCCCCCGTACGACCCCACCAGCCGCGCCAACTGCCGCCCCGCCGCCCGCAAGGGCTCCTCGCTGCGGGCGACCTGCGCCGTCACCTCGGCGCCCTCCAACGCGCTGATCACTGTGGTCGCCACCTCCCGCGCGTCCTGCGCCGAGAAGCCCGCGCCGAGCAGCCGTTCCTCGACGATCCGCTCCCAGCCGCGCAGCGCCTGCGCGCACACCCGCTGGATCTCCGAGTCGGTACCGAGGGTCTCCAGGGCGGCCGCGGTGACCGGACAGCCGTCGATCCAGCCCGACTCCCGCAGACCGGTGGCCAGTTCGCCCGCGCAGCGTTCGACGGCAAGACCCGGGGCGCCCTCGCCCGCCAGGCCGTCCCGCAGGACCTCGGCGAACTCCTCCGCGCTGTAGGCGATCGCGGCGACCGCGACGGCCTCCTTCCCGCCGGGGAAGAAGTGGTAGACGGAGCCCAGCGTGGCCTCCGCCTCCTTGGCGATCTGCTTGATGCCCGTACCCACGTACCCCTGCCGCTGGATGAGGCGTGCGGCGACGACGACGATCCGGTCGCGGGTACCGAGGGCTGAACTCTTCTGGGCCATGCCGCCACTCTACCCACTATTAAGTAGAGCGTTCGTTCTAGAGACGTGCTACGTTCCTTCCACGCACTGGATAGAGCGATCGTTCTAGTAACCGTCTGGAGTCACGCATGCCTTCCGCATCGCAGTCCGTCACGTCCTCCGCCGCCGTCACACCGGCCGGATCCGTCACCGTGATCGGTCTCGGCCCCATGGGCCAGGCCATGGCCGCCGCCTATCTCGACCGCGGCTACCGCGTCACCCTCTGGAACCGCACCCCGTCCCGCGCCGACGCCCTGGTCGAGCGCGGGGCGATACTCGCCGAGAGCGTCGAGAGCGCCCTGCTCGCCAACGAGTTGGTGATCCTCAGCCTCACCGACTTCGACGCGATGTACGCGATCCTGGGGGCCGCCGAAGGAGCCGTCGCGGGCCGCACCCTCGTGAACCTCAGCTCGGACACCCCGGAGAAGGCGCGGGCGGGAGCCCGTTGGGTGACCGGGCTCGGCGGGACGCATCTGACCGGCGGTGTCCTCTGCCCGCCGCCCCTGATCGGCACCCCGGACACCTCGACCTTCTACAGCGGCCCCCGCGAGGCCTACGACCGGCACCGCGCCGCCCTCGAAGTCATCACCGGCAAGTCCGACCACCGCGGCGAGGACCAGGGCCTCGCCGCGCTGATGTACCAGCTGAACATGGCGGTCTTCTGGCCCGCGATGATCGCCTTCTGGCAGGCCGCGGCCGTGGCCGGCGCGCACGGCCTCTCGGCCCGGGAGATCGCGCCGTACGTCACGGAGAACTTCGCGGGCATGGGCCACTTCGTCGACTTCTACGCGTCCCGCATCGACGCGGGCAACCACACCGGTGACGTGGACCGCACCGCCATGGGCCTGGCCAGCATGGAGCACGTCGTCCACACCGCCTCCGACGCGGGCGTCGACACGGCGTTCCCGGAGGCGGTGCACGACATCTTCCGCCGCGTCGTGGCGGCGGGGCACGGGGCGGACAGCTTCTCGCGGGCGGTCGAGCTGATGCGCGGTCACGACACCTTGGGGGCCACCCGCATCCCGATGTAGCAGCACTCCGTGCCGTCGCTCAGCGTCGAGAACACCACCGGCATGTACCCCTCGCTGAAGGACGGCCCCGCGCCCGTGCCCGCGAAGGCCGTCTCCGTCACGGCGTACAGGTCCACGTCCAGCGGCGGCGAGAAGTCCTTCATCCCGTCCACGAACTCGTAGACCAGGTGGGGTGCGCCGTCGCGCTCGGAGACGGTGATGACGACGCCCGCGCGCTCGTACGTGCCGACGTACCGCGAGAAGTCCACCTCCGGTGCCTGCGCGGGCGGTTCGAACGGGTCCGGCATCCGCACGCCCGCCAGCTCGCCGAGCAGTTCGCGGAAGAGGGCGCCGTAGAGCTCGCGGGCGCCGCCGCCATTGGTGAGGAGCACCACCGCCACGCCCGCCCCGGGGACCACGCGCAGATAGCCGTACTGGCCGATCGCCGCTCCGTCGTGGCCGTAGCCCGCGACTCCGTCCCAGTCGTAGAGGGTCCAGCCGAGGCCCCAGCCGTCCGCGCCGACCGTCCACTTGTCGGGCACGTCGACCACGCGGCGCCGCATCTCCTCGACGGTCTCCGCGGCCAGCAGCCGCGTCCCGTCGGGGGCCGTGCCGCCGTCGAGGTGCAGGCGGGCCAGCCGGGCCACGTCACCGGCGGAGACCAGGACCCTGCCGTAGGGGCCCGCCGAGCGCGGCATCAGGTCCCAGGCGGGGGCCGGGTCCGGGTCCTGACCGGGCTCCCCGAGGTGGCTCATCGCGACGCGATACGAGAGGGCCTCCTCGGGCAGCGTCATGGAGCGCTCCAGGCCGAGGGGGGTGAAGAGGCGGTCCTTGAGGGCCTGGTCCCAGGTCTGTCCCGTGAGCACCTCGATGATCCGGCCGAGGACGTTGTAGCCGAGGCTGCTGTAGGAGACGGCGGTGCCGGGGCGGCAGTCCATGGCCACGCCCCTGGCCGCCTCGACGTACCGGGCCAGGCAGTCGTCGCCGCGCCCCGCGTCGTAGGTGAAGTCGCACGTCAGCCCGCTCGTGTGGGAGAGGAGCTGGCGCGTGGTGATGGAGCGGGTCGCCTCGGGGTCGGCGGCCTCGAACTCCGGGAGCATCCCCTTCACCGGGGCGTCCAGGTCCAGTTCGCCCGCGTCGGCCAAGCGCATGATCAGCGTCGCCGTGCAGACCTTGGCGATCGAGCCGGACTGGAACACCGAGTCCGTGGTCACCGCCGCCCCGGTGCCGCGGTGCAGCACGCCGCTCGCCAGCTCGTGGAGCTCCCCGTCGACGAGGACCGCGAGCGTGGCGCCCGGCACGTGGTGGGCGGCGCGCAGCTCGTCGAACCGGGCCTGCCAGCGGGCGAGTTCGAACCTGGTCTCCGGCATGGTGTCCTCCACGATCATCGGTGCGTACGTCGTGCTCGCCTTGCGAACACCGTACGCATGAGGATCACCGTGCGCAAGATGCGTACGGCGTGCGCTACGGTGGTGACGACCGCCCGCATCCCACCAGGAGGCCCCCATGCCCGCCGAGCAGAAGCCCGAGATCGCCTCGGTCTGGACCCGTCCGCGCCGCCAGCGCGAGCAGCTGAGCCGGGAGCAGATCGTGGCCGAGGCCGTGCGGCTGCTGGACGCGGACGGGATCGAGGCGCTCAGCATGCGCAAGCTCGGCACCCGGCTCGACGCGGGCGCCACCTCGCTCTACCGGCACGTCGCCAACAAGGACGAGCTGATCGAGCTCGTCGTCGACGAGGTCTATGGAGAGCTGACGGTGCCCACCGCGGCCGGTCCCGAGGAGTGGCGGGACGCCGCGGCCCGCAGCGCGTACAGCCTGCGGGCGATGATTCTGCGCCACCCTTGGGTCGCCTCCGTGCTCGGCCAGGTCGGCCTCGTCCACCTCGGCCCGAACGTGACGAAGATGTCGGAGCGGATGGCCGCGGTGTACCGGACGGCGGGATTCCGCGAAGCCGAAACCGAACTGGCCCTCAGCACCGTCATCTCCTATGTGATCGGAATGGCGACGAGCGAGGCCGCGTACCTCTCCCTGATCGCCCGAAGCGGCAGGACAGAGCGGGAGTTCGCGGAGACCTTGCGGAGGGGCGGGGCGGCGTCAGAAGGGGACGGCGGCGCGGGGGACGCCCGCGCCGAGGATCCGGAGAAGGTGCGCGAGGAGACCTTCGACTACGGACTCCAGCGCGTGCTCGACGGCCTGCGGACGCGGCTGGACTCGACGGCCCCTTGAATTCCGCTCGGTCAGGCTGCCCACTGAAACGGGAGATACGCATCACGGTGAGCTAAGTCATGCGCAAGGGCGGCCTAAATTGACGGCGCCTTCACACCTGCGTACGTAAGCTTCACGACATGGCCACGACTCCCTCTTCCGATCGGCGACGCACCGCCGACGAGGTCAACGAGGAAATCCGTGCGCTGTGGCTGCGTGCCGGCGGCCGCCTCCGCCCGGACGAACGCCTCGTGTACGAACGGCTCGTGACGGAGTGGGCCGAGGCAGAAGCCAACTCCTCCGCGAGCCCAGCAGCTTGACCTGACGCCCCTTCCGCAGACAGCGCCCCGCCAGGGGCCGCGGTCCAGGCCCGCTGTCAGGGGCGCGGGGCCGTGACATGGGCGGCTCCGCCGCGTGGCGCGACCAGCCCCCACGCACCCGCAGCCGAAGCAACCACCAAAAGGCCCCCGGAACCAAGGTTCCGGGGGCCTTAAACGCGACGTCCCCCCGTCGCCGGGGGGAAATCCGCTACTGCGCCGCAGGCTTCCGCAGCGAGATGTTCAGCTCCCGCAGACGCGACTCGTCCAGCTCGGTCGGCGCGCCCATCATCAGGTCCTGCGCGTTGCCGTTGAGCGGGAAGGAGATCGTCTCGCGGATGTTCGGCTCGTCGGCGAGGAGCATCACGATGCGGTCGACGCCCGGGGCGATGCCGCCGTGCGGGGGGGCGCCGAGGCGGAAGGCCTTCAGCATGCCCTTGAACTCGTGCTCGACGGTCTCCGCGTCGTAACCCGCGATCTCGAAGGCCTTCAGCATGACGTCGGGCTCGTGGTTACGGATGGCGCCGGAGGAGAGCTCGATGCCGTTGCAGACGATGTCGTACTGCCAGGCGAGGATGTCCAGCGGGTCCTTCTCCTCCAGGTCCTTCATGCCGCCCTGCGGCATCGAGAAGGGGTTGTGGGAGAAGTCGATCTTGCCGGTGTCCTCGTCCTTCTCGTACATCGGGAAGTCGACGATCCAGCAGAAGCGGAAGACGCCCTCCTCGAAGTGACCGGCGCGCTTGGCGGCCTCGACGCGGACCGCGCCCATGATCTTCGAGACCTCGTCGAACTCGCCCGCGCCGAAGAAGACGGCGTGACCGGCCTCCAGGCCGAGGCGCTTGGTGAGCTCCTCGACGTTCGCCTCGGTCAGGAACTTGGCGATCGGGCCCGTCAGCGAACCGTCCTCGGCGACGCGCACCCAGGCCAGGCCCTTCGCGCCCTGCTCGACCGCGTAGTCACCGAGGCCGTCGAAGAACTTGCGGGACTGCGACGCCGTGTCCGGCACCGGCAGGGCGCGCACGTGCTTGCCCGCGAAGGCCTTGAACTCCGAGCCCTCGAAGATGTCGGTGATGTCGACCAGTTCGAGCTTGGCGCGCAGGTCCGGCTTGTCGTTTCCGTACTTCAGCATCGACTCGCGGAACGGGATGCGCGGGAACGGCGAGGTGACCTCGCGGCCGCCGCCGAACTCCGTGAAGAGCTCCGTCATCAGCTTCTCGATGGGGCGGAAGACGTCCTCCTGCTCCACGAAGCTCATCTCGACGTCGAGCTGGTAGAACTCGCCGGGCGAGCGGTCCGCGCGGGCGTCCTCGTCGCGGAAGCACGGCGCGATCTGGAAGTACCGGTCGAAGCCCGAGATCATCAGCAGCTGCTTGAACTGCTGCGGGGCCTGCGGGAGCGCGTAGAACTTGCCGGGGTTCAGGCGGGACGGGACCACGAAGTCACGCGCGCCCTCGGGGGAGGTCGCGGTGAGGATCGGCGTCGCCATCTCGTTGAAGCCGAGGGCCACCATCTTCGAACGGATCGAGGCGATCACCGCGCTGCGCAGCATGATGTTGCGGTGCATGCGCTCGCGGCGCAGGTCCAGGAAGCGGTACTCCAGGCGGCGCTCCTCGTTCACGCCGTCCTCGGCGTTGATCGTGAAGGGCAGCGGGCCCGCCGCGCCGAGCACCTCGACCTCGGAGGCCTCGATCTCGACCTCGCCGGTGGGCAGCTCCGGGTTGACGTTGTCCGTGCCGCGCGAGACGACCTTGCCGTCGACGCGGACGACCGTCTCCTTGGAGAGCTTGTCCAGGACCTCGGCGGCCTTGGTGCCCGGGCGGGCCACCAGCTGCGTGATGCCGTAGTGATCGCGGAGATCGATGAAGAGAATGCCGCCCAGGTCTCGGCGATTGTGCAGCCAGCCGCTCAGCCGGACGTCGGTGCCGACGTCAGAGGCGCGGAGCTCGCCGCAGGTGTGGGACCTGTACCGATGCATCGTCGTTCATCCAGTCTTCGCGAATAGGGGAGAGAGCAGACCCCCACAAGGCTACCGTCCGGTCGAAGATCGGTTTCCGGATATCCGTGGGAGCCGCCCGCCGGAGGGCCCGGTACGACGGGGCTCGGTGGCGGCTCGCGTGTACATCTTCCTAAAGTGGGTCAATGCGCACCGACGATCCCCGGCTACAGGTGGGGGACGACTCCCTGCCTCCCGTACGGGACGTCCTGGCCGCCATCGCGACCGGACTGTGGCGCTGGGACAACACGTCCGGGACCGTCACGCTCGACGCCGAGGCGGCCCGGCTCCTCGGTCTGCCCGCCCGCGCCCAGACCCTGACCGAGGCCGGCGTGCGCTCCCGTTTTCACCCGGTCGACTGGAACGAGATATACGGAACCGTCCAGCTCGCCGTCGCCGAGGGCACCCTCGCCGAGGCCCGGCTGCGGATCATGGACGAGACGGGGCGGCGGGTCCTGCGGATCGTGCGCAGCCGCTCCAAGCCCGTGCAGCACGGGACGGGCGAGGCGTACGAGCTGATCGGCACCCTGCAGGAGGTGACCGACCCCGCGCCCGGGTCCGCGGCCCGCACCCCGGTCACGGGCGACTGGCGCCGCTCCCGCGAGGCGTTCCTGCTGGACGCGGGGCGGGCGCTCGCCGAGGCGCGGTCCACGGAGGAGGTCCTCAGGGTCGCCGCGGGGCTCTCCATGCCGGGGTTCTCGCCGGACGGCCTCGCGGTCTTCGGGGTGGAGGGCGAGCGGCTGACGATCATCGGGCACCACGGCCACCAGCCCGGTGACGACGGGCCCTTCTCCGCGATGCCCATGGACACCGACTATCCGGCCGCGGAGGTGGTGCGCACCGGCCGGGCCGTCTATCTGTCCACGCCGGAGGACTACCGCAGGCGCTATCCGGCCTCCTGGCCGCTGGCCAGCCGCTTCGAGCGGCAGTCGTGGGCGTTCCTGCCGCTGACGGTCGCGGGGCGCACGATGGGCACGTGGATGGCCGCGTTCACGTATCCCGTCTCGTTCACGCCCGACGAGCGCTCCGTCCTGACGACGGTGGCGCGGATGCTGGCGCAGGCCCTCTCGCGGGCCGGGGTCGCGGAGTCCGAGCGGGAGCTGACGGAGGGCCTGCAGCGCTCGATGCTGCCGATGCTCGGGCCGCAGATCCCCGGCATGAGCGTGGCCGCCCGCTATGTGCCGACCGGCGGCGGGCTGCAGGTCGGCGGCGACTGGTACGACATGATTCCGCTGCCCAGCGGCCGCATCGCCTTCGTCATCGGCGACGTGCAGGGCCACGACGTGCGGGCGGCGGGCCTGATGGGCCAGCTGCGGATCGCCCTGCGCGCGTACGCCTCCGAGGGGCACCGCCCCGACGCGGTCCTGTCCCGCGCCACCCGCTTCCTCTCCGGGATCACGGAGTCCATCACCTACGGATCGAGCGGCACGGGCGCGGGCGAGGCCACCGAGTACGACCCGCGCTTCGCGACCTGCCTGTACGTGGAGGCCGACCCGGCGACCGGCGTCCTGGAGATGGCCCGCGCGGGCCACCCCGAACCCGCGATACGCATGGCCGACGGAACGGTTCTCCTGCGGCCCACCGCGGGCGGCCTGCCGCTCGGCATCGACCCGGACGCCGACTACCCCACGACCCGGCTCGTCCTAGAGGCCGGCGAGACCATGCTGATCTGCACCGACGGCCTCATCGAGACCGGCGGCCACGACCTAGACAGCGGCTGGTCGCGGATCAGGACGACCCTGGAGGAGTACGCGGGCGAGGGCGAGTCCGACGGCCTGGAGCAGCTCGCCGACGCGCTCGTGCAGGCCGTGCACGGGCCCTCCTCGCACCACACCACGGGCCCGCTGGCGGACCGCCGCGAGGACGACATAGCCGTGCTGCTGCTGAGCAGGACGGGCCGCTCCGAGCAGCGCGCGGACGCCCGCCGCACGGTCCTGACCATCGCCCAGGCCGAGCCGGAGCGCATCGCGGGGGCCCGCAGCCATCTGCGGGACCTGCTGCACGACTGGGCGGACGACGACCAGGTCGACTCGGCGGTCCTGATGGTCTCCGAGATGCTCACGAACGTCCTCGTGCACACGGACGGCGACGCCCTGATGGTCGCCGAGGTGACCGGCGAGCCCGGGGCGCGGCGGCTGCGGGCCGAGGTCGCGGACGGCAGCGACGACCTGCCGCACAAGCGGCACCCGGGCGAGCTGGCCTCGTCGGGGCGCGGCCTGGTCCTGATGGAGCTGCTCGCCGGGGCGTGGGGCGTGGATCCGCGCGGCGACGGCAAGAGCATCTGGTTCGAGCTCTACGAGGACGCGGGGTCGCCCGGGGCCGGTGGGGACGCGGTCGTGGAGGTGGACGTGGACGACCTGCCGGATCTGCCCGACGTACCCGACGTGCCCGCGTAGCGCGACCGCAACTCCGAGACGATGCCGAACGCGGCCGCCGTCAGCGGCACCGCGAGCAGCATCCCGAGGATTCCCGCCACCGAGGCCCCGGCGGTGATCGCCAGCATCACCACCGCCGGATGCATCTGCACGGTCCGGCTCTGGATCATCGGCTGGAGGATGTGGCCTTCGAGGACCTGCACGGCGAGGACCACGCCGAGCGCCCACAGCGCGATGGCGAAGCCCCGGTCGGCGAGGGCGACCAGGATGGCGACGGCGCCGGACAGGAACGCGCCCAGGTAGGGGATGTAGGCGCCGACGAAGACCAGGGCGCCCAGGCCCCAGGCGCCGGGGACGCCGAGGATCAGCAGGCCGACGGTGATGCACAGGGCGTCGATGAACGCGATGATCGTGGTCCCGCGCATGAAGCCCTCGATGGCCTCGAAGGCGCGGCGGGCCATGGCCTCGATGGAGTCGGCGCTGTCGCCGGGGGCGAGCTGGCGCAGGGTGCCCATCGCGCGCTCCGAGTCGCGCAGGAAGAAGAAGACGAGCAGCAGCGCGAGGACGGCCATCGCCATCATCTCGCCGACCGTGCTGAGGCCGCTGATCACTCCGGAAGCGGCGGTGCCGCCGAACTTGCCGAAGAGCTCCTTGGCGTTGGACGCCATGTCGTCGAGGGAGGTCCCGGCCGCGCCGAAGTACTTCGAGAGGTCCGTCGCGGCCTGCTTGAGCGAGGCGACGATCTGGTCCCCGCTGTCGATCAGCGCCTTCACCACGATGTACGTGGCCCCGCCGACGACGGCGACGACGGCCGCGCAGGTGAGACCGGCCGCGAGGGAGCGCTGGACCTTCATCCTGAGCAGGCGCCGGTACAGCGGTCCGAGGAGCGCGGTGCCGAGGAGCGCGAGGAGGACGGGGGTCACCGCGGTCTTGAAGGTGACACAGAGCCAGACCCCCACGGCGGCCACGCCGGTGACGAGGAGGGCGACGACGCACCAGGCGGCGGTGCGGCGCACGGGCTCGGGCAGGAGGGTGCTCACCCCTCCTACCCGAACACGGGGTCACGCGCCCCGCACGTTATGTACGGCTACATGCCGTGCACGGCGGGGACCGTGCCGAGCAGGCCCTTCTGGAAATCCTCGAAGGCCTGCTGGAGCTCGGCCTGACTGTTCATCACGAACGGGCCGTAGTGCGCCATCGGCTCCCGGATCGGCTGCCCGCCGAGCAGCACGACCTCCAGGTCGGGGGCGTGCGCGTCCTGCCGCTCGTCGGCGCGGACGGTCAGCGAGGACCCGGCGCCGAAGACCGCGGTCTGCCCCATGTGCACGGGGCGCCGCTCGGTGCCCACGCTGCCGCGTCCGGCGAGGACGTACGCGAGTCCGTTGAAGTCCTCGCGCCAGGGCAGCGTCACCTCGGCACCGGGCCGCACGGTCGCGTGGATCATCGTGATCGGCGTGTGCGTGATGCCGGGGCCCTCGTGCCCGTCGAGCTCGCCCGCGATGACGCGGAGCAGCGCGCCGCCGTCGGGCGTGGAGAGCAGCTGGACCTGGCCGCCGCGGATGTCCTGGTAGCGGGGGTCCATCATCTTGTCCTTGGCGGGCAGGTTCACCCACAGCTGGAGGCCGTGGAAGAGCCCGCCGGACTGGACGAGGGACTCCGGCGGCGCCTCGATGTGCAGCAGGCCGCTGCCCGCCGTCATCCACTGGGTGTCGCCGTTCTGGATGGTGCCGCCGCCACCGTTGGAGTCCTGGTGGACGAACGTGCCGTCGATCAGGTACGTGACCGTCTCGAAGCCCCGGTGGGGGTGCCAGGGGGTGCCCTTCGGCTCGCCCGCCTCGTACTCCACCTCACCCATCTGGTCCATCATGATGAACGGGTCGAGGTACTTGTAGTTGATTCCCGCGAAGGCCCGGCGCACCGGGAATCCCTCGCCCTCGAATCCGCTCGGCGCCGTGGTCACGGCGAGCACGGGGCGCGGCGTCGCATCGGCCTGCGCCACCACTCGGGGCAGGGTCAGCGGGTTCTCGACAGTCACTGCAGGCATGGTCGGTACCTCCTGTGCACTCACTTTAGTTGAACGTAGAACTTTCTGCCACCTGGAACGAGTGGAGCCCGGAGGGAATTCCCTCCGGGCTCCATGAGCGGCCAGAAACGATCCACGAACTACACGACGGACTACGGGGGGCCACCCCCCAGGGGCGCGGGGAACTGCGCGACCAGCCACAACGAACCCGCAGCCGAAACCCGCCCACCGCCCCCGCAAGGCCGAAGGCCGAAGGCCGAGCACCAGGGCACCGCCCAGGGCCCAGGGCCCAGGGGCCAGAAAAGATCAGCCGTACATGCGCCGCATCGCGAAGTCGACCATCTGCTCCACGGCCTTCGCGTCGAAGACCATGCGGTGCTCGCCCTCCATGTCCAGGACGAAGCCGTACCCCGTCGGGAGCAGGTCGATGACCTCCGCGCCGGTGATCACGAAGTACTTGGAGTCCTTGCCCGCGTACCGGCGCAGCTCCTTGAGGGAGGTGAACATCGGAATCACGGGCTGCTGGGTGTTGTGCAGCGCGAGGAAGCCGGGGTTGTCGCCGCGCGGGCAGTAGACCTTCGACGTGGCGAAGGCCTGCTGGAAGTCCTCGGCGGACATCGACCCCGTCGTGAAGGCGCGCACCGCGTCCGCGAGGGACGGCGGCGAGGGCTCGGGATAGAGCGGAGGCTGCTGGCCGTAGCCACCGCCGGGCATGCCCTGCATCTGCTGCGGCGGCGGCTGCGCGCCCGGCGGAGCGTACTGCTGCTGGGCGCCGGGATTCTGGTCGTAGCCGTACATGCGCGTAAGCGTACTGAGTCACACATGGGCGCTTAGGGGTTGCGTCTTATTACCGGCGGGTAGCATCATCGTAGCTACTTGCTGGTATTCATCCCTTTCCTGCTTACGGAGCCTTCGCCATGGGCCACTACAAGTCGAATCTCCGCGACATCGAGTTCAACCTCTTCGAGGTGCTCGGCCGCGACAAGCTGTACGGCACCGGCCCGTTCGCGGAGATGGACGTCGACACCGCCAAGAGCATCCTCGACGAACTGCGCCGCCTCGCGGAGAACGAGCTGGCCGAGTCCTTCGAGGACGCGGACCGCAACCCGCCGGTCTTCGACCCCGCCACCAACACCGCCCCGGTGCCCGCGACGTTCAAGAAGAGCTACCAGGCCTTCATGGACTCCGAGTACTGGCGCCTCGGCCTGCCCGAGGAGATCGGCGGCACGACCTCCCCGCGCTCCCTGATCTGGGGCTACGCGGAGCTGCTGCTCGGTGCGAACCCGGCGGTCTGGATGTACTCCTCCGGTCCCGCCTTCGCGGGCATCCTCTTCGAGGAGGGCAACGAGGCGCAGAAGAAGGTCGCCTCGATCGCCGTCGAGAAGCAGTGGGGCTCGACGATGGTCCTGACCGAGCCGGACGCCGGTTCGGACGTGGGCGCGGGCCGCACCAAGGCCGTGCAGCAGGAGGACGGCTCCTGGCACATCGAGGGCGTGAAGCGCTTCATCACGTCCGGCGAGCACGACATGTCGGAGAACATCCTCCACTACGTCCTCGCCCGCCCCGAGGGCCACGGCCCCGGCACCAAGGGCCTCTCCCTCTTCCTCGTACCGAAGTACGAGTTCGACTGGGAGACCGGCGAGCTGGGCGAGCGCAACGGCGTGTACGCCACGAACGTCGAGCACAAGATGGGCCTCAAGGCCTCCAACACCTGCGAGATGACGTTCGGCGACCAGCACCCCGCCAAGGGCTGGCTGATCGGCGACAAGCACGACGGCATCCGCCAGATGTTCCGCATCATCGAGTTCGCCCGCATGATGGTCGGCACGAAGGCCATCGCGACGCTCTCGACGGGCTACCTGAACGCGCTGGAGTACGCCAAGGAGCGCGTCCAGGGCCCCGACCTGGCCCAGTTCATGGACAAGGCCGCGCCGAAGGTGACGATCACCCATCACCCGGACGTGCGCCGCTCCCTGATGACGCAGAAGGCGTACGCGGAGGGCATGCGCGCCCTGGTGCTGCACACCGCGGCCGTCCAGGACGACATCCAGGTCAAGGAGGCGGCGGGCGAGGACGCGTCGCAGCTGCACGCCCTCAACGACCTGCTCCTGCCCATCGTGAAGGGCTACGGCTCGGAGAAGTCGTACGAGCAGCTGGCGCAGTCGCTCCAGACGTTCGGCGGCTCGGGGTACCTCCAGGAGTACCCGATCGAGCAGTACATCCGGGACGCCAAGATCGACACCCTCTACGAGGGCACCACCGCGATCCAGGGCCAGGACTACTTCTTCCGGAAGATCGTCCGCAACCAGGGCGCCGCCCTGAACGGCCTCGCCGAGGAGATCAAGAAGTTCCTCGCGGTCGGCACGGGCGGCGAGCAGCTGGCCGGCGCCCGCGAGGAGCTGGCCAAGGCCGCGGTCGAGCTGGAGGCCATCGTCGGCGTCATGCTGACCGACCTCGCGGCCACGGAGCAGGACGTCAAGTCCATCTACAAGGTGGGCCTCAACACCACCCGCCTCCTGATGGCGTCGGGCGACGTGGTCGTCGGCTACCTCCTCCTGCGCGGTGCCGCGGTCGCCGCCGAGAAGCTGGAGACCGCCTCCGCCAAGGACAAGGCCTTCTACGAGGGCAAGATCGCCGCGGCCAAGTTCTTCGCCACGAACGTCCTCCCGAACGTCGCCGGTGAGCGCAAGCTCGCCGAGGCGGTCGACCTGGACCTGATGGAGCTGGACGAGGCGGCGTTCTAGTCCGCGGACCCGTACGGGCTTCTTTCGCACGTCAGCGCGATGCCGCCACCCGATCCTTTCGGGTGGCGGCATCGTCGTATGCGCTGGGTACGCTGACGGAACGGCCGAGAATCCCGTCCATGGGAGGAACCATGACCGCTGAGCCCCGCACCGACGCGCTCCACGCGCTCCAGTCCGACGGCTCGGCATGGCCGATGCCGCCGCAGGACGGCTACACCACGGACGACTTCTTCAGCCTCGACCTCCCGCCGCACACCGAATTGATCGACGGGAGCCTGGTCTTCGTGAGTCCGCAGCGCAAGTTCCACACACTGGCCATGTACCTCTTGGAGCAAGGGCTGCGCGCCACCGTCCCCGAGCACCTGCGCGTACGCCGTGAGATGGCCGTCGTCCTCGGTCACAAGCAGGCACCGGAGCCGGACCTGGTGGTGGTGGCTGCGGAGGCCGACTCCGACCAGACCCAGACTCGCTACCAGGCCGATGACGTCCTGCTCGCCGTCGAGGTCGTCTCCCCCGACTCCGAAGAGCGCGACCAGGACACCAAGCCCCGCAAGTACGCCGCAGCCGGAATCCGGCACTACTGGCTGGTCACCATGGACGAGAACAACCGGCCCGCCGTCCACACCTACGAGCTCGACCCGCACACCGGCACGTACGCGCCCACCGGCATCCACCACGACCGGCTCAAGCTCGCCGTGCCGTTCACGATCGACATCGACCTCACCGAGATCGACCGCCTCTGATCGCCCCGCCACCGGGCCCACGGCCCCATTAGGCTGGCTGGCATGCGCACACCCTCCGGCCCCTTCGACCGCGGCCACACCGAAGACCTGATGACCTTCCTCGCGGCGAGCCCCACGCCGTACCACGCCGTGGCGAGCGCCGCCGAGCGTCTGGAGAAGGCCGGGTTCCGGCAGGTCGAGGAGACCGACGCCTGGGACGGTACGACCGGCGGCAAGTACGTGCTGCGCGGCGGCGCCATCATCGCCTGGTACGTCCCGGAGGGCGCGTCCGCGCACACCCCCTTCCGTATCGTCGGCGCCCACACCGACTCCCCCAACCTGCGCGTGAAGCCGCAGCCCGACGCGGGCTCGCACGGCTGGCGCCAGGTCGCCGTCGAGATCTACGGCGGCCCGCTGCTCAACTCCTGGCTCGACCGCGACCTCGGCCTCGCCGGACGCCTCACGCTGCGCGACGGCACCACGCGGCTCGTGAACATCGACCGGCCGCTGCTGCGCGTGCCCCAACTGGCCATCCACATGGACCGGTCCGTGCACACCGACGGGCTCAAGCTCGACAAGCAGAAGCACATGCAGCCCATCTGGGGCCTCGGCAGCGACGTCCACGAGGGCGACCTGATCGGCTTCCTGGAGGACGAGACCGGTCTCGGCGAGGGCGACGTCACCGGCTGGGACCTCATGACGTACGCCATCGAGGCACCGGCCTTCCTCGGCCGCGACCGCGAGCTCGTCGCGGGGCCTCGCATGGACAACCTCCTGTCCGTGCACTCCGCGACGGCGGCCCTCGCGGCCGTCTCCGCCCAGGAGGACCTCCCGTACATCCCCGTGCTCGCCGCCTTCGACCACGAGGAGAACGGCTCGCAGTCCGACACCGGCGCCGACGGCCCGCTCCTCGGCAGCGTGCTCGAACGGTCCGTGTTCGCGCGCGGAGGGTCGTACGAGGACAAGGCGCGGGCGTTCGCCGGGACCGTCTGCCTCTCCTCCGACACCGGTCACGCCGTGCACCCCAACTACGCGGAGCGGCACGACCCGACGCACCACCCGCGCGCCAACGGCGGGCCCATCCTCAAGGTGAACGTGAACAATCGTTACGCCACCGACGGTTCGGGCCGCGCGGTGTTCGCCGCCGCGTGCGAGAAGGCGGGCGTCCCCTTCCAGTCGTTCGTCTCCAACAACGCGATGCCGTGCGGCACGACGATCGGCCCCATCACCGCGGCCCGGCACGGCATCAAGACCGTCGACATCGGCGTCGCGATCCTGTCCATGCACAGCGTGCGCGAGCTGTGCGGCGCCGACGACCCGCACATGCTGGCCAACGCGCTGGTGGCGTTCCTGGAGGGCTGAGCGGAGGGACCGCCCCCGAATGTCTGTGTGGTCGCGAGGGACCCGGGTACCCGGTGACCTCGTAGCCACTAACAGCAGGGAGGCGGTCCATATGGGCCTCGGCGGATGCATACTTCTGATCGCCGTGGGTGCCATCCTCACGTTCGCGACCGACTGGGAGATGGACGGGCTCAACGTCACCGTCGCCGGAGTCATCATGATGGCCGTGGGCCTCATCGGGGTCGCCGTCTTCACCAGCATCGCCCGCCGCCGGCGGACGGTCCCGCCGGTCGCGCAGACCACGGTCGTCGAGCCGGATCAGCAGCCCCGCGGCTACTGACGGTGTCCGAAGTGCGGCGCTTCGGGGTAGTCATGCGCCATGAGACTTCTCGTACGCGACCGCATGCTCGGCATCGGTGACGACTACTGGATCGAGGACGACCAGGGCCGCAAGGTCTTCCTCGTCGACGGCAAGGCCATGCGCCTGCGCGACACCTTCGAGCTGAAGGACATGCAGGGCAGGGTCCTCATCGACATCCACGCCAAGATGCTCGCCCTGCGCGACACGATGGTCATCGAGCGGGAGGGCGAGCCGCTCGCGCGGGTCAAGCGCAAGCGCCTGTCGCTGCTGCGCAACCACTACCGCGTCGAGCTGGTCGACGGCACCGAGCTGGACGTCAGCGGCAAGATCCTCGACCGCGAGTTCGCCATCGAGTACGACGGCGAGCTGCTCGCCGACATCTCGCGCCGCTGGTTCCACGTGCGCGAGACGTACGGCCTGCAGATCACGCGCGAGGACGCCGACCCCGCGCTCCTCCTGGCCGTCGCGGTCTGCGTGATCCGCCTGGCGGAGAAGGAGCGGGGGGACGACGACTGACGGGACGGGGCGCGGCGGAGCCACGCTTCAGGCGCGCGGGGAACCGCGCGACCAGCCACGACGAACCCGCGGCCGCGATCCCGGCAGGGGAAATCCCCGCTAGGCGCCCCGAGCCCCCCGCAGGGGCGGCGCCTGCCCGAGAAGCCGATCCTTCAGCGCCGGAAACTGCTCCCGAGTGGCAGCGACCTTCGCGGGGTCGAGGTCGACGGTGAGGACCTCCTCACCGTCGCCCGCCTCCGCGAGCACCTCGCCCCACGGATCGACGACGACACTGTGCCCGGCCTGCGGAACCCCCGCGTGCGCCCCACCCGTGCCGCACGCCAGGACGTACACCTGGTCCTCGACCGCCCGCGCCCGCGCGAACAGCAGCCAGTGCTCCCGGCGCCGCGCGGGCCACCCCGCGGGCACCACGAACATCTCGGCGCCCGCGTCGACCAGCCCCCGGAAGAGCTCGGGGAAGCGCAGGTCGTAGCAGGTCGCGAGGCCGAGCGTGGCGTCCGGCGTGCGCACGGTCGCCAGCTCGGAGCCCGCCGCCATCATGACGGCCTCGCCCTTGTCGAAGCCGAAGCGGTGGATCTTCCGGTAGGCGGCGGCGAGCTCACCGGCCGGGGAGAAGACGAGCGAGGTGTTGTAGAGCGGGCCCTCGGGGTCCCGCTCGGGGATCGAGCCCGCGTGCAGCCAGACGCCCGCCTCGCTCGCGGCCTTCGACATGGCCTCGTACGTCGGGCCCTCCAGGGGCTCCGCCTCGGCCGCGAAGGACTCGTACGCGAAGGCGCCCGTCGTCCACAGTTCGGGGAGAACGACCAGATCCGATCCCTCCCGCGCGCTCACTTCACGTACAAGTGAAGCAACCCGCGGCCTACGGGAATTGACCGGTTCGTCCTCGTCTACGGCGATCTGGATGAGGGAGGCGCGCACACTACCACCGTCCTGGCATTCGAGCCGTCAACACGGGCCTACGATCGTCACACGAAAGCACTGCCGGGGTGCCTGCGGGCAGCGTAACTTAACGTCTCAGACACCCACCGCCCGCGCACAACCGCAAGGGGTCCCGTGAGTCTCCATCCCAGCCTGCAAACCTACGCCGATGCCTGGACGCACTCCGTCGAAGCGATATCCGAGCTGGTGTCGCCGCTCGCCGAGGGGGAGTGGAACTGGGCCACCCCCTGCCCCGGCTGGTCGGTGCGCGACATCGTCTCCCATGTCATAGGCCTGGACTGCGAGATGCTGGGCGACCCCCGCCCGATCCACACCCTGCCCCGCGACCTCTACCACGTACAGACCGAGGGCCAGCGGTACATGGAGATGCAGGTCGACGTGCGGCGCCACCACACCGCGCCGGAGATGACCTCCGAGCTGGAGTACACGATCATCCGCCGCTCCCGGCAGCTGCGGAACGAGTCGCGGGAGCCCGCCACCAAGATCCGCGGCCCCCTCGGCTCCGAGCAGACCCTCGAACTGGCCATGCGGCTGCGGGCCTTCGACGTGTGGGTGCACGAGCAGGACCTCCGCACGACCCTGCGCAAGCCCGGCAACCTCGACTCCCCCGGGGCGTTCGTCACCCGGGACCTGCTCCTCCAGGGCCTCCCGAAGGTCGTCGGCGAGAAGGCGGGCGCCCCCGCGAACTCGGCGGTGGTCTTCGACGTGAGCGGTCCCGTCGAGTTCCTGCGCACGGTCCGCATCGACGCCGACGGCAAGGGCACCGTCGACAACGCGCCCTCGCTGGGTCCGCTCGCCACCCTCGGCCTCGACTGGGAGACGTATTTCAGGCTCGCCTGCGGCCGCGTGACGTACGCATCCGTCGCGGACCGCGTCAAGGTCGAGGGCGACCACGAACTGGCGGACGCGATCCTGCGGGACTTCGCGGTGACGCCCTGACCCTGCCGACGGACAAGGGCGTGACGGACGAGGGCGCGCCCGCTTCAGGCAGGGACGTGCACGGCCTCGACGCGGCTGGCGACGAGCTGCTCCCGCTCCCTTCGCACCGCACGTGACCCCAGCCGCAGGATCTGGACGAGCCCGAGGGCCTCCAGGACGAAGACGGCGGAGAAGGCGATCCGGTAGTTGTCGCCGGTCGCGTCGAGCAGCACACCGATCGCGAGCAGCGTCGTCATGGAGGCGATGAAGCCGCCCATGTTGGTGATGCCCGAGGCCGTGCCCTGCCGCTCCGGCGGGTTGGCGGGCCGCGCGAAGTCGAAGCCGATCATGGAGGCGGGTCCGCAGGCACCGAGGACCGAGCACAGGACGATCAGCAGCCACATCGGCGCGTGGTCCCCGGGATAGGCGAGCGTGGCCGCCCAGGCCGCCGCCGTCGTCCCGATGGTGCCGAGCGCCAGCGGGAGGCGGGCGGCGTGGTGCCGGGCCACGATCTGGCCGTAGACGAGACCGATCACCATGTTGGACAGCACGACGAGCGTGAGCAGTTCACCGGCGGCCGCCCGGGACAGGCCCTGCGCCTCGACGAGGAACGGCAGGCCCCACAGCAGCAGGAAGACCATCGCGGGGAACTGCGTCGTGAAGTGCACCCACAGACCGAGCCGGGTGCCCGGCTCCCGCCAGGACAGCGCGATCTGCTTGCGCACGAAGGCCGCTCCGCTGTGCCGCACCGGCTCCGGCTCGTGCCCCTCGGGGTGGTCCTTCAGGAACAGGGTCATCAGGACGAGGACGACGACACCGCACAGCGCGCTGCCCGCGAAGGCGGCGGTCCAGCCGACGGAGTGCAGCAGCCGGGCCAGGACGAGCGTCGAGACGAGGTTGCCCGCCATGCCGACGAGGCCCGCGAGCTGGGCCACCATCGGGCCGCGCCGGGCCGGGAACCAGCGGGTGCCCAGCCGCAGGACGCTGATGAAGGTCAGCGCGTCGCCGCAGCCGAGCAGGGCGCGGGAGACGAGCGCCATTCCGTACGAGGGCGAGAAGGCGAAGCCGAGCTGCCCGATCGTGAAGAGGACCACTCCGATGGTCAGCACCTTCTTGGTGCCGAGCCGGTCGACCATCAGGCCGACGGGTATCTGCATGCCCGCGTAGACGAGCAGCTGGAGTATGGAGAAGGTCGACAGCGCCGACGCGTTGACGTGGAACCGGTCCGCGGCATCGAGCCCCGCGACGCCGAGGGACGTCCGGAAGATGACGGCGACGAAGTAGACGGCGACGCCGATCGACCAGACGAGGACCGCCTTCTTGCCGCCGGGGGGATCACCGGGCAGCGAGACGGGTGCGGCTGCGGAGCTCATCGGACCTCGCCCCGCGCCAGGTTCTGGAACCAGCCGACGTGCCGGGTGACCACGGCGACCGCCGCGTCGGCGTCGCCGCGGCGCAGCGCGTCGAGGATCTCCTCGTGCTCGGCGAGGGTCTTCGCGATCCGGTCGGGGTGGGAGTGCATCACGGCGACGCCCATCCGCAGCTGCCGGTCGCGCAGCTGGTCGTAGAGGCGGGAGAGGATCTCGTTGCCGCCGCTGCGCACGATCTCCGCGTGGAAGCAGCGGTCGGTGACCGCGGCCTCCGCGAGGTCCCCGGCGGCGGCCTGCGCGCGCTGCCGGTCCAGGAGCTCCGCCAGGCGGCCGATCAGCCCCGCGGGGGCGGGGACCGCCTTGCGCACCGAGTGCGTCTCGACGAGCAGCCGCGTCTCGACGACGTCCGCGATCTCCTGGGCGGAGACGGGCAGCACGAGCGCGCCCTTCTTCGGGTAGAGCCGCAGCAGGCCCTCCACTTCGAGCTTCAGCAGCGCCTCGCGCACCGGGGTGCGGGACACCCCCACGGCCTCCGCGAGCTCGCCCTCGGTGAGGAGCGTGCCGCCCTCGTAACGGCGTTCCAGGACGGCTTGCTTGACGTGCGCGTAGACGCGTTCGGCGGCGGGGGGCCGCTTGGCGGCGGCGAGAGCGGAGGCTGGCATGCGCACAGCATAGATACAACAGGTATACAGAGGTGTCACTGTCCACATGGCGGGCACCCGGTGCCGCGCGATGGATGGAGATTCCCCAATTACCCGACATCACTGCGCATCCATCCGCCCCTCTCGTTCGTCTACTGAGTGAGCGGCACCCTCATGCAGCCGCAGCCCAGGGGCATTTGGAGCATTTGACTTGAATACCGGCATCAAGGGCGTACGACGCGCATCGGCCGTCCTCGTCACCGCGAGCGCGATGCTCGCCGGCGGCGCCCTCACCACCCCGGCCCACGCGGCCGCACCGCCGAAGCCGTCCATCGTCGCCAAGGGCGGCTATGTGATGAACAACGCGACGGGGAAGAGCCTCTTCACCAAGTCCGCCGACACCCGGCGTTCCACCGGCTCGACGACGAAGATCATGACGGCGCGCGTGGTCCTCGGCCAGCGGAACCTCAACCTGAATTCCAAGGTCAAGGTCGACAAGGCATACAGCGACTACATCGTCCGCAACAACTACGCCTCCTCGGCCCGCCTGATCGTCGGCGACAAGGTCACCGTCCGCCAGCTCCTGTACGGCCTGATGCTGCCGTCCGGCTGCGACGCGGCGTACGCGCTCGCGGACAAGTTCGGCAAGGGCTCGACCCGCGCCAAGCGCGTGAAGAACTTCATCGGCCAGATGAACTCGACCGCCAAGACCCTCGGCATGCGGAACACGCACTTCGACTCGTTCGACGGCATCGGGCACGGCGCGAACTACTCGACGCCCCGCGACCTGACGAAGCTCGCCAGCAACGCGATGAAGTACTCCACGTTCCGCACGGTCGTGAAGACCAAGTCGACGAAGCAGAAGGTCACCACGAAGTCCGGTGGCTACCGCAACATGTCGTGGACGAACACGAACACGCTCCTCGGCTCCTACCGCGGCGCCATCGGCGTGAAGACGGGCTCCGGCCCCGAGGCCAAGTACTGCCTCGTCTTCGCGGCGACCCGCAACGGCAAGACGGTCATCGGCACGGTCCTGACCTCTTCCTCGCTGAACAACCGCACCGCGGACGCGAAGAAGCTCATGGACTACGGCTTCAAGGTGGCGTAACGACACGGTCGGTACGGAGAAGGGCCCCGCCGCGTCGTCGCGGCGGGGCCCTTCTCCGTCACCTGCTCACGCCCAGGTCATGAGCCGCTTCGGCTGCTCCAGGACGGCCGCCACATCGGCGAGCACCTTCGAGCCCAGCTCCCCGTCCACCAGGCGGTGGTCGAAGGACAGCGCCAGCGTCGTCACCTGGCGGGGCTTGACCTTGCCCTTGTGGACCCACGGCTGGAGCTTGATCGCGCCGACCGCGAGGATCGCGGACTCGCCGGGGTTCAGGATCGGCGTGCCCGTGTCGACGCCGAAGACACCGACGTTCGTGATCGTGACCGTGCCGCCCTGCATGGCGCCGGGCGAGGTCTTGCCCGCACGGGCCGTGGACACCAACTCGCCGAGCGACTCGGCCAGTTCGGGCAGGGTCTTGGCGTGCGCGTCCTTGATGTTCGGCACGATGAGACCGCGCGGGGTGGCCGCGGCGATGCCCAGGTTCACGTAGTGCTTCTGGACGATCTCCTGGTTCGCGTCGTCCCAGGCGGCGTTGACGTCCGGGTTCCGCTTGATCGCCACGAGCAGGGCCTTGGAGATGAGCAGCAGCGGATTGACCCGCAGCCCGTCGAAGGCCTTGTCCTGCTTGAGCTCCTCGACCAGCTTCATCGTCCGCGTCACGTCGATCGTCACGAACTCCGTGACGTGCGGCGCCGTGAACGCCGAGCCGACCATCGCCTGCGCGGTGGCCTTGCGGACGCCCTTGACCGGGATGCGGGTCTCGCGGGCGTCCGTGCTCACGGTGCCCGGCGTGACCGCGGGCGCCGCCGGGTCGGGCGCCCGGGTCGCCTGCGGGACCGGTGCGGCGGCCGGGGCCGGAGCCGCCGCCGCGTGCACGTCCTCGCGGGTGATGATCCCGTCGGGACCGGACGGCGTGACCGTCGCGAGGTCCACGCCGAGGTCCTTGGCGAGCTTGCGGACCGGCGGCTTGGCGAGCGGCCGGGCGCCGTTGTGCCCGTTCAGGGACTGGCTCTGCGGGGCCACCGGCGCCTGCTGGGCCACCGGCTCCGCGGCGGGCGCCTCCGTCGGCGGGGCCTTCCTGGCCCGGCGCTTGGTGGAGGACTCGGCGACGCCGTACCCCACGAGGACGGGCTTGCGGCCCTCCGGGGCGGCGGGCTCGGCCTCTGCCGCGGCCTCGGGAGCCGTCGCCGGTTCCGGCACCGCGACCGGCTCGGGCGCCGCCTCCGGCGTGGGGGCCGGGGCACCCGCGCTCGCGCCGCCCGACACGTCCACGGCGATGATCACCTGGCCGACGTCGACCGTGGTGCCCTCCGGGAACCGGAGCTCACGCACGACGCCGTTGAACGGAATGGGCAGCTCGACGGCCGCCTTGGCCGTCTCGACCTCGCACACGACCTGGCCGTCGGTGACCGTGTCACCGGGCTGTACGTACCACTTGAGGATCTCCGCCTCGGTGAGCCCCTCGCCCACGTCGGGCATCTTGAACTCGGCAAGAGCAGTGTCTGTCATCGTCGTCACGACCCTCTCCCTCAGTACGCCAGCGAGCGGTCGACGGCGTCGAGCACCCGGTCGAGGCCCGGCAGGTACTCCTCCTCCAGGCGCGCCGGCGGGTACGGCGCGTGATAGCCGCCGACCCGCAGCACGGGCGCCTCCAGGTGGTAGAAGCACCGCTCGGTGATGCGCGCCGCGATCTCCGCGCCCGTGCCCAGGAAGACCGGGGCCTCATGGACGACGACGAGCCGCCGCGTCTTCTCGACGGACGTCTGCACGGAGTCGAAGTCGACCGGCGACATCGAGCGCAGGTCGACGACCTCCAGGGACTTGCCCTCTTCCTCGGCGGCCGCGGCCGCCTCCAG
>NZ_LIPN01000149.1 GCF_001418325.1 Streptomyces atriruber | reverse complement strand
GGCCAGCAGCACCCCGGCCCCCCACGCGGCGGCCCGCCCCACCCGCCGCCGGGGCTCCCGCGCGTCGAACTCCTCCTCGGCCTCGGGGCCGACGGTCATCCGGTCCGCGCTGTCCAAGGAACCGTCCCTCTCGTCGCCGAACTGCCACACCTCGCCTGCCCGAATCCTCTCTCAGAGACGGGCCGGAGCGGACGGCGGTTGCCCGACGGCCACCGCGGAGGGTCAGGCGCGGCGGCGCAGCCGCGGCAGGAGCCAGACCGCGGCGGCGGCGAGCAGCATCACCGCGACGATCACCCACGCCGTGACCCGGAGCGTCTCCGTGAGGGCGTCGAACACCGCGCCCGCGGCGTCGTGGGAGATGTCCGGGGGGAGGTCGTCGAGGGTGAGGGAGCGGCCGATGGCGACGGCGAGGGCCAGGACCGCCGCGGCGAGTGCCATGCCGAGTGCCGTGCGGATGACCGCCCCGCGGCGGCGGGTGGCGAGCAGGATGCCCGCGGCGGCCAGGACGGCGGCCGCCACCGCGGGCCAGACGCCCGCGACCTGCAGTGCGTGGAAGCTCTTCCAGAGCCCGCCGAGGTCCTTGGACTGCAGCACGGTGATCTCCGTGTGCTTCACCGGGATCTTCGAGGCGAACGGCACGCCGTCGTCGACCAGTTGCTGCTTGACCTGCTCGGTGATGGGCGCGAGGTCGATGGTGACCTCGCCCTTCGAGTCGTCGTTCAGGGCCGACTGCAGGGCGTCGTGCGCGGCCCGGTTCGCCGCGTTCCAGGCCGTCTCGTAGGACTTCGTCTCGGTGAAGGACCCCACCGCGTCGCGGACGAACGACTCGACCGTGCCCTGCAGCGGGCCCACGTCGATCTCCTTCATCACGGAGCCGGTGACCTGGTCCGCGACCGCCGCGCGCACCGCCGGGTCGGAGGAGAGCGGCGCCATCGTGGCGACGTAACTGTCCCGGTCGCCGATCTCGTACGCGGCCCAGATGGAGAGCACGCCGAGCGGGACCAGGACGCAGGCGAGGACCAGGAGGACGGCGGACAGCGGACTGCGGACGGTTTTCGGCACGCCTCCAAGGCAAGGCCCCGGTCACGCGGGGCGCGACCGGGGCGACTGCATATGGGGCAACGGAGTCCGCCCAGGGCGGACGACGGCGTCCGCCGCGGGCGGGCAACAGCCCCTACTTCCGGTTGTACAGACGCATCGTCACCGGACCGAACACCGCCACCAGGAGCAGCGCCCAGCCGAGCGTCCACGCCAGCTCCGTCGTCGGCGACGTGCCGTCCATCAGGGCGCGGACCGCCGACGAGCAGTGGGTGATGGGGTTGTTGTTGACGAAGGCCTGCAGCCAGCCGGGCATCGTCTCCGGCTTCACGAAGATGTCGCTGAGGAAGGTCAGCGGGAAGATCACCATCATGCTGACGCCCATCACCGACTTCTCGGTGCGCAGCAGCAGCCCGAACATCGTCCAGATCCACGAGAAGGCGAAGGAGAAGACGAGCAGGACCGCGATGCCGCCCACCACGCCGAGGAAGCCGCCGTCCGGGCGGTAGCCCATGATGAGGCCGACGGTGAGGATGACGACCGACGCGATGGCGTAGCGCAGGGCGTCGCCGAGGAGGTAGCCCACCATCGTCGAGGGGCGCCAGATCGGCAGCGTGCGGAAGCGGTCGAAGACGCCCTTCTCGATGTCGGTGTTGACCGAGACGCCCGTGTACATCGTGATCATCACGACGGACATCACGAGGATGCCGGGCAGCAGGTACTGGATGTACTCGCGCGGGGATCCCGCCAGCGCCCCTCCGAAGAGGTACGTGTACATCAGCACCATCATGATCGGGAACGCCGTGACGTCGAAGAGCTGCTCCGGCACGTGCTTGATCTTGAGGATGGCGCGCCAGCCGAACGTCAGACAGGCCGAGAGCGCGGTGGGCCGGGGCGGCCGCTCGGTGGCGATGAGGAGCTCGGCGAGGGACTCGGTCCGCACCGGCGCGAGCTCCTGGGTCTCGATGGGGGCTGCGGTGCTCATGCCGTGGCCTCTTCCTTCAGGTCGGTCGCGTCGGTCGCGTCGGTCTTGGGGGGTTGGTGCGCGGCGTCCGTGCCGGTCAGGGCCAGGAAGACCTCGTCGAGGCTCGGCTGGCCCAGTGCGAAGTTGTCGACGGTGATCCCGGCGCGGGCCAGCTCGGCCAGCGCCCGCGAGGCCTGCGCGGCGGCTCCGCCGTCGCCCTGCCCGCCGTCCGCCCCGCCCGCTCCGTCCGCCCCGACCCGGGCCGTCAGCGCGACCGGGTCCGGCTCCAGCTGCACCTGCGCGTCGAGCACCGCGCCGAGCAGCCGCGCGGCCTCCTCGCGCTGCGCGGCCTCCCGCAGCCGCACATGCACCGAGCCCGCGCCGACCGACGCCTTGAGCTCGCCCTTGGTGCCCTCGGCGATGACCTTGCCCCGGTCGATGACGGCGATGCGCGCCGCCAACTGGTCGGCCTCGTCGAGGTACTGGGTGGTGAGGAGGACGGTCGTGCCGTGGCCGACGACCGCGCGCACGATGTCCCAGACCTGGTTGCGGCTGCGCGGGTCGAGGCCCGTCGTCGGCTCGTCCAGGAAGAGCAGATCGGGTGTGTTCAGGATGGACGCGGCGATGTCGATGCGGCGCCGCATGCCGCCCGAGTAGTTCTTCACCTGCCGGGCGGCCGCCTCCGTCAGCCCGAAGGCCTCCAGGAGCTGCCCGGCGCGGCCGCGCGCGGCCTGCTTGGAGTGGCCGGTGAGGCGGCCGAGCAGGATCAGGTTCTCCAGGCCGGTCAGGTCCTCGTCGACCGATGCGTACTGCCCGGTCAGGCTCACCCGGCTGCGTACGGCATCCGCCTCGCGCACCACGTCGTGGCCGAAGACGTGCGCCTCGCCCCCGTCGGGCCGGAGCAGGGTGGCGAGCATCTTGACCGCCGTGGTCTTGCCCGCCCCGTTCGGTCCGAGCACTCCGTAGACCGTGCCGGCCGGGACGGTGAGGTCGATGCCGTCGACCGCGCGGTTGTCTCCGAAGGTCTTCACCAGACCCGCGGTCTCGATGGCCATGCTGCTCATGTCCGCCCGCCTTCTCACAGGAGCAAGGAGTAAGGAATTCGTCATGAGGGCAGACCGGGGCCGCCCCGGAAACTCATCGATTTCAGCGTAGGGAAGCTTCCGGTGGAGCGCTCGGCCGAACGGGTGTTTCCTGGATGAGGGGGCGAGGAGGCCGATCATGCGAATCGCTCTGAGGGCGGGGGCGGTCTGCGCGGTGACCGTACTGAGTGCGGGTACCGCCGCCACAGCCGTCGCCCACAACGACGACAGCGTCATCTGGGGCACCGTCGTCTCGGGCCCGGACCTGAAGGTCAGGGACGAGCCGAGCACCCACGGCTCGATCCTGGCGAAGCTGCCGTACGGCAGCCAGGACCGCGTCAAATGCGCGGTACAGGGCACCTCCATCCACGGCAACCCGCACTGGTACTGGCTGGAGGGCGTCCGCGGCTGGGTCAGCGCGGCGTACGTCGACACCGGCGGCCGCCACGTGCCGTCCTGCGCGTCGTCCGCGGACCCGTGCCCGCAGTGGCGCGACCGGGACCACCACGACCGGGACCACCGGGACTGCGACCACGACCCGTGCGCGTACCGCCATCACTGAATCACTGACGTACGCCCGGGACCGAGAAGGGAACCGTCATGGCACATGCCGCACCCGTCCACTACGCGCCCGGCGCACGGACGACCCCGACCCCGACCTCGACCTCCGCCTCCCGCTGGGCCGGACTCGCCCTGCTCATGGGCGTCGTCTACGGCCTGTGGGCCTGCGCGATCCGGCGCGACGGCGGGCCGATCACCACCGGGAACGTCATGTTCGGAGTGGTGACCGGCCTCGTCTTCGCCGCCCTGATGTTCGCCCTGCACCGGGTGGCGCCCGCGCTCCCGCGCGAACTGCGCGCACTGTCCTGGACGGCGTTCGCGGGCATCACGTTCGGCTATCTCTACAGCCTGGGCGGGGCGAGCGTGCTGCGGTCCACCGTGATGGCGCTGGTGGTCGCGGCGGGCGTCTTCGCGGTGACGTTCTACCGCTACTACACGACCGAGTGAGCGGGCGCCTCGTCCGCGTGCCGCGCCGCCCCGCGCCCCAGCCGGTGCGCGACGAGCAGTGAAGCGGCGAGCACCAGGCCCGAGTTGACGGCCACCGCCACGCTCACCCCGGACAGGACCGCCCGCGGGTCACCGCCCGCGTCCGGTCCTGTCCGGGCCGCCACGACCGCGCTCATCACCGGGATGCCGAGGGTGATGCCGACCTGCTGGGTCATGGTCGCCAGGCCGGTCGCCAGGCCCTGTTCGGAGTCGGCGACACCCGATGTGGCGGTCACCATGAAGCCCACGATGACCAGCATGTTGCCGACACCGCCGACGAACGTGGCGGCCAGCAGCAGATACAGCCAGCCGCCCGACGTCCCGAGCGCGACCAGCGACAGCGTCGCGGCGGCCTGCACCGCACCCCCGCCGAGGATCGTCGCCCGGCCGCCGAACCGGCTCACCGCCCGCCCGC
>NZ_LIPN01000148.1:6823-7223 GCF_001418325.1 Streptomyces atriruber | reverse complement strand
GGGCGGGATCGGTGCGGCGCACCGGTTCGGCGAGCCGCAGGTCCAGGGTGCACCGGCCGGGGCCGGGCCCGCTCAGGTGCCGGGGCGGGCGCACGGGCGGGTTCGGGGACAGGGGAGGGCGTCGGGGCGGCTCTGTACGGAGGCGGGCGGGCGGCTGTCCGAATCCGGGCCTGCAGTTGCCCGTTCTCTGCGGGGGCTTGGGGTTCTCCTGCGGGTGTGCTGACCGGGAGCCGGCACGGCGTTTCCTACGGTGGCCGACGTCCCGATAACCGTCTTTGACGTCTGTTTCGCTTGGGAGGCGAGCCATGAGCCTGGCGCCGGCCGACTTGCGCAGCGCCCGCGCGATGCCGCGGCGGGAGGCGCCGGTGTACGGGGCCTCCGCCGGGGACCCGGCGCTCCC
>NZ_LIPN01000148.1:0-6790 GCF_001418325.1 Streptomyces atriruber | reverse complement strand
CGCGCTCCTCGCGCTCACCGCCCGCGGGGTGAACTGGACGTGGTGCGGGCCCTGCAGGCCGGCGCCGATGACTGTCTGGTCAAGCCCTGCGGGCTGTGGGAGCTGCAGGCCCGGATGGAGGCGGTGATGCGCCGGGTGCGGCCCCGCCCGCTGTCCCCCGTCCTGTCGATCGGGGCGCTGCGCATCGACGCGGCGCTGCGCGAGGTCGCCTGGGCGGGCGCCTGATCGCGGTGACCCGCAAGGAGTTCGACCTGCTGCAGCTGCTGGCCGCGCAGCCCGAGACGGTCATCACGCGCGACCGGCTGATGCAGGAGGTGTGGGCGGGCTCCTGGTCCCGGCGCACCGTGGACACCCATGTGAGCAGCCTGCGCGCCAAGCTCGGCTCGCGGGAGTGGATCGTCACGGTGCACGGGGTGGGGTTCCGCATCGGGCAGGGCTGACCCCGGCCCGGCGCACCCCGGCCCGGCGCGGACGGGGTCAGCGGCCCTTGCGCGACTTCATGTACCAGGCGGCGGCGACGGCAAGGACGACGAGGACGAGGAGGATCTTCATCCTCTTCACCTCCCCCCGATCGGGCCGGACATGCCCGGCGGCGCGGTGCCCGGGCGCTCCGGACGGTCACCGGTACTGCGACGGTCACCGGGGCGCGGGCCGGGGCTCCCGGCCGGGCGGATACCACTCGATCATGAGGATGGTGGCGTCGTCCCGGAGCCGGTCGGCCTGCGCGTCCAGGACGGAGTGGATGAGCCGGCGCAGCGTCTCGGCGGCGACCTCGCCCGCGGCGGAGGCGCGGATGACCGAGTCGGCGAACCGGTCGAGGCCGAACTCGGTGCCGTCGGCCAGCCGGGCCTCGGTCATGCCGTCGGTGTAGAGCAGCACCCGGTCGCCGGGTTCCAGCGTCCTCTCGTGCACCTGGCGGCCGGTGCCGCGCACGGCGGCGGGCAGGCCCATGGGCGGGTCGGGCTCGCGTTCCAGGGCGCCCGCGACGAGCCGGTCGCCGCGGATCAGCAGGGGCGGCGGGTGCCCGCAGTTGCTCCAGCGCAGCACCCCGCGGGCCAGGTCGAGGCGCAGGAGCACGCCGGTGCAGAACTGGTCCGGCAGCCACCGTCCGAGGGCCGCGTCCACGGCGTCCAGGAGTTCGGGCAGCTCCGCCCCGGTGCGCCGGCCGTTGCGGCAGGCGGCCAGGGCGACGGCGGTGGTCAGGCCGGAGAGCAGGTTGTGGCCCATGGCGTCGACGATCGTGGCGTGCAGGGCCGTTGGGGTGAGGCAGTGGTCGAAGGCGTCGCCGCCGATCTCGTAGGCGGGTTCCAGCACGGCGGTGGAGACCACGTGGGTGTTGCCGACGGTGCGCGGCGGCAGGAAGGCGCGGAGCATCTCCGCCGGCAGCCGCATGGGCTCGGAGCGGGTGCGCTGGACGACGTTGTCCTTGTACGCCCGTTTGGAGGTGATCATCATGGCGAGGAGCGCGGCCAGGGCCCGGGCGCGGCGCAGCAGGCCGGGGTCCAGGAAGGGCGCGTGGACGGCGACCACGCCCAGCCGTTCGGCGCCGTCCAGCAGGGGCAGCCAGGCGGTCATGCCGCCGGCGGGCGACTCCTCCCCGCGCCGGGCCAGGGTGCGGTAGGCCCAGCCGGCCAGGGAAGCGTCCGCGTCGGCGGGCGCCGTCTCGTCGTGGAGCGGGACCAGCCGGCGCTGCTGGAGGTCGGCGAAGTGGACCACCGCCCGGGGCATGCCCAGGGCGGTGGCGCACCGGGCGAGCGCGGTGGCCGGGTCCAGGACGGCGTTGTCCGGGTCCGCGAGGAACTCCACGAGTGCGCCGGGCGGCTCCGATGTCGGCACCTGCTTCTCCCTCTCGGCGGCGGGCTGCGCGACGCGGCGGGACGAACACGAGCAGTCTCACACCGGGGTGCGGGGCCCGCCCGGCCGGCCGCCGTGTCGCCGATCCGCCGCGGGTGGTCCACGGTGATCAGGACGAGTTGTCCCGCCCTGCGCGGGTACCTGCACCCCAGCTCCGGGCGGCCCGGCCGGGCCGGGCCGAAGGTGTTCCGGGGCCAGCACGCGAGACGAGAGGAGACATCGTGAGTGAGCAGGTACCGGCCTCCCCCGGTGCGGACGGCAGTACGCCGGTGCCCAGGGACCCGCCCGACCAGCAGGCCGACGGCGGACAGGACCCCTGGGAGCCGGACGGGAACGGGCCGCCCGCGGCGGACGCGGACGGCGGGGCGGACGACGACGCGCCCGACACCGATGTGCCCGACACCGACGAGGCCGGCACCGGCCGGCGCGGCAGCGCCCGCCAGACGGGCGACCCGTCCCCGGACCCGGCACCGGAGGAGTCCTCCGGCTGAGGCCGCGGCGACGCGGCGAGACATCGGCACGGCGGCACGGCACGGAGCAGTGCGAGGCAATCCGGGGGAACGCGAGGAAAGGGAGCGACGGTGAGCGGTGCGGAAGATCGGCCGGCGCAGGTCACGGTGGAGCTGAGCGGCGCGGCGGAGGACGCCGGGAGCGTCTTCGACGTGCTCGGGGCGGTCTATGCCTCGGACCGGGACGGCGGCCCCGCGCCGGCCGGGCCGACCGTGTGGAGCGGTGTCTTCGACACCGCCCGTCCGGCGGGCGGCGCGCCGGGCGGGACGCCGTCGCTGAGGGGCGCGGTGACCGCCGACGTGCAGGGCGGCTATGTGGCGGTCGACCAGATCGTCACGGTGCTCTCGGCGGCCTTCACCGTCACCCAGGAGGGCGCCGCCTCGGGCGACCAGGAAAAGGACGTGTCCCTGCGGCTGGAGAGCCGCTGAGACCGCGGCCCGCACAGGCCCCGCATCGGCCGCGCACGGCGCCGGCGCGGGGCCACGGGCGCCGCCCGCAGACCCGGCGGCCGCAGGCCCGGCACTCTCAGCCCTGGCGGTCGGCCGGGATGCGCTCCAGCAGGCCGCGCAGGTCGTCGGCGTGCTCCTCCTCCTGGGCCAGCAGTTCCTCGAAGACCCGGCGGGTGGTGGGGTCGCCCTCCCCCAGCCACTGGGCGATCTCGGTGTAGGCGGCGACGGCGACCCGTTCGGCCACCAGGTCCTCCTTGATCATTTCGATCAGGTCGGTGCTGGCGTCGTACTCCGCGTGGGAGCGGGAGGTGAGCGTGTCGGGGTCGAAGTCGGGCTCGCCGCCCAGCTGCACGATGCGCTGGGCCAGCTTGTCGGCGTGCTCCTGCTCCTGCTGGGCGTGTTCCAGGAACTCCGCGGCCACCGGCTCGGAGTACAGGCCGGAGGCCGTGTAGTAGTGCCGCTTGTAGCGCAGGGTACAGACGATCTCGGTGGCGAGGGCCTCGTTGAGCACGATGAGCACGCGCTCCAGGTCCGCGCCGTAGGCGTCGGTCACCGGGCCCTTCTCGATCTGGTGGCGGGCCCGCTCGCGGATGGTCTTGATGTCGGTCAGGAACTCGGCCATGGCTGCTGCTCTCTGCTGGGCGGGTCGGGACAGCGGGCGGCCGCCGTCCGGCGTCCCGCCCCCATGACCGTACCCATATGTGCGTATTCATCCCGGGATGGTGGCGGGGCGCGGGCCTAGTGCCCCATGCCGGCGCCGCCGTCCACCGGCAGCACCGCGCCGGTGATGTAGCCGGCTTCGGGCGAGGCGAGGAAGGCGATGGCGGCGGCCGTCTCCTCGGGCGCGCCCAGGCGGCCCAGCGGAATCTGGCCGACCATGCCCGCGCGCTGCTCCTCGCTGAGCGTGCTGATCATGTCGGTGTCGGTCAGGCCGGGCGTGACGACGTTGAAGGTGATGTTGCGGGAGCCCAGTTCGCGGGCCATGGAGCGGGCGAAGCCGACCAGTGCGGCCTTGGAGGCGGCGTAGTTGGCCTGGCCGCCCTCGCCGCGCAGGGCCACCGCCGAGGAGACCAGCACCACCCGCCCGGACCGGGCACGCAGCATGGCCCGGCTGGCGCGCTTGACCGCCCGGAAGGTGCCGGTGAGGTTGGTGTCCAGGACGGCGGTGAAGTCGTCCTCGCTCATCCGCATCAGCAGCTGGTCCCGGGTGATGCCCGCGCAGCACACCAGGACCTCGACGGGCCCGTGCGCCTGTTCGGCCTCCTGGAAGGCGGCGTCGACCTGGGCGGTGTCGGTGACGTCGCAGCGGATCGCGAGCAGCCCCTCGGGGGGTGCGGCGCTGCGGTAGGTGACGGCGACGCGGTCGCCCGCGGCCTGCAGGGCACGGGCGGCGGCCAGGCCGATGCCGCGGCTGCCGCCGGTGACGAGAACGGAACGGGGCACGGGTGACCTCTCTGCAGGGGGCGGGGTACTCTGCGCGCCGGGCCGGCGGCCGGGCCCGGCGCGCGTCGGATCGGCGGGCGGCGCGGCACGCGCCGTGCCGCGCGACACGGCGCCTCCAGCGGTCCTCGAGGGGCGGCCTGCAAGCTGATCTGCTCAGCACGAACAGGGGTGGCTCCCGCGCTAGTTGGGGCGTGCGCGGAGCCTTGGGGGAAAACGGAGAAGAGATGCGGTGCCTGGGCCTGGGCCAGGGCGGACCGGCGGGGTGCGGGGGCATCCCCGGGGTACGCCGTCGGCGCGCGACGAACGCGCTGCGACAACGCCACCACCCCCCGGCGGCCGGGAAGCGCCGCATCGGTCGCCGTCCGGCGAGATCCAGGCCGTCATTGTGGGGGGCCTCCCAGGGGCGGTACCAGGAGCAACTTCTTCCTGTTCCCGAATTTCCGGAAATCCCCCTGCCGGTAAGCGGACCGGCCCCGGGCGAGGCGCGCGGGAGGGCGAACGGTGGACAATAAGGCCGCGCTGCGGCAGCTGCTGCGGTGGAAGCGGAGCCGGCTGGAGCCCGCGTCGGTGGGGCTGCGCCCGCGCACCGGGCGCGGGCGGCGCGCCCCGGGGCTCTCCCAGGCGCAGGTCGCCCAGCTCCTGTACGTCTCCGAGCGCACCTACGCCCAGCTGGAACGGGGCGAAATGGCCGCCCCCGCCGCCGACTTCCTGGACCGGGTCTGCGGCGTGCTGCGCCTGGAGGAGGGCGAGCGGACGGCGCTGTACGTCTATGCGCTGGGGCACGAGCCGCCCCGGCCGCAGGACCCGCTGGCCGGGCAGGACATCCACGGCGCCTGGCACGAGGCGGTGCACAGCGTCACCCGGCCCTGTTACGTCAACGACGTCGCCTGGAACGTGCTGGCCTGCAACGAGGCGTTCACCGCGATGTTCCCGCGCGCCCCGGGGGCCGAACCCGCCCTGCCGGAGCGGAACCTGATGCGCTACATGCTGCTGCGGGAGACGGCGCGCGAGCACCACCTGATGGACTGGGAGACGCGGTGGGCCCGGCCGCTGGCCGCCCAGCTGCGCAAGGCGGTGGCCCTGTATCCGGGCAACACCGACCTGCGGGAGCTGGACAAGGAGGTGGAGGACGACCCGGTGGCCGGACCCATCTACCGCACGGATCCGGTCACTTACGTCCAGCCCAGCGGCGCCACCCGCCCGGTGCGCCTGCCCTGGCCCGATCCCCCGGGCCCGCCGGGCGGCGCCGACCGGTGCTGCGCGCGGCATCTGCCCTCCCGGGCCGGGCAGGTCACCATGTGCGCGGCGGTGCCGCTGGGCTCGCCCGGCGCCCGGTTCTTCATCCTGGTCTTCGAGCCCGCACCCGCCGCCTGAGGACCGCCGCCGGCCCGCCTCACCGGCCGCCGGCGGAAGCCGCGGCGGGGGCGGTGAGGAAGGCCCGCACGCCCTGCGAGACGGCGTCGTCGCCCAGCAGGTCGTTGTGGGCCAGGCAGCCCGCCTCGTGGTTGGCCGCCCCCGCCAGCGGCACGCTGTCGTCGGGGTTGATGACCTCGTCGCAGGACGAGGCCCACGTCGCGTACGCCACCGGGCCGGGCGTCTCATCGCCCTCGGCGAGCCGGCCGGTGACGTAGGAGCCCGGTGTCATGTCCCGGCAGGCCTGCGACCACAGGGCGCAGGCCCAGGCCGTGGAGGTGCCGTGGTTGGGCCCGCCCAGCGAGACCCAGTGCGCGACGGCGGGCGCGCCGCCGCCGAACTTCACATACCAGCGCGTGACCAGGCTGCCGAAGGAGTGCGCCACCAGGTCGACGCGGTCGGCGCCGGTGCGGGCGCGCACCTCGGCGACGTAGGCGGCCAGGCGGCCCGCGAGGTCCTCGTTGACCGACCGGCTGGTGTCGTAGCCCCAGGAGAAGAGGTCGCCGTCGCCGTACCCGGCGGACTTGAAGTCCTCCCGCAGGGACCCCCACACGCCGGGGTCGGCGTTGTAGCCGTGCACGAACACCACGGGCCGGGGCGCGGGCGCGGCCGGCAGCAGCACGGCGAGCACGCACAGCCAGCCCAGCAGCAGTCGCCGCGCGGAGCGGGCGCTCGTCTCCCTCGGCACCAGGGCCTCCTCACCGAACACGGACACGGCACGGCACACCGCCGCCAACCGGCGTGGGCGCAGGGGTGATTGTGGAGTCGCGCGCGCCAGATGAGAAGAGCCGCTCCCCATCCGGCGCGCACCGGCCGTTTCACCGCCCGCCCCCGGCAACTCCTCTGGCACGCACTGGAACTGCCCCGATCGCGACAGGCCCGGGGCCCCGGCCCGCCCACCGGCCGGGGCTCCCCCCGGCTCCCGCCACCCGCAACTCCCCAGTCCGGCACCGGACCTGACCCCGTCACGGGCCGCCCCGGCCGGTGCCCCGGGTGTGCGTCAGGTCAGGGGGGTTCCGCAGCGGGCGCAGAAGCGGGCCTCGCGGTCGGCGGCCAGGCGGCCGCACTGCGGGCAGACCCGGTCCAGCAGGCAGACCGGCTCGCCCGCGCCGGGGGCTGCC
>NZ_LIPN01000147.1 GCF_001418325.1 Streptomyces atriruber | reverse complement strand
CCCGCCCTGCTGATGGCGGCGGCCACCGCGGGGAAGGGCGTGAAACCGAAGATGGCGTGCTCGACTCCCAGTTTCTTGCTCAACTCCGTCTGCATGGGCGCAGAATGCCGCAGTGGCCCGGCCGAGGGAAGAGATTTTCTGATGCAGTGTCAGATCCAGTCGGCAGGGGCCGCTGTTCCTACGATGGCCGCATGGCCCTCGATCTGTTCTCCGGCATCCCTGTCAGTGACTACGCATCAGCACTCACCTGGTACGAACGCCTGCTCGGCGGCCCCGCCACGTTCCACCCGAACGACGTCGAAGCCGTCTGGGAACTGGCCGAGCACCGCTATCTGTACATCGAGCACCTCCCCGAGCACGCGGGCCACGCCCGGCACACCCTCTTCGTCGGCGACTTCGACGAGCGCATCGCGCAGATCACCGGCCGCGGCCTCGCCCCTGCCCAGCGCGAGACGTACGCGAACGGCGTCCGCAAGACGACGTACCGCGATCCCGACGGGAACGAGATCGGATTCGGCGGCGCGCCGCGGAGCTCGGAGCCGGAGCTCTAGCCCTCTCCCCGCCCGGCCGCGCGACGGCCGCCCGTGTCGTCGAGCGCCGCCATCGCCGCGTTGTGCCCGGGAACGCCGCTGACACCGCCGCCGCGCACCGCGCCCGCACCGCACAGCAGGACGTTCGCGTGCCGGGTCTCCACGCCCCAGCGGCCGGTGCCCTCCTGTGCGTAAGGGAAGGCGAGGTCACGGTGGAAGATGTTGCCGCCGGGCAACCGCAGGTCCCGCTCCAGGTCCAGCGGGGTCTTGGCCTCGATGCAGGGGCGGCCCTCCGCGTCGAGGGCCAGGCAGTCGGTGATCGGCTCGGCGAGATGCGCGTCGAGCTGGGCGAGGGTGGACTTCAGGAGTTCGGCGCGGGCGGTGTCGTTGTCGCGGGCGAAGAGCCGTGCCGGGGTGTGCAGGCCGAAGAGGGTGAGGGTCTGGCAGCCGCGCTCGACGAGGTCGGGCGCGAGGATCGTGGGGTCGGTCAGCGAGTGGCAGTAGATCTCGGAGGGGGGCGCGGCGGGCAGCGCACCGGCGGCCGCCTGGGCGTACGCCGTCGCCAACTCCTCGTACCCCTCGGCGATGTGGAAGGTTCCGGCGAAGGCCTCGCGCGGGTCGACGGACGTGTCGCGCAGCCGAGGCAGCCGCTCCAGCAGCATGTTGACCTTGAGCTGGGCGCCTTCCGCGGGCGGGGGCGCCTCGTCGCCGAGGAGCCCGGCGAGGGCCTCCGGTGACGCGTTGACCAGGACGTGGCGGGCGGAGGCGGTGTGTTCGGCGTCGTCGGTCCGGTAGGTGACCTCGGCGCGCCGGCCGTCGGTGTCGATCCGTGTGACCTCGCACCCCGTGCGCAGCAGCGCGCCCGACATCCGGGCCGAGTCGGCGATGGCTCCGGTGAGGGCGCCCATGCCGCCGACGGGCACGTTCCAGTCGCCGGTGCCGCCGCCGATGACGTGATAGAGGAAGCAGCGGTTCTGGCGCAGGGACGGGTCGTGGGCGTCGGCGAACGTGCCGATGAGGGCGTCGGTGAGGACGACGCCGCGCACCAGATCGTCGGCGAAGCGGTCCTCGATCGCCGTGCCGATGGGCTCTTCGAAGAGGGTGCGCCACGCGGTGTCGTCGTCGATGCGGGCGCGCAGGTCCGCGCGGCTGGGCAGGGGTTCGGTGAGGGTCGGGAAGACGCGGCGTGCGACCTCGCCAGTCATGGCGTAGAAGTCGCGCCAGGCGTCGTACTCGCGCTGTCCGCCGGTGAGCCGCTCGAAGGCCTGCCGGGTGCGGGCCTCGCCACCGCCGACGAGGAGCCCGGTGGGGCGTCCTTCGCGCTCGGCCGGGGTGTACGAGGACACGGTGCGGGTGCGCACCCTGAAGTTCAGGTCGAGGTCCCGGACGATCTTCTTGGGCAGCAGGCTGACGAGGTACGAGTAGCGGGAGAGCCGCGCGTCGACCCCGGCGAAGGGCCGGCTGGAGACGGCCGCGCCACCGGTGACGGAGAGCCGCTCCAGGAGCAGCACGGATCGTCCGGCGCGGGCGAGGTAGGCGGCGGCGACAAGACCGTTGTGGCCACCGCCGACGATGACGGCGTCGTACTCACGATCGGGCATGGCTCTTCCTAGCACGGGGGACGCGGCTTTGCGGGCCGTCGGCCGACCGTGGCGCCCCGAACCGGGCCACGTAGTGCCACACCCTCTTGACCGACTGGGGGTCGTGGTGGCCGGAGCGCGCCGCGGCCCCGACGATGCCCGGGTCCAGGGCGCCGTCGACCGCCAGCCGCGTGCCCAGGTCGACGTACTCCTGCCCGCGGTAGCCGGGGTGGCGGCGGAGCTCCTCGGCCCCGAGCCGGAAGCCGGGGTGCCATTCCACCGGGCAGCCGAGGCGCCGCGCCGACGTCTCGACGGGCGTGCCCCGGTAGCAGGGGTCGAGGACAAGAGCCTCCACGTCGCGGTCCGGCCGGACCGGTCCGTGGACCTGTGCCTCGATGTAGTCGTCGAGGTCGTCCTGCCGGTCGGCGAGGGCGAGTTCGATGAGCCCCATGCGGTCCGCGACACCGAAGTCCGCGGGTTCGAGGAAGCTGTCGGGGTAGCAGAACGTGGTCCGCGCCAGCGTCGCGGCGGTCAGCCGGAAGTGGGCGGAGCCGAACCGCGGCGCGCCGCCGACCGGCTTGCGGCGGAAGTTCAACGCCCCGTAGACGGGTCGTTCGTGCGCGGGCGCATCGTCGTACGCCGTGTCGAAGATCCGGCTCTCCCAGCGCCACCGGTCACCACCGGGATGCGCGGTCAGTCCGCCGTTGCTGGTCCCCGTGACGAACTGCGAGCAGTAGACGCCGTCCTCGGCGATGGCGTCCAGGATCGGCCTGCCGTGCAGCGGCCGGTCCGGATGGAAGTTGAGGGTCACCCGCAGCGTCTTGTCCATCGGAGGGCCCGACGCCAGTTCCGCGATGTGGCGCAGCGCTCGTGCGCGCGAGGTCTGGGAGGCAGCCGGATCCATGCCGCAGTGTGTCCCGAGTCGATCAATCTGCGCACGCGATTTTTCCGGGCGGCCACCGGCCTGTCCTTTTGATCAGGAAAGAGGCGATGATACGGATCGGGGCGGGCCGCACGGTGAGGACCGCCGTACACACGGGGACGGGAGAACGCATGATCATCATGGTTTCCATACTGGTCGTGGCCGCGGCGGCGATCGGTGCGTGCTGGGCCGTGCTGCGGCGCCGGGACGGCTCGGGAGAGCGCGGCGCGGTGGAGCGCGGGGCGGCGGGGCAGGGGTTCGCGCAGGGGCTGAGCGCGTCCCACGCGAGGAATCAGAACATGGGCGGCCCCGGGGTCTGAGGGACCCCGGGGGCCGCGGGCCCGTCGGGCCCGTCGGGGGGTCAGCGCTCCCCGGTGGCCCGCCGCTGACGCAGCGCCGCCACCCTGCGGTAGAGCTCGACGGCCTCCGTGCCGCGGCCGAGCTGTTCCAGGCAGTGGGCCTCGTCGTTGCGGCTGGCGAGCGCGTCGGGGTGGTCGGGGCCGAGGACCTGTTCGCGGGCCGCGGCCACCCTGCGGTACTCGGTGAGCGCATCGGCCCAGCGGCCGAGCCAGCCGAGGCCGACGGCGACCTCGCGGCGGCTCACGAGGGTGTCGGGATGGTCCGGGCCCAGCACCCGCTCGCGGACGGCGCACACGTCCCGGGCCTCCGCGAGCGCCTCCTCCCAGCGGCCGAGCCGCCCGAGGTTCACACCGAGTCCGTGGCGGGCCCTAAGCGTCTCGGGGTCGGCGGGGCCGTTGACGCGGGTGCGGTCGTCGATCAGGGAGCGGTACAGCTCCAGGGCCTCCCCGCTGCGGCCGAGCCTGCCGAGGCTGATGCCGACCTCGTAGCGGGCGGTGAGCGTGTCGGGGTGGTCGGCGCCGAGCGCCCGCACCCGGGCGTCGGCGACTTCCCGGTAGGTCTGCAGGGCCTCCGGCCAGCGCCCCAACTGGCCCAGCGCATACGCGACTTCGTACCGCGTGACGAGCGTGTCGGGGTGGGTCGTCCCGAGGACGCGCGCACGGGCCGCCGCCACTTCTTCGGCCAGCCGGAAGGAGTCCTCCAGGCGGCCGAGGCGGCTCAGGTTGTACGCGAGGTTGTGGCGACAGCGCAGTGTGTCGGGATGATCGGGCCCCGCCGTGCGCTCGCGGACGGCAAGCACCGAGGTGTACGTCTGGTGGGCCTCGAAGTGCCGCCCGAGCTGGCCCAGTACGTACGCCATCTCCTGGCGGGCGGCGAGCGTCTCCGGATGCTCGGGGCCGAGCGTGCGCTCCCGCCCCTGTGCGACGCGGCCGTACTCGCGCAGGGCGTCGGAGGCGCGGCCGGTGCGGCTGAGCGTGAAGCCGACCTCGTACCGGCTGGCGAGCGTGTCGGGGTGGTCCGGGCCGAGGGCGTGCTCGCGTTCGGCGGCGACCGCGCGGTGCACCTCTCCCGCCTCCGCCCAGCGGCCGAGCCGCCCGAGGCTCAGGCCGGCGTTGTGGCGATTGGTGAGCGTGGCCACCACTTCCGGGGGCGGCGTGGGCCGTTCGGTCGGCCGGGGGGCCGCCGCGCGACGCGCGTCGAGGCGCGGGATCCACTCGCCGGTCAGGCCCGCGGCCGCGTCGGGCGGCGTGGCGCGCAGCACGGACGCGCCGCCGGCCTTGTGCCCGGTGGTCATGCCGCGGGTCCAGGAGGGCAGGCGCGGCTCGTGGGAGGGCAGCGGTTCGGGGCGGCGGACGGGCGGCGTGGCAATGGTGGGGACGTACGAGATCGACGTGCGTCCCGCGGCGATGCGGCGGACCAGCTCCCGCGCGTCGTGCGGCCGGGCCGCGGGCTCCTTGGCGAGCAGGTCGAGGACGATGCGGTCGAAGTACGCGGGCAGTTCGCCGCGGTGCCTGCGGGGCGGCGCGGGCGTGGTGTCGCGGTGTCCGACCAGGACGGCCCAGGCGTCCTCCATGTCGAACGGCGGCGCTCCGGTGGCGATCTCGTACAGCACGCAGCCGAAGGAGTAGAGGTCGCTGCGCTGGTCGACGGGGTCGCCGCCGATCTGCTCGGGCGACATGTAGTGCGGGGTGCCCATCGCGATGCCCGTGCCGGTCAGTCGGGAGGTGAAGCCGATGTCGGCGCCGAGGCGGGCAATGCCGAAGTCGCAGATCTTCACCGTGCCGTCGCCGAGCCGCATGATGTTGGCGGGCTTCAGGTCCCGGTGCACGATGCCCTGTTCGTGGGTGTAGGCGAGGGCTCCCGCGACCTGGTCGGCGATGTCCACGACGTCCGCGACGGGCAGCGGGTGCTGCTTGTTGTCCTCCAGGAGCTGGCTGAGGTTGCGCCCTTCGAGGAGCTCCATCACCAGGTACAGGACGCCGTCGTGCTCGCCGAAGTCGTGGACGACGGTGACGCCCCGGTGCTGGAGCGCGGCCGCGACGCGCGCCTCGCGGCGGAAGCGCTCGCGCAGCACCCGCGTGAAGGCCTGGTCGTGCTGAGGCCCCATCGGCTTGAGGCATTTGACGGCGACCTGGCGGCCCAGCGACTCGTCGCGTGCACGCCACACCTCGCCCATGCCGCCGCGCCCGATCAGATCCAGGAGCCGGTAGCGGCTCTGGATCAGCCTGGTGTCCGCCATCTCGTGTTGTCGCCCCCGTTGCCTCGCTGCGCCCTCCCCGGCCCGTCCAGTATGGCGTCCCGTCTGTCGAGTTTGTACGGGGCCGGGCGGCTGCCGGGGCCGAGGCGGGCCATGGCGCGCAGGATGTGCTTGGGCGGGAGTTGCCAGCGCACACGGGAGGGGACACGGCGCAGGACGGTGCCGGTGAGGACGAGGCGGCGGGTCACCGTGGCAGGCGGCGGGGCCGCCCTGCCGTACAGCTCGTGGGCGTACGACGGCAGGGAGGCGTACGCCAGGTTCGCCACGCGGCGCCACAGCAGGTCGCGCGCCGGAACGAGCAGGGTGTGCGTCGGGGGGCGCTGCAGGAAGTCGTCGACGGCGCGGGCGTCGGCCCCGGCTGCGAGCCGCGGCCGCACCTGCTCGAAGTACGCGGCGAGTTCACCCGTCGACGCGGGTACGTCCGCGGGGTCGAGGCCCACGAGACGGGCGCTCTGCCGGTGCTCGTCGACGTACCGGTCGGCCAGCGCGTCGGTGAGGGGGAGCCCTGAACGGCGTACGACGTGGAGATAGGAGTCTATTTCCGCGCAGTGCACCCAGAGCAGCAGCTCGGGCTCGTCGACGCCGTAACGCTCCCCCGTCTCCGGGTCGGTGGCCCGGAGCATCGTGTGGATCTTCCGCACCCGGGCGCCCGCCTTCTCGGCCACCTCCGTCGTCCCGTAGGTGGTCGTGCCCACGAAGTTGGCGGTGCGCATGAGGCGGCCCCAGGCGTCCTTGCGGAAGTCGGAGTTCTCCATGACGCCGCGGACCGCGCGGGGGTGCAGGGCCTGGAGGTACAGGGCCCGGATCCCGGCGACCCACATCATCGGGTCGGAGTGCGCCTGCCAGGTCACGGAGGACGGCCCGAAGAGCCCGGGGTCGGGTGGAGTTGCCTGTGTCTGCTCGGGCATGGTGCGACCATCTCCTGACGGGTGACGACCTGACCGCCAAGTGTGGCCAGGATGCCGTCCGGACGCCAGGAGGTATCGCTCACCCCGCCTCCCGTGAGGGAGCGTCGACGGGCCGGGTGAATCCGTGGGACCGGTGCAGGCGGCCGTCGGGAGCGAAGGTGTAGAAGGTCAGGACCTCCGTGGAGACCCGCCTCTTGCGCAGGGCGGCGTGGATGGTGAGCCGCGCCGCGATCCTGTTGCCGTCCGCGAGCGCTTCGTGCACCTCGAAGCGCGCCTCGTCGTCCTCGGCCAGGTTCTTGCGGACGGGACGGATGTGGGCGAGGAGCTTGTCCCACCCGAGCCGTACGCCGTCACTGATCATCACGATGTCCGGGGTGTAGAAGCGGGCCATGGCCGGGGCCGGGTCGTGGTCGCCCCGCACGACCTCCTCGTGGAATGCGGTCAGGAAGTCGGCGACGAACTGTTCGGGGGTGCTCTGTGCCAGTGGCTGCATGGGGCTCCCGTCGAGGCGCGGCTGGGCGGAGCGGTCCTCGCAGGACCACCCCAGGAACTCTTACACCCTGTAAACTAAAGCGAACCCACAACTCTGACAAGGTGTAAGACTTGCCCCCTCCGCGCCCTCCAAGCCCTCCGAACTCTTCGGCCTCTCCAAGTCCACCGAGCCCGCCCCCGCGACGCCGGGCCGACGCCGAGCGCAGCCGTACCGCGATCCTCGACGCGGCCGTCCGGCTCCTCGGCGAGCGGCCGGACGCGGGGATGGCCGCCGTCGCGACCGCGGCCGGGGTCACCCGCCAGACCGTCTACGCCCACTTCTCCTCACGGGACGACCTGCTCACGGCCGTCGTCGACCACATGACCGACCTGGTCACGGCGGCGATGGACGCCTCGGGACCCGACGAGGGCCCGGCACCCGACGCGCTGCTCCGCCTGCTCGACGCCGCCTGGCACGTCTCCCGGACGCACCCGGCCCTGCTCCGGCTCGAACCCCGCCCGGCCCCACCGGAAGAGGAGCGTGTCCGCCACCGGCCGATCGCCGACCGCATCGCACACGTACTCGCACGCGGGCGCGACGAGGGATCCATCGACCCGCTCCCCCCGCTCGCGTGGCAGGTGTCGGCCGTGATCGCGCTCAGCCACGCGACGGGAGAGGAGGTGAGCGCCGGCCGCATGACGGCCACGGACGCCACGGACGCCCTCCGCTCCGGGCTCCTGCGTCTCCTCACCGCGGATGACGGCACCACCGGCACGTCCTGAGCCCCGGCAGGTGGACGGCGGCGGGTTCCCCACAGGGTGCTCCTGGCCGAGGTCAGGGTCGCGTGAATCGGCGAGTACATCCGGAGCAGGGCCAGTTCAGCCCCTCGGTGCCACACTGGCCGCCTGCACCCTTGTCCGGCCGACGATCGGGAAACCGGGGGCGCCATGGCAGAGACGGATCCGGTGGAGACCGCCTGGCGGATACACGCGGTCCTCATCGACTGGACGGGCAAGGTGGACGCGAAGGCGGGCTTCGCTCTCGCCTTGGAGTCGGCGGTCGCGGTCATCGCGTTCTCCGGCTCCGACCACAGCCTGACGGACTTGGACGGCGTGCTGCCCATGGTCCTGTTCTGGCTGGGTGCCGCCGTGCTCGGGCTGTCGGCCATCGCCTCCATGTCCGTGATCAGCCCACGCCTCGGGCGCAGAGCCGGACCACCCCGGGAGAACCACTTCCTCTACTTCGGTGACCTACGGCACTGGGCCCCTGAGCGCCTCACCGAGAGGCTGAGCCAGACCTCCCCTCTGGACGCCTTGACCCATCAGGTGGTGATCATGAGCCAGATCTTGTGGATCAAGAGCCGACGGGTACAGCAGTCGCTCGCGCTCGCCGTCGTGGGCTGGACGTTCGTCGTCCTCGCGTGGTTGTTGGGCTGACCATGACGGCCCACCGCTCCTCCACCTTCTGGGAGGCACTCGGCCCCGTGGAACGGACCGAACTGCGCCGGGCGGCAGTCCAGGTTTCGCTGCCCGCGGACCAGCAGTTCCTGACGCAGGGAGAGGACTCCGACCATCTGGTGGTGCTCGTGAGCGGCTGGGTCAAGGTCGTCGCCCAGTCCCACGCCGGCTACCGCGCCCTGCTCGCGCTGCGCGGCCCCGGTGAACTCCTGGGCGAACAGGCGGGGCTGGAGCGGCGCCGCCGCTCCGCATCGCTGCAGACCGCGACCCCGGTCGACCTGCTGCACCTGCCCGCCGTCCGCTTCCACGCCATCGCTCGCACCAACAACTCCGTCGCAGCGGCCTTGGAGCAGACACTGTCCCAGCGCCTGCGCGAGGCCGACGCCCAGCGCACCGGCATCACCGAACCGGTCCCGGCCCGTCTCGCCGCTCTGCTCCTCGACCTGGCCGAGCGCTGCGGCCACACCGATCCCGATGGTGCCGGGCTGCGTATCGGCCTACGGCTCTCCCAGGACGACCTGGCCGGGCTGGTACTGAGCTCCCGTCGGACGGTCAGCCGCGTATTGGAGCAATGGCGAGGCCGGGGTTGGATCGTGACGGGTCGGCAGTCCCTGTTGATTCGCTCCGTGGACCAACTCAAGAGGCAGGCCTTCGGAGGCTGAGTCGCCTGCCTCGTCGGCTCGGCTCCCCTGGGGAACTCAGCACGGGCGATGGCTCACCCCGCTCCTGGGCGCCTTGTAGATGCGATAGCCCTTCGTGTGGGTCAGCTGATAGGTCACCTTCCAGTCGTCACAGGTGTCGTCCGGGTTCGAGGCCGGTCCGTAGCCGGCGTCCTGACGGCTGCGGAAACTGACGGTGGCGAAGGTGCGTGCACCCGAGGTGGAGAGGGCGGCGAGGACGATGCGGGTGTCCTTCGTGGTGCTTATGGCACGCGTCCACTCCCTGCGGCTGGAGGCAGATGTGCGGTCGACGACGCCCGACTTGGGGTCGTAGTAGGTCATGGCCTTGCCGTAGTGCCGCGTGTTGATTGCTCCGTAGAAGCGGGCGAACATGTCGGCCACCTCGTCCGCTGCCGGCTCGTCGACGACCTGCGAGTAGTCGACGGCCGCCCCCGGAGCCTCGGCCCGCCCAGGAGTTCCGGTATCCGCCGGCGGGCTGCTGTCGGCCCCCGAGGACTTCAGGGCAACGAGCAGGGCTATGCCAACGACCACCACCAACAGCACGATCGTGCCGACCACGCACCCACCCCATGAGAAGGAAGACGACGGTGCGGGCGTGGTCGGCACCTGAGTCGATGACGGTCGGGGCGTGGGCTGCGGAGCCTGTGGCTGCTGCGACGGTACGGGCTGCGGGCGTGCCTGCGTCGCCTTCATTCCACTGCGCGCCCGTTCCAGCGCTCGGTGCCAGTCCGCCAGCTGAGGCCGCCGTCGTGGATCCGTGTTCCTGCTGCGATCCGCGAGCGTCGCCAGGTCGGTCGAGATGCTCCGCAGTCCACTGAGGTCCGTGCTGTGCTGGTCCCGGTTGAAGAGCCTGGTGGCGATCAGACCGAACTTGAAGACATCGGAGGCCGTCGTGGCCTTGGCCGCCTCCGGTACCTCCCAGCCCTCCGTCTCCACCTGGGGCAGCACGTCCTTGCCCCTGAGCCGCATCGAGTCGCAGTCGATCAGCAGGCATCTGGGCGTCGGGGCCAGTCTGAACAGGACGTTCTTCGGTGAGAGATCTCCGACGATCACGCCCTGCCGGTGCAGCCGGGTGACCGTCGCGGCCAGGTCGGCGAGCAGCCTGAGCCGCTTGTCGTCGTCGGCTTGCAGTCCGATCCGCGAGGTATAGGCGTCTTCGTTGAGCAGGAATTCCATGCCCGCGGGCTTCGCTTCGCCCAGCTGGGAGTGGTTGAGCTGGAACTCCGCCACCAGTCGCTGCATCAGGAAGCCGACCACCAGCGTGCCGGAATTGAGCGAAGGCCGTAGTTGGGTCGGCCTGCTGCCCGTGTAGATCATCGCGAGCGGCCAGGTGAGGCGATGGCTCAGGAAGGCGCGATCGTGCCGGTGGGACCGGCCCAGCTCCTCGAGGAAGACGACCATGGCGTAGAGCACGTCGCCGTCGCTCCGGACCGTGGCCAGGTACTCCTTGTAGGCAAGGAATTCGCCGCTGAACCTGCCCGGCGGCTCGGGCACGCCGTACACGACGCCCTGTCCGCCGGCGCCCAGTCGGTGCGCCCGGTAGTCGCCCAGCTGGTCGGGGCGGGCATAGGAAACCGGGACCGTCATGACCGCTCTCCTGCCTGGTCCCTCGGCCACAGCGCGATCAATGTGCGGTCGTCGTCGAAGGTCTCCCGTGAGAAGTCCAGCAGATGCGCGAAGCCCAGTGGCGGTACGGGGCGGCGCAGCCGATCGCGGAACAGGCGCGCCACGGCCCCCGTTCCGTCTCCCAGGGGGTCGCCGAAGCCGTCCGTGCCGACCAGCAGGACCGTGCCCTGTTCCAGGGAGAAGGTGAGCGGGCGGATCACGTTCGGCAGATAGGGCAGGGGTTCCACCGCGGAGGAGACGAGTCCGTCCGCCCCGTCCGGCTTCCCTCCCACCAGTCGGTGGACGTTTCCGTGTTTGATCTGCCAGGCCCCGGAGTCACCGACCGAGACCACGTGGACGAATACCCCGCTGTCGGTGGGGGTGGCCGTCCCGGCCACCAGGGTGGTGGCCAGCAGCCCGGCCGTCTCCTGCAGCCCTGCCTTCGGGTGATGCAGAATGCGGCGGGTCTGCTCGACCAACTGCCAGTGCACCATGTAAAGCAGCCTGTCCCAGTTCTCCACGTAGCCTGCGCCGTCCCCGCGTACCTGGGACAGCATCTCGTCGATCGCACTGCGGCTCGCCAGCTGCGCGCCGATGTGCGGCTGCTGTGCGTCGGAGACCCCGTCGGCGACGGCGAAGGCCACCGTCCCGCTGTTCGTGTCGCAGGCGACCGCAGCGTCGTCCTCGCGGGGCCGGCCGTCGAATCGGTGCTGGTAGCCGCGCACGGAGGCCAGTCGTACATGGAGTGCTGGAGCCGACCAGCCGTCGCACACGACGTCGGGCCGGTAGGACAGGCCTGAGGGCGGCGTCGGTTCCAGCGCCACCGTCGGTTCGCCCACCTTCAGGGGCTCCCACAGTTCAGCGAGGTCGTCCGGCGCGGTCTGTGGCCCGGGCCCGGAGGCGGGCTCGGGAGCAGGGCCGACGGCGGGCGAGGAGGCGTCGGGGGGCGGGGACGAGTCGTCCACGGCTTCCTCGGGGCGGTGCCGCGGCCGACCCTCGGTCGTCGGGTCCGGTCCCGGTGGTTGCCGTACGGGCTGTCGCTCTCGCGGGTCCGCCTGCGGCGCCTTCTCCTGCCGCTTCTGTCGCCTGTCGGGGTGACACCAGTTCAGCCGCACCATGTCAGATCACGTCGATCGCGACGGTGAAGCCTTCCGGCTTGTCGACCATCAGTTGCGGAGAAGCCGATGCGAGTGAGCGCCCGGAGGCGATCACGCTCTTGGTGAGTGCGGTGCAGAACTTGGCGATCGCCGGGCCGACGTCCACGCCCTTGTCGGCGACGAAGCCGAATTCCGGCTGCGTGGCCACCTGGCTGATGGTTTCCGCGTCGGCGGTCGCTATCCCGCAGGCGATGATGTTCGGTGCCCCCAGGGTCAGATCGCGGTCGGTGAGCCTGCTGTGCGGGCCCCGCCAGTCCTCGTCGCCGGTGGGCATGCCGTCGCTGAGGAAGAACACAGCGGGCCGGTGCACCTGGTACCCGTCGTCCTTGAGGCTCTGCACCTCTGCGGGGATGCGCTGGATCAGGTCCTCGAAGGCCGCTGCGTAGCTCGTCATGCCCCGCGTGCTCAGGCGCGGGAACTCGTCGGCGCTGCGCAGATCCACCAGATGGACCCGCTCGACCACATCGTCCGAGAAGCCCAGGACGGAGAAGCGCACTTTGGCGGCCGCCATGGGCTCGCCGAGCAGCGCCTGGTGCAGCGACCTCAGTCCGTCGTTCAGGTCGTCGATGTGGTGCGTCATCGAGCCCGATTCGTCGGCGAGGACGTAGATGGGGAGCAAGTGCCCCCGATTGCTTTCCATCATCGTCTCTTGTCCTTGTCCTTGTCCCGTTCGCGGTTGCTGTCTTCGGTCGCCCGTATGTCAGAGCGCGTCCTCGGCCGCGCGGAAACCGTCCGGCGCGACGAGTGAGAACTGTGGGTCGCCGGAGCTCAGGCGCTGCCCGTAGGCGACGATCGTGTCCCGCAGGAAAGCGGCGCAACTGTGTGCCGCGGAGGCCGCGTCCTGGTTCGGCGCGGCCATGAATCCGAACTCGGGCCGGGTCGCCATGGTCCGGACCGCTCGCGCCTCGGCCCCGCCGATGCCGAGCACGATCAGATGGGGTACCACCGGATTGCCTCCCTGGTCGACGAGTTCGCGGTAGGCGGCGTCCCAGCCTGGCCCCTCGTCGGGCACACCCCCGGTGAGGAAGAAGACGATCGGGCGCAGGACCTGTGTGCGCTGGGTCTTGACCAGAGCGACGTCCTGCCGCAGCAGCGCCTGAAGGGTGCGGAAGGCGTGCTCGTACGACAGCCCCTGACGCCCGGTGAGGATCGGCGTCCGTGTGCTGGGCAGCACCGTTTCCAGCGGCAGCCGCAGTTCCGTTCCGGCGGCCATGCCCAGCAGGCACAGCCGCAGCGCGGCGGAGACCCCGGGTGCGCCGGAGAGAGCGGAGTGCAGGGCGGCGAGGCCGCGGTTCAGTTCGTCCAGGCAGTCACTGTTCAGCGACTCGTCGATGACCAGGTAGATGAGCGCGGCCCCGGAGAAGGGGACGGGCACGGCCGAGGAGGCGGCGGTGTCCGGTGTGGTCGGCGTGGCGGTTGCGGCGGCCGTGGTCGGCGTGGCGCTGCCGGGTGCGGGCCCGGGCACAGCTGGGTCGGTCTGCTGGGGCGGCGCGGCAGGTCCCTGGGGCGGCGAGTCCCACGGCCGCGCGCCGGGCAGTTGAGGTGTGGCGACGGCCGAGAGCTGGACGTGCCCGCCGGTGGCCTGGCCGACCTGTCCGGTCAGGTGCTGTCGCAGCAGGTCCAGGTCGCCCGCCTGAATCAGGCCCTTCTCCGCCATCACCTGGAACAGGCCGAGTGCCCGCTGGTTCTGCAGTTCGGCGGTGGCGGCACGCGCCTCCTCCAGCTGGCGGCTCATGGCGAACGCCCCCGCGGCATCGTGCGGATGAGTGTTGAGGTACTGCCGGATGAGCCCCTCGCTGTTCATGAGCATCCCGGAGAAGGCGGCGTCATGGCGCTGGGTGGCGCCGATCTCGTACTCCTGCTGCACCGCCGCGAGATCGCCCGCCCGATGGGCGGCCCCGATGTTCGGTACGTGTTCGGCGACTCCGATGCTCTCCGTCCAGCCGGCCTCGATCAACGTCTCCAGGTAGGCCAGAGACTTGGCGTCCGGTCGGACCGAGACACGGCAGCCCTCCACCACCAGCCCCGGCGACAGGGAGACCGGCGACGCACAGAGCCGGGTCAGATGGTTCTGGAGATCGACGGCCTGCTCAATGCCGAAGCCCTGCCCTGCCGAGTGGAACCGGCTCACCAGATGCCCGTGCACGACGGGGAGGGGATCCTGCAGACCCGAGCGCACCCAGTCCTCGGCGCCCGTCCAGCCGTCGACGCGGAAGGTGAAGGAGACGGTCACCTGGAAGACATGCACCCCGTCCCGGGAAACCAGCGGATTGTTCTCGAGTACGGCCGTGCGATGCTGCGGGCGCATGTCGACCTCGTACCGCGTGCGGTACTTGGAGAGGAACTGCTGCCCCGCCCGCAGCGGGCGACCGTCGAAGCACACCACCTCACCCGTGGCAGTGGCGTAGACGACGGCCAGATGCGGCTCCCTCGCCTTGGTCGGGCCCGTCCCCCACCGGGGCACCGGCGACTGACTGACGATCAACGAGACCGGCTGGCTCACCGGGCACCTCCTGGCTGAGCGGCAAATCCGGGCTGCCCCGAGCGCAGAGCGCTGCCGAGGACCGCCGCGGAGCGGGGCAGGGGACGGAAGCAGTCGCGTCCGGTCCAGCTCGTGACGTGACGCTGCAGGAGCAGGCGCACGCGAGGGCTCCGCACGGCGACGTCCTCGACCATCGTGGTGACCAGGTCGTCGAGGAGCAGCGGATCGGTCTCGGCCTGAACGGCCCATCGCTGAAGCACCACGTCGGCCTCGTCGCCGAACAGTTCACCGCCGATCACCTCGGCCCACAGGTAACCGAAGAGCCGCCGCAGGGAGCCCCCGCGCCGGTCCCGCACGGCCAGGTTCAGCAGCGTGGGGCGGCTGCGCGGCTGCGTACTGCCGGCCACCGTCTCCTCGGTGACCAGTCCGTCGGCGAGAATCAGGAAGACGAGGTGTCCGCAGGCACGGCTCTCCGATTCGTGCACCATCTCGGCCACGGCACGCAGCACGACCGGGGCATGCGCCGCCACATCCTGTGCCAACAGGTCGACGAAGCCGTCACCGATGGCGATGGCCACCTGGATGTGGTCGACCGTGCCGAGCCGGGTGAGGGCAGCGACGGCGGTGCCGAGGTCGACCCCGCCCAGACACAGGCCGTAGGCGCGGGCGGCAGCGGCCTGCAACTCCCAGATACCGCTCAAGTACCAGCCGTTGACCAGGTTGTGCACACCCGCCCACAGCGCCGGGTCGCGGGCGCAGACCTTCAGGGCGTAGGCGATGGCCTCCCTCCGCTGCCAGCCGCAGTCCTCGTGCCGCGCCCAGTGGTCGAAGACCCTGGTGGCGATGAACTCGAAGGACTCGGTCGCTATGAGCCCGAGCGAGGTCCCGGCAAAACTGCGCACCGGGAGCGAGGACGAGTCGATCAGCTCGGCCAGCCAGCCCACCAGCTCCTGCTGGATGCGGTACTCCGACCAGACGTGCCGGATGATCCGGGCCGGGTATTCGGCGTCGCGGTACTCGGCGATGGTGCACGGCAGCCAGCCGTAGTCGCCCTGAGTCACCGAACGGACGGTGCGGGCGCGGAGCTTCTCGGCGAACAGGCGGCGTGGCTGCGCGAAAGGGTCCTGACGCAGCGGGACGGAGCCCTCTTCGACACTGGATGTCAGCACTCCGCGTTCGCTTCGGAAGCACGCCAGAAGGGTGGTCGAGGCAAGGGCCACCTCCTCCTGCGGCAGTCCGCCCAGTACGGCGAGGGCCACGGCCTGGGTGCGGAGCACGGTGTCGCCGAGTCCCTCGAACCACTCCTCGGGCCCCTCGCCCACGGTCTGGTCCATCCGGGTCCGGACCCGGTCCAGGTCGAGGACCAGTGCCTGCTGCGGATCGCCGGGCTCCGGGCCGTGCTCGTGCGCCAGTACCTCCGCGAGCCGCGCAGCGTCACGGCACGGGGCGTCGTACAGCAGCTCTTCGGCCAGCGCGGCCACACCTGCGTCGGCGAGTACCCGCTCGGCCTCCGCCCCGCCCAGACGGTGGTCCAGGTGGACTCTCAATACGGCGGTCAGCCCATCCGGCCGGACGATGCGTTGCACGTACTCGCCCACGCCGGGGCCCAGTTCGTCCTCGGGCCCGGCGACCAGGACCAGATGGGCGTCCGCCAGGCGCAGCAGCTCCTCCAGACCTTCGAGCAGCTGGCCACGCAGTGCACTCACATCGGGGGGCCGGTCGAGGAGCAGGCCCGAACCACTGCCGAGTTCCTTCAGCTCCGTCAGTCGAGCCAGGTCGTCGACGGAGTCGAGCCGGTACCAGGCCTGCACGTTCTTGGCCATCAGCAGCCGCAGGGCCGCCGCGGTCTTGCCCGCGCCCTCGGCCCCTCGAAGCACGACGGAGCGGCGTTGCCATGCGTTGTCGTGCACGTCGTCCCAGCGGGGCGGCTTGTGGAACGCGTACCGGACCGTTTCCACGGTGCTTGCGGAGATGGCCCGCAGTACGACGCCCCGTTCGCCGGGGGCCTGGACAACGATCTTGTTGCCCTGGATCCAGTCCCGACCTATGTGAGTCCACGCCTCGCGGAGCAGACCGGCGCGCAGACTTCCCTGCCCGGTGCGAGCGGTGGCTTTCTGGGCGCTCTCGCCCGCTCCGACATTGTTGCCCTCGGCGCCGCCCGCCGGGCCCGCAGGCCGTTGCGTCCCGGCGTCGCCCACCGGGGGAGTCGCGTCCCTGCCGCCTCCGCCCGGCGGGGGCGCCCCTCCCCCGGCAACCGCACTCCCCTGACCGGCCGCGTTCCCGGACGGTGTGGGTGACGGGGAGGGCGCTGACGGTTCGGGTCCGGACCGGGGCGATGGGGGCGGGGAGCCGCCCGGCGCGCTCATGACTCGCCCGTGGTGCCGTATTCGTTGTGTTCGTACTTGTCTCCGTATTCGTTGTGTTCGTACTTGTCTCCGTGCACGACGTCCCGGCCGACACTGCCGAAGCTCACCGGATTGGTGCCCGCGGCGATCGGGCTGTTCGTCACGTCGTTGAAGGTGAATACGGACGGCGGGGCCGGGGTCGCCGCACCGGCCCCACCGCCCTCTCCTCCCGCGTCGACGTCCGGAAGCGGAGTTCCCCCTGCTCCGCCGGACGTCCCCCGTGGTTCCGCGGGAAGACCTGGGGGCGCCGAGTAGCCGGGCACCGTGACCCAGCCCCGGCGCCGCTCGTCGTGCTTGGTGACGAAGTCGGCGGGCAGATAGGCCGCCGGGTCGATCCCCGGGTAGTTGCCACCCACAACCATCGCGTGCACGCTCTCCGAGAGGACCAGCACCAGCTGGGCCCTCCGCGCCCGTGCGAGTACGCCCTTGACCGGGCCGGCGTCCACGAGTCGGGCCAGGTCATTGATCGCGGTACCGGTCCAGCGCTTGCCCTGCCGGATCACGAGTCCCTGATGGAGACCGACCCTCAGCCTCATGCGGTGGGTCTCGTTGTACTTTTCCTGGTGCGCCCGCAACGCATCCTCCAGACCCCGCGTCAGCTCGCGCAGCAGCCTGGTCGGACTGGTCCCCACGGGCGCCAGGATCAGCATTCCGTCCCCCCGGTCCTGGACGGGGCATTTCGCAAGGCTGAGCCCGGCACGGGCGAGAGCGAATTCGACCACCTCGTACAACTCGCCGTGCAATGTCGCCTGGGAAACCTCAGGACGCAGGCTGAAATCTTCGATGTCCAGCAACACAATCCAATAGCTGTGCGGATCCGACGACACCACGGCAGTCCTCCTGTACTCGGGCAGGAGCTACGAGCACCCCCGCTGCTCCATGCAAGGGCCTGTTTCCAGCAGTGTCTACGCCACGTGGCGCACAGCGTACGGGTTTTGACAGTTCATCTCTTTCTGGGACGGGGAGTCGCGATTGCAGAACGGAGAGTCAGGCAGAACACCCTCCCCAATCAAACATGAGCAGCAGAAAGAAAGCGGGCCGCCTCAAAGGCCGCCCGCTTCCTCACCCTGCTTGAATATGAATTGCCGTCACAACGCGCTAACGGCGCACCCGCGGCATCCCCAGCCCGATCCAGGAGATGATCTCGCGCTGGATCTCGTTGTTCCCGCCGCCGAACGTGAAGATCACCGCCGAGCGGTAGCCGCGTTCGAGTTCGCCGTGGAGGACCGCGCCCACCGAGCCCTCCTTCAGGGCGCCTGCCGCCCCGACGACCTCCATCAGCCAGGCGTACGCGTCGCGGCGTGCTTCTGAGCCGTAGACCTTCACCGCGGAGGCGTCCTGTGGGGTGAGGGTGCCCTCCTGGACGGCGTTCACCATCTGCCAGTTGAGGAGTTTCATCGCGTCGAGCCTGGTGTGGGTCTTCGCCAGGCGTTGTCGGACCCAGCCCAGGTCGATGACGCGGCGGCCGTCGGCCAGCTTGGTGTCCATCGCCCAGCGCTGCACGTCGTGGAGGGCGCGGATCGCCATGGTGCCGTGGGCGGCGAGCGTGACGCGCTCGTGGTTGAGCTGGTTCGTGATGAGGCGCCAGCCCTTGTTCTCCTCGCCGACGCGGCGGGAGACGGGGACGCGGACGTTCTCGTAGTAGCTCGCGGTCGTGTCGTGGGAGGCGAGGGTGTTGATGAGCGTGCAGGAGTAGCCGGGGTCACTCGTGGGGACCAGGAGCATGGTGATGCCCTTGTGGAGCGGGACGCCCTCTTCGGGGGTGGCAGTGCGGACGGCGAGCCAGACCCAGTCCGCCGTGTCGCCGTTGGTGGTCCAGATCTTCTGCCCGTTGACCGTGTAGTGGCCGGTCTCCTCGTCGCCCTCGCGCACGGCCCTCGTCTTCAGCGACGCCAGGTCCGTACCGGCGTCGGGCTCGCTGTAGCCGATGGCGAAGTCGAGCTCACCGGAGAGGATCCGGGGCAGGAAGTACGCCTTCTGCTCGTCCGTGCCGAACTGCATGATCGTCGGCCCGACGGTGTTCAGGGCCATGAGCGGCAGCGGTACGCCCGCCTGCGCCGCCTCGTCGAAGAAGATGAACTGCTCCATGGGGCTGAGCCCGCGCCCGCCGTACTCCTCGGGCCAGCCGACCCCCAGCCACCCGTCCGTCCCCAGGCGGCGCACGGTCTCCCGGTAGAACCGTTTCTGGGCGGCGGGTTCGCCGTACCGCGCATAGGCGTTGTCCGGCACCAGCTCGGCGAAGTACGCACGCAGCTCGGTGCGCAACTGCTGTTGCTCCGGCGTGTATTCGAGGTGCACGGCCCCTCCAGGCTCTACTGGCTCACTGCTCGGCTCGCTCGGTCCCGGACCTGACGGCGCACAGAGTAGAACCCGTTTCAGAAATAGGGAATGGGCAGCGCCCTGCTCCCGTTAGCTTCGGCTTCCGGTGCGGTTTCGGGTTCGGGTTCGGGTTCGGGTTCGGCGCAGGGTTCGCAGCAACAGCGGTGGCAGCAGCGCGCATTGCGCCGCGACCGCCACCCAGAAGAGGCCCGCGTGACCGGCCCCCTCGGCCCACGCATAGCCCTCGCCTCCCGCGATGCCGCTGGCGAACGCGCCGATCCCCGCCGCCAGGCGCTGGCGGCCGAAGACGACGGCGGGCGACCGGTCGGAACGGGACAGGGCTTCGAGGTCGTTCTTCAGGAAGAGGACGACCTCGCCGAGGCAGATCAGCAGGGCCCCGCCCAGGATGGCCGCGGGGTGGCCGAGGGCCAGCGCGGCCATGCCGAGGGTCAGCGCGGTGAAGCCGATGCGCAGGGCGCGGGGATAGGGCAGGCGGGCCGTCCAGTCCGAGAGGAGGGGCTGGGTGACGACGAGGAGCAGGGCGTAGAGCGCGAGTACGAGGCCGTAGAAGACCGTCGAGGTCCTGCCCACGGCGTAGAGCGCGAGGTAGTGCTGGAAGAACATGAAGACGTACACGCTCAGCACCGTGATCGCGAAGGGGAGGAGGGGCGAATCGGTGGTCGCCGGCTTCTCGTCCTCGGGGAGCCGAGGTCCGGGCCGCTGTTCCTCCTCCCCCGCCGCAGTCTCCTTCGGCAGCAGCGCGTGCCCGGCCGTGATCAGTCCGAACAGCACGGTGACGGCGGTGAAGAGCCCCGCCGACGCCGTGAGCACGAAGGGCGCGGCGGCGATGGGGCCCAGCGCGATGCCCGCGTTGAGCGCGGAGCTGCTCGCGGACAGCAGCGGGGCGCGGCGGTCCTCCGCCGCTCCCGTGACCAAGTACGCCTTGTTCGCGGGCAGATAGAGCGCGGCCCCGCAGGAGACGAGGAACAGCGCCGCGACGGCCCACATGGGACGGCTCAGCCCCGGCAGGAAGGCCCCGAACCCCACCGTGCGGATCACCAGGGCCAGCAGCATGGTGCGCTGCAGACCGATGCGCTCGGCGAGTGCGGCCCCCACGACACCGCCCGAGAACTGCACGAACGAGGCGACGGCCAGCACGACTCCGACGGCACCGAGCCCCATGCCCAGCCGTTCGTGCAGCAGCACCGACATGAAGGGCAGCACGGCGAAGCTGCCCAAGGGGATGAGGAACGACCCGGCGAGAAGGAAGTACTGAGGGTCCGAGAACTCCGTGAACGGTGCGAGGCGCGACCGTGATCGTGGCCGCGGTCGTTCTGGGCGCTGCGGTGGTGTGCCTGTCATTCCCGGTCGTCGTCGCCCGCCACCGTCGGCCGTATGCTCCCGGCGGCGCTGAGCGCCCTGTGCAGGGCCAGCTCGGCGGTTTCGGCCTCGGTCAGCACGATTCCGGTGCAGCCGCGCTGGTCGCTCAGGTGCTCCAGGCGCCGTCCCGGGACGGCGGTGGGGTACCACTCGGGCGAGCCGGGGAACGCGGTCAGGCCGTCGATGCCCGTCCAGCCGGTGAGGGTGCCGGGACGGTCGGGATAGACGAGCACGAAGGCCGTCGCCGGGCCGGGAGCGGGTTCGGCCGCCGCCACCGCGTCCAGCAGGGCGGGGCGCCTACCGAGTGCCGTGTCGACCATCGCGTCGTAGACGTTGGTGCGCAGGGCGCGGCACAGCGCCTCGCCGACGAGCGCGCCGCCGATGCGGCGGTTGATCTCCACCAGTTCCGGGCCGTCCGCGGTGAGGACGAACTCCACGTGCGCGAAGCCGCTGTCGTGGCCTGCGGCGGCCAGCACGCGTCCCACCCAGCTCTCGATGACGTCGAGTTCGGGGCGGGGGAAGGCGACGGGGAAGGCCGCGGCCTCTTCGCGGACGGACGGCTCGGGTGACATCTGGCGGCTCAGGACACCGAGCAGCTTGGTCTCGCCCTCCCAGCCGAGGGTCTCCGCGCTGTAGACGGGTCCGGAGAAGAAGCACTCGGCGAACAGCTGCCCGTTGAAGGGGCGTTGGGACGCCTCGGCGAGCGCGATGCGGAGCTGTCGCTCGTCGCGCACCGGCCAGACGTTGCGGGAGGAGGTGCCCGCGGAGTCCTTCAGAACGGCGGGCAGGCCGACCTCGCGGAGGATCTCCTCGGCCGAGGAGACATCGGCGGGAACGGCGACGGCACGGCTGCGGCTCAGGCCCCGCTCGTGGAGGAGGGCGCGCACCCGGCTCTTGTCGCGCAGGATCCGCACCGCGCTCGGATCCGGCCCGGGCAGGCCGAACTTGGCGGCGAGGTCGGCGCCGGGCACGCTCCAGGTGTCGGTCGAGTTGATGAGCCCGCTCAGGTCGGGCAGGGCCGACAGGGCGGCCGCGCAGGCACCGGCATCGGTGGTGTCGATGTCGACGATGTCGAGTGCCCCGTGGGCGAGGTGGGCGAGTTCGTGACGGTAGACGTCGCGGTCGCCGGTGAGCAGGCACAGGCGGTGACCGGCGGTGCCCGCCGCCTCGACCAGGCGGCCCAGGCCGAAGGTGAGTGCTTCCAGTGCGGCGATGGTCACGGTGTCTGGTTCTCCCGGTCCGGTACGCCGAGCGGGCCGCTCGCGTGTGTGAGTGGGTCTGTCGCTCGTACGAGCTGGGCTTCCGCCGACGCGGGTGCCGGGGCGGGTGCGGCTACCGGTGCCGGGGCGGGTGCGGGTGCGGCTACCGGTGCCGGTGCCGGTGCGCGTACGGCACCGCCGCGTCGTACGTCGTAGCTCCGCCGGTTCCACTCCATCGCCGACCAGGGCGGGGTGAGGTCGGCGAGGTCGGCGATCCGGCACGGTTCGAGGGCGCGCGGGTCGAGCGCCTCGCGGTGGCGGGCGAAGACGCGGTCGGTGTAGCGGTGTCCGGTGTCGGCTCCGATCACCAGATGGGTGCGGCCGGAGTCACGAGCGGCCTCCCAGCCCGCGACGAGGTGGGCGGCGCCGGTGGACAGTCCCGCGAACACGGCGTGTTCGCGCAGCAGCCCCACGGCTCCGGCCATGGCGTGCCGGAAGTCGAGCCAGTGCAGGGTGTCGTAGAGGTCGTGATGGACGTTGTCGAAGGGGATCGAGCTGCCGATCCCCGCGATGATCGCCTCCGGGTCGCTGAACCCCTCGCTGCCGAAGGTGACGCTGCCGAAGGGCTGCACGCCCAGCAGCCGGACGTCGCGGTCGCGCCCGCGCAGCGCCTGGACGAGGCCGCCGCTGGAGGAGCCGGTCCCCACCGCCCCCACCACCGTCAGCGGTACGTCGGGCAGCGCGCGGTCGACGAGCGCGGCGAACTCCCGGTAGCCGGTGTAGTGGACGGCGTCGTGGTACTGCCGCATCCAGTGCATGCCGGGCCGCTCGGCCAGCAGCCGACGAACGCGCCGGACCCTGCCTTCCTGGTCGAGTCGCAGGTCCTCGGAGGGCGGCATCTGGTCCACGGTGGCGCCGAGGACCTCCAGTTGGGCGCGCATCGTGGCGTCGACGGTGGTGGAGGCCACGATGTGGCAGTGCAGTCCGTAGCGGTGGCAGGCCATGGCCAGGGCGAGTGCGTAGATGCCGCTCGAACTGTCGACGAGGGTCTGGCCCGGCTTGACGGTCCCGCGCTCCAGCAAGGTGCGGACCGCACCGAGGGCGGCGTAGACCTTGAGGGTCTCGAAGCGGGCGAGTACGACATTGTCGGAGAGTCGGAGGAGGTCCGGGGCCTTTATCGCGTCGGTGATGTGCTCATGGACCGGGGCGCTCTCGTCCAGGAGCCGCTCGTCGAACGGCGTGGTGTGCGTGGTGGTCACGGTCGCCGTCACCGCCCGACCGAACGCAGGTAGCGGCCCAGGTCCTCGGCGCCCGCGACATTGCGCGGGCCGCTGACGACGTCGCCGTACGACATGACGTGGAAGCGGTTGTTCTTCACCGCCGGTACGGACTTCAGGGCGGGCAGCTTCTTCAAGTAGGCGATCTTTTCCTTCGCGGGCTGGTCGGCGTAGTCGACGATCACGATGACCTCGGGCTTGGCCTTGATGACCGGCTCCCAGCCCACCGTCGTCCATCCCTTGTCGAGGTCGCCGAAGACGTTGGTGCCCCCGGCGGCGGTGATGATGGCGTCCGGCGCGGCGTGCCGCCCCGCGGTGAACGGCTGATCGGTGCCCGAGTCGTAGACGAAGACCTTGGCCGGGTCGCGGTCGCTCCGGTCGGGCCAGGTCTTCTTCAGCGCGGCGACACGCCCCTTGAGGTCGCCGACGAGCTTGTCGGCCCGCTTCTCCACACCGAAGATCTTTCCGAGGTTGTCCAGGTCCGTGTAGAGCGCCTGGAGCGGTGACACGTCGACGCTCTTGTTGCCGTAGTCCCAGCAGGTCTCGGTGTGCAGATAGCTGTCGACGCCGACCTTGTCCAGCAGGGCGGGGGTGATGCCGCGCTCCTCACTGAAGCCGGAGTTCCAGCCCGCGAGGACCCAGTCGGCCTTGGCGTCGACGACGATCTCCCGGGTGATGCGCTCGCTGCCGAGGCGGTCGACCTCGGCGTACTTCTTGCGCCAGGGCGAGCCCTTGATGGACGGGTCGCCGAGCTTGTTCATGACGTAACCGCGCATGCGGTCGGCCAGCCCGAGGGCGAACATCTTCTCCGCGCCGCTCACGTCGTACGCGACCGCGCGCTCGGGTCGGGTGTACGTCACGTCCTTGCCGCAGTTGGAGACGGTGACGGTGTCCGTGTCGGACTTGCTGCCCGCCGCCGATTCGACCTCGGCGCCGCAGCCGGTCAGCAGGAGCCCGGTGGCCAGCATCCCGGCGGCGAGGGCTCGGGGGAACGGTGGTCTGGTCACGCGTGGGGTCCTTCCGGGGAGGCTTTCGCTGGGGAGGGG